>JAFECX010000141.1 GCA_018241895.1 Pseudomonadota bacterium
CTCGCACGCGCACTCGCACGCGCCCTCGCACGCGAGCCCGAGATATCGCTCCAGCGCGGCGCCCCGAGGTCGATAGGAAGGGCAGGGCGCGCAACCCACGGCGCACGGCGCCGCAGTGCGGCGCCCGTCCTGCACGCTCCACGTCCCATCGGCTCTCTCGAATTGCGGATCCATCATGTTTCGTCGTCTCGGTTTCAGGCACAAGATCGTCCTCCTCGTCGCCACGGCGCTGCTCGGCTTCGTCGTCCTTTCGTTCGTCTCGGCCGTGCGCAACGAGCGCCTGGCCACCGAGGCGCGGCGCGGCGAGCTGGTGAGCGCCGTGCAGTCGGCCGCCACCATCGCCGCGGCCTACCAGCGCGCTGCCGCCGCCGGCGAGCTGAGCGTAGAAGCCGCCAAGAAGGCCGCCATCGATGCGATCCGCCGCGCGCGCTACGGCGGCGCCGACGGCGCCAGCGAGTACTTCTACATCTTCGGCTTCGACGGCACCGCGGTGATGCATCCGATGCGCCCGGAGTGGGCCGGCACGTCGATGCTCGGCAAGCTGCGCGACGCCGACGGCAACGATTCGCTGAAGAACCTGATCGACGCGGCCGTGCGCAGCGCCGACGGGCGCGGCTCGAGCGAGGCGCTCTTTCCGCGCCCCGGCCAGAGCGCGCCGGTGCCCAAGCTGCAGTACGCCCAGCGCATCGACGGCTGGAACTGGGTCGTCGGCTCGGGCGTGTACATGGACGACCTGGCCGCGGTCGTGCGCGCCGGGCGCATCCGCGACGCGCTGGTGGCGCTGCTGCTGCTGGCGATCGTGGCCGCGGTGGGCTGGGTGGTGACGCGCAGCGTGCTGCGCCAGATCGGCGGCGATCCGGCCGAGGCGATGGCGGTGATGGACGAGGTGGCGCGCGGCAACCTCGGCGCGCGGCTGGACCAGGCGGCGCCGCACAGCCTGCTGCATGCGCTGCAGACGATGATCGCGGCGCTGCGCCGCACGATCGAGCAGGTGCACGCCTCAACCGGCAACATCCGCGTCGCCTCGGGCGAGATCGCCGCGGGCAGCGTCGACCTGAGCCGGCGCACCGAGGAGACGGCGTCGAGCCTGCAGCAGACGGCGGCGTCGCTCGAGCAGCTCACCGCCACCGTGCGCCAGACGGCCGACGCGGCGCGCAGCGCCGATCAGCTCGCCAGCACCGCGTCGCAGGCCGCCGCGCGCGGCGGCGACGTGGTCGCCCAGGTCGTCTCGACGATGGGCGAGATCGACGAGTCGAGCCGGCGCATCGCCGAGATCATCGGCACCATCGACGGCATCGCGTTCCAGACCAACATCCTCGCGCTCAACGCGGCGGTGGAGGCGGCGCGCGCCGGCGAGCAGGGCCGCGGCTTCGCCGTGGTGGCGGCCGAGGTGCGCAGCCTGGCGCAGCGCTCGGCCGATGCGGCCAAGGAGATCCGCGTGCTGATCGGCACCAGCGTCGAGCGCGTGCAGACCGGCTCGCGCCTCGTGGGCAGCGCCGGCGAGACGATGCACGAGATCGTGGCCGGCGTGCAGCGCGTGGGCGCCATCATCGGCGAGATCACCACGGCGTCGAGCGAACAGAGCAGCGGCATCGACCAGATCAACCTCGCCGTCTCGCAGCTCGACCGCATGACGCAGCAAAACGCCGCCCTCGTCGAGGAGTCGAGCGCGGCGGCCGAGAGCCTCGAGCAGCAGGCGGTGAACCTGACGCAGGTGGTCGGGGTGTTCCACCTGGGTGAGTCGGCGCCCGGCGCGGTGCCGACGGCGGCCGGCCAGTGCAAGGCGCAACCTGCCGCCGCCTTGACGCCCGCGCTCCGAAGCGCAAGGACAGCGCCGCCGGCTCGCCCTGCGGTCGCGGCGGCGGCCACGCTCGGACGGGTGCGCGAGTCGGCGCGGCGCGAAGCCGCAGCGCCGGCGCGCGCGAACGAGCGTGCGCGCAAGCCGATGAACGAGCGCACGAACGAGCCTACGAGCGGGCAGACGAGCGGGCAGACGAGCGGGCAGACGAACGGGCAGACGAGCGGCCACGCGCGCGTGCGCCCCGGGCACCGCGATGCGCAGACCGCCGCTGCGGCCGCACGGCCTGCGCTGCCAGAGTGCCCGGTGCGCAGCGCGCCCCCGAGCGACGGCGATTGGGAGACGTTCTGACTCGTCGCCGCACCGTGGTGCGCCCTCGTGTCCGTCAGCGCGATGCGGCGGCCGGCGGCCCCGGGTGCGATGGCGGCCGTGCGCCGGATGCGGCCCGGTCCGAGGCGGTGCGCTGTCCGCTGCGGCCCGTCAGCGCCCGCTCGTGAGGCTGCGCAGCGCGCGCAGCCGCAGGCGCGGCCGATCCGGCGCCGCCACGGCGTCGGGCTGCACCTCGCGCATGGTCGCGAGCGAGCGGCGCGTGAGCTCGTGATAGACGGCGGTACCTTCGCGCTTGCGTGCCACGGCGTCGTCGTCGAGCGTGCGCACGACCTTGGCCGGCGCGCCGAGCGCCAGTGCGCGCGGCGGCAGCACCGTCTTCGCCGGCACGAACGCGCAGGCGCCGACGATGGCCTGTGCGCCGACCACCGCCTCGTCCATCACGACCGCGTTCATGCCCACCATCGCATCGTGCTTCACGGTGCAGCCGTGCAGGATGGCGCCGTGGCCGATGTGGCCGTTTTCCTCGATCACGACGTCGCCGTTCGGAAAGCTGTGCACGACGCAGCCGTCCTGCACGTTGGCGCCGCACTGCAGCTCGATGCGGCCCATGTCGCCGCGCAGGCAGGCGCAGGGGCCGACATAGCAGCCGGGCCCGACGATCACGTCGCCGATCAGCACCGCCGCCGGGTGCACGAACGCGCTCGGGTCGACGACGGGGCCGATGCCGTCGATGGCGTAGCAGGGCATGGTCCGGTTCTCCTGGGTTCGGGCCCGCCGACGCCGGATCGTGCGGCGGTGGCGCGGGCGATGCGGCCGATTGTCGGCGCGCCCCGAGCCCGGTGCCCTGACGTGCGCTCGCGGGACCGCGACCGCGTCGGCTGACACCGCTGCCCGCCCTGGTGGCTGCGGCGTCGCGGGACCGGCAATTGGGCAAGCGGACCCAGGTCCGTGCGGCGACGCCGACCGTCGAATGGCTGGCGTGACGGCTCGGCTCAGCCGGTTCCGCACCGGGTCGCGCGCAGCCCGAACTTGCGCAGCTCGGCGAACCAGAGCACCACGCTCGCCATCGCGATGCAGACCAGCCACTGGTCGAGCGTCAGCGGCACGGTCCCGAACGCGACGTTGAGAAACCCGACGTGGATCACGGCCACCTGCAGCAGCACCGACAGCAGCAGCGCGCCCCAGAGCCACGGATTGGCAAAGAGCCCCCGCCACGCGCTCGCCGTCTCCGAGCGGGCATTGAGGCCGTTGAACATCTGCGCGAAGACCAGCACGTTGAAGCCGGCCGTGCGCGCGTTGGCGAGATCGCGATGGCCCTCGATCAGGCCGCCGGGCAGGTACAGGTCGATCGTCAGCAGCGTCACCGCCGCCATCACTGCGCCGATCTCGATCACGCCGGCCCACATGCGCGCGTCGATCACGCGCTCGCCCGGGCGGCGCGGCCGGCGGGCCATGACGTCCTCGCCCGGCGGGTCGACGCCCATCGCCAGCGCGGGGCCCGAGTCGGTGACGAGGTTGATCCACAGGATCTGCGTCGCCAGCAGCGGCAGCACCACGGCTTCGCCCGTGCCGGTCAGGCCGAGCCGGCCCGCGAGCACGACGCCGGCGAAGACGGTGAGCACCTCGCCCATGTTCGACGACAGCAGGTAGCGCAGGGACTTCCTGATGTTGTCGAAGATGGTGCGTCCTTCGCGCACGGCAGCGACGATGGTGGCGAAGTTGTCGTCGGCGAGGATCACCCGCGCCGCCTGCTTCGTGACCTCGGTGCCGGCCACGCCCATCGCGATGCCGATGTCCGCCGACTTCAGCGCCGGCGCGTCGTTGACGCCGTCGCCGGTCATCGCCACGACGTTGCCTTCGGCCTGCAGCGCATCGACGATGCGCAGCTTGTGCCGCGGCGCCACGCGTGCGTACACCGACGTCGCGCGCACCGCTGCGGCGAAGGCGTCGTCGTCGAGCGCGTCGAGCTCGGTGCCCGTCAGCGCGGCGACACCGGCGGCACCGGCAGCACCGGCAGCCACGATGCCCAGGTCGGCCGCGATGCGCGCGGCCGTGCGCGGATGGTCGCCGGTGATCATCACCACCCGGATGCCGGCGCGCTGCGCCTCGCGGATCGCGAGCGCCGCCTCCGCGCGCGGCGGGTCGATGATGCCCACGGTGCCGACGAAGATCAGCCCGCGCTCGAGGTGCTCGAGGCGCTCGTCGGCCGTCGCCTCCTCGCCCGGCGCGAGCGGACGGTAGGCGACCGCCAGCGTGCGCAGCGCGGCGTCGGAGAGTGCATCGACGTCGGCCAGGATGCGCCGGCGCCGCTCGTCGTCCAGCGGCACGGCGTCCATGCCGACGCGCACGCGCGTGCAGCGCGCGAGCAGCACGTCGGGCGCGCCCTTGCTGACGAGCACCAGCGCGTCGCCATGTTCGTGGTCGACCTCGATCGTCGACATCATGCGGCGCTCGGACGTGAACGCGATCTCGCGGCGGCGCTCGAAGCGCTGCTCGCGCCGCCCGGCGACGCCGAGCTTGCGCTCGGCCACCAGGAACGCCGCCTCGGTGGGATCGCCCTGGATCTCCCACGCACCGTCGGCGCGCTGGCGCAGCGCGGCATTGCCGGCGAGGCTGCCACCGCTCAGCACCACGATGTGCTCGGCCCGCAGGGGCCCGTCGGCGAGCGCTGCGCCGGCGCGCTCGATGCGCCCCACCGGCGCGTAGCCGACGCCGGTGACATGCGTGCCGCCCGAGGCGGTCATCACGCGCTCGATCGTCATCTCCGAGCGCGTCAGCGTGCCGGTCTTGTCCGAGCAGATCACCGACGCCGAACCGAGCGTCTCCACCGACGCGAGCTTCTTGACGATGGCGTTGCGCGCGGCCATGCGCTGCACGCCCAGCGCGAGCACGAGCGAGAGGATCGCCGGCAGCCCCTCGGGCACGGCGGCAACCGCGAGCGACACGCCGAGCAGCAGCACGGTGACGACGTCACCCGGGCCGCGGACGTCGGAGGCGAGCAGCACCGTCGCCACGACGACGAGCGCGATGACGACGACGGCGATGCCGAGCATGCGGCCGATGCGCTGCACCTCGCGCTCGAGCGGCGTGGGCTCCTGCACGGCGGCCTCGAGCATGGCGGCGATCGCGCCCATCTCGCTGTGCATGCCGGTCGCGGTGACCACGGCGCGGGCGCTGCCCTGCACGACCGCCGTGCCCTTGAAGACCATGCACAGGCGGTCGCCGAGCGCCACCGCGGCGCGCAGCGTGGCGGCGTCCTTGAGCACGGCAGCGCTCTCGCCGGTCAGCGAGGACTCCTGCACGCGCAGCGACGCGGCCTGCACCAGGCGCGCGTCCGCGCCCACGGCATCGCCCTCGGCGAGCACGAGCAGGTCGCCGCGCACCAGGGCGGCGCTGGGGACGCGCGCCAGCTGGCCGTCGCGCACGACGGCCGACGTCGCGGCCGTCAGCTTCGCGAGCGCCGCCACGGCGTTGTGTGCCTTCGCCTCCTGCGCGTAGCCGAGCACGGCGTTCACGGCGACGATCGCCGCGATCACGATCGCATCCACCGGCGCCCCGGCTGCGCCCTCGACCGCCCAGGCCACGAGCGAGATGGCGGCGGCCCCCAGCAACAGTTGGACGAGGGGCTCGCGGAACTGTGCGAGGAACTTGCGCCAGGCGGGCACGGGCGGCGCCGCGCGCAGTTCGTTCGGGCCGTCCGCGGCGAGACGCCGCGCGGCCTCCTGCGCCGTCAGGCCGCGGTCGAGATCGGTCCCGAGCGCGCGGGCGACATCGACGGCATCCGTGATCGACGGGTCAGCAGGCGGGGCGTCGCCGCTCATGTCCCCCATTCTCGGCAGCAAATGCCGGCCGCTCGGGCCGTCATGGTCCGCTTCGAGCGGTCGGCGGTGCGCCGGCGTGCCGCCCGGGCTCCCGGCCGTCGGCGAGCACTCGCACGCTCAGAACGCCTTCTTGACCCGATGGCGGTCGAGCGACCACCCGCCACCTCCGAACGCCGCGAAGAAGGCGGCGCGCCCGCCCCGATCGGGGACCGCATCTCGGAGCTCTCCTGGCCCTGGACCGAAGAAGCACGCCTGCCGTCGGTCAAGCGCAGCGCGCCCATCGGCGGGCGTGATCGGCAATGCGCTCGAGGCTGCGCGGCTCGAGGCCCGTGCAGACCGCATCGCGGCCTGTTTGCGAATCAGGCGAGCTTCAACGTGCCGTCGACTTCGAACGGCTTGGCCATCACCTCGCAAGTGAGCTGCATTTTCACCTTCACTTCCTCGGTGCCTTCGAGGCGTCCGCTGGCGATTGCGTCGCGCACCGCCTGTTCGAGTTCGCGCTGCGAGGTGACGCCGACCGCCTTGAGGAACTTGCGCATGCTCATGTTGAACACTTCTTCGTCCATTCCTGCACGCCTCCGCAACACCGAAGCCCACGCTCCGCAACGTGCGCACCATGATAGCTTGCAACGCTTGTGCCGCCGCCGCGCGGGACGCCGGGCAGTACCGGGCCGCCGACGACCCGCTGCGCCAGGGCATGGCCGGGCCGCGCCACGCGCTGCAGGCCGCGCTGCGGCACGGCCGTGGAGGTGCCGGCCGGCCGCACCTGCCGCACCTGCCGCACCTGTCGCGGGGAAGGAGGCGACGGCTGCGCCGCCCTGCTGCCGCTGCGGGGGCGCTCAGTACGGCCAGGTCCAGTCGTTGACTTCGGGCAGATCCACGCCGTGCTCGTAGGCGTAGCGGCGGCAGCGGATCTGCGTGTCGCGCAGCTTCTCCTTGACGTGCGCACCGGCGACGCGCAGCGCCGCGATGCGATCGATCACGTCGATGGCCAGGCTGTAGCGGTCGACCTCGTTCTCGATCGCGAGTTCGAGCGGCGTGTTGATGCTGCCCTTCTCCTTGTAGCCGCGCACGTGCAGGTTCCTGTGGTTCGTGCGCCGGTAGGCGAGGCGGTGGATCAGCCAGGGATAGCCGTGGAAATTGAGAATGATCGGCCGCTCGAGCGTGAACAGGCTGTCGAAATCGCGATCCGAGAGTCCGTGCGGATGCTCGGAATGCGGCGCCAGCTTGTACAGGTCGACGATGTTCACGAAGCGGATCTTCAGCTGCGGAAAACTCTCGCGCAGCAGCGCGGTGGCGGCGAGCGCCTCCTTGGTCGCCACATCGCCGGCCGCTGCCATCACCACGTCGGGTTCGCCGCCCTCGTCGTTGCTTGCCCAGTCCCAGATGCCGATGCCCTTCGTGCAGTGCGCGATCGCGGCCTCCAGGTCGAGATACTGCAGGTGCTTTTGCTTGTCGCACACGACGACGTTGACGTAGCCGGTGCTGCGCAGGCAGTGGTCGGCGACCGAGAGCAGGCAGTTCACGTCGGGCGGCAGGTAGATGCGCGTGACCTGCGGGCTCTTGTTGACGACCAGATCGAGGAAGCCGGGATCCTGGTGCGTGAACCCGTTGTGATCCTGCCGCCAGACGGTCGAGGTGATGAGCAGATTCAGCGACGACACCGCGGCGCGCCAGGGCACTTCGCGCGACATGGCGAGCCACTTCGCGTGCTGGTTGAACATCGAGTCGATGACGTGCACGAAGGCCTCGTAGGTCGAGAAGAAGCCGTGCCGCCCGCTCAGCAGGTAGCCTTCGAGCCAGCCCTCGAGCGTGTGCTCGGACAGCATCTCCATGACGCGGCCGTCGGGCGCGAGCTCGCCGCCGTCGGCGTCCTGCGGCAGCAGATCGGCGAGCCAGGTCTTCTTGCTCGCGTCGTAGATGTCGTCGAGCTTGTTCGAAGTGTTTTCGTCGGGCCCGAAGACGCGGAAGTTCTGCCCGTTGTGGCGCATGATGTCGCGCAGGAACTTGCCGAGCGGGCGCGTGTTCTCCACGCTCGTCTTGCCCGGGCCGGGCAGGGTCACGGCATGTTCGCGGAAGTCCGGCATGCGCAGCGCCTTGCGCACGAGGCCGCCGTTGGCGTGCGGATTCGCGCTCATGCGGCGGTTGCCCTCGGGTGCGAGCGCGCGCAGATCCGCGCGCAGCGCGCCGCGCGCGTCGAACAATTGGTCGGGCGCGTAGCTTTGCAGCCATTGCTCGAGCTGGCGCAGCCGCGCGGGGTTCGTCTTCACGTCGCCCAGCGGCACCTGGTGCGCGCGCCAGGAGCCCTCCACCCTGTGGCCGTCGACCTCGCGCGGGCCGGTCCAGCCTTTCGGGCTGCGCAGCACCACCATCGGCCAGCGCGGGCGCGTCGGCGTGCCGCCGGCACGCGCTGCGCGCTGCATGCGCCTGATCTCGAGCACGCAATGCTCCAGCGTCTCGGCCATCTGGCGATGCATGAGCGCGGGCTCGGAGCCTTCGACGAAGTAGGGCGTCCAGCCGCAGCCCTCGAACAGATGCGCGAGTTCTTCGTGCGGGATGCGCGCGAGGAGCGTCGGATTGTTGATCTTGTAGCCGTTCAGATGAAGGATGGGCAGGACGGCGCCGTCGCGGATCGGATTGAGGAACTTGTTCGAATGCCACGACGTCGCCAGCGGCGCGGTTTCCGCTTCGCCGTCGCCCACCACCACCGTCACGATCAGCTCGGGATTGTCGAAGGCCGCTCCGAAAGCGTGCGCGACGCTGTAGCCGAGTTCGCCGCCTTCGTGGATCGAGCCCGGCATTTCGGGCGTGCAGTGACTGCCGATGCCGCCGGGAAACGAGAACTCCCTGAAGAACGCCTGCATGCCCTCTTCGTCTTCGCCCTTGTTCGGATAGACCTCGCTGTAACGCCCTTCGAGGTAGACCGGCGCGAGGACGCCCGGCGCACCGTGGCCGGGCCCGGCGAGGAAGATCGCGTCGAGGTCGTACTTGACGATCAGCCGGTTCATGTGCACGTACGCGAACGCGAGGCCGGGGCTGGCGCCCCAGTGGCCGAGCAGGCGATCCTTGATGTGCTGCGGCTCGAGCGGTGCGCGCAGCAGCGGATTGGCGCGCAGGTAGATCATGCCGGCGGCGAGGTAGCAGCAGGCACGCCAATAGGCGTCGATCTTTGCGAGGCTCGCGTCGTCGATGGCGGGTGCGGGTTTCATGGCGCCATTGCCCTCCTTGACACGGCGGACACCGGTGGCGCCGGGGTCACGCGCGGCTCTGCCGCAGCGTCCCAGCCGCCACCGAGCGCCTTATACAGCGCCACCATCTGCAGCGCCGCTGCGGTGTGCGCACGCACGGCGGCCGATTGCGCCTCGAGCCGCAGGCGCTGGGCGGCCAGCAGTTCCACGCGGGTGATGTCGCCGGCGACAAAGCGTGCCTGGGCCCGATCGTGGTTGCTCTGCGCCGCCTGCAGCGCCACCAGACGCCGATGCAGCGTGTCCAGTCCTGCGGCGTAGTCGCTGAGCGTGCGTTCGGCGTCTGCCAGCGCGGCCCGCACGGCCTGCTCGTAGGCCAGCGCCGCCTGCTGCTGCCCGGCCTCGCGGGCACGGATCTCGGCACGCACGCGGCCGCCATCGAACAAGCGCCAGGAGACGAGCGGCAGGATGGACAAACGCGCGCTCGAGGCGTCGAACCAGTCGCCGCTGGACAAGGCCTGCAGGCCGCCGCCGGCGCCGATCGACAGCTTGGGGAACAGCTCGGCCGTGGCCACGCCGATGTCGGCCGTGCCCGCCGCGAGGCGCCGCTCGGCCGCCAGCACGTCCGGTCGGCGGCGCAGGATGTCGGCGCGTTCGCCCACAGGCAGCGCCAGCAGCCCCGGCAGTGCCTGCGGCGCCGCGGCGGCATCGAGCAGCCCGAGTTCCGTTTCCGGCAGCGCCCCCAGCAGGATGCCCAGGCCGAACACGGCCGCGCGGTGCCGCGCCTGGATATCGGGCAGGGCCGCGTCGGCTGCGGCCCACTGCGCGTGGGCCAGGTCCACGTCGGCCGCCGCCGCCTCGCCCACCGCGCGCCGCAGCCGCGTCAGCTCGAGCGTCTGCGCGAGCGCGTCGGCCGCCGCCGTCTGCGCGCTCGCCTCGAGGCCCGCGCCGCGCGCGCTGAACCAGGTGCGCGCGACTTCGGCGACGATGCGCATGCGCACGCCCTGGGCCTCGATCTCGACCGCCTGCAGCCTGGCGTCGGCGCCCTGCAGCGCGCGCCGGTTGGCGCCGAACAGGTCGGGCTCCCAGGCGGCGTCGAAGCCCGCGTCGTAGATGGTCTGTGTCGCCTCGAGGCCGGGGATCCTGCCCACCGGCAAGGGGCCGTTCTCGCTTTGCCGGCGGCGGTTGACGCTGGCCCCCACGCCGGCCGCCGCGGCCTGCCTGCCGGCCGTGCGGTCGCGCAGCGCGCGCGCCTCGTCGATGCGCGCGCCCGCCTGCCGCAGGTCGAGGTTGGCGGCCAGCGCAGCGTCGATCAGGCGATCGAGCACGGGGTCGCCGAGGCGAGACCACCAGCGTGCCAGTTCGGTGCTCGCGCCGTCGGCCGCAGCGGGCATCGGCTGGATCCAGCCCGCGCCCGTGTCGACCGGCGGTGGCGAGCGGTACTCCGGCCCGACCGCCGCGCATCCCGCAAGCACGACGCCGGCCGCCGCGACGACGAGGGGTCGCAGGCGCCCGGATGGCCGACGCGACGCGGCGCCGGTGGCGCCCGGGGTGCGAAGGATGCGCGTCATTGCAGGCGCCCTCGGATGAATGCGGTGGCCATCGTCAGCGTGACGAGGGCGATGACGGCGAGCGGCCACAGGTGGCCCACGACCACCCCGGGCGGCAGCGCGGCGAGGAAACTGCCCTCGACGATGACGAGGAAGTGGGTGAGCGGAATGGCCTGGGCCAGCCATTGCAGGGCCAGCGGCATGTTCTCCACCGGCGTCGCGAAGCCCGACAGCAGCACCGCCGGCACGCCGATGGCGAACGCGCCCAGGATCGCCTGCTGCTGCGTCATGCTGAGCGCGGAGATCGTCAGGCCGATCCCCACCACCGAGAGGATGAACAGCATCAGGCTCGCCAGCAGCAGCACGAAAGAGCCCGTGAACGGGATCCCGAACACGACCACGGCGGCCGCGACCATCGACACGCCGAGCGCGGTGCCGATCGCCAGCGCCGGCAGCGACTTGGAGACGATGATCTCCGGCGTCGAGGTGGGCGACACCAGCAGCTGGTCGAAGGTGCCCAGTTCGCGTTCGCGCGCGATCGAAAGCGAGGTGACGAGGAGGGCGCTGAAGAGCGCCAGGATGGCCGTCAGCCCCGGCACGATGTACCAGCGGTAGGTCAGGTTCGGGTTGAACGCGTTGCGCACCACCACCGGGGCGGCCGGCTGCGCATCGGGCACGGCCTCGGCACCGACGTCGGCCGCGATGCTCGACAGATAGGCCACGGTGATCTGTCCCGAGTTGCTGCGCCGTCCGTCGACGAGCACCTGCACGCGAGCGCTGTCGCCGGCGGCGATGGTGCGCGAGAAGTCGGCCGGGATGTCGAGGGCGGCGATGACGGCGCCGTCGTCGATCAGCGCGCGCAGTTGCTGGCGGCTCTGGACGTGCCGCACGCGCGCGACGAATTGCGCGCTGTGCACGCGCTGCACGAGCTCGTGCGACCAGCGCCCCGCATCCTGGTTGTAGACGGCGATGTCGACGTTGCGCACTTCCAGCGTCGCGGCAAACGCGAACACCAGCAGCTGCAGGACGGGCGGCACGAACACCACCATGCGGCTCTTCGGGTCGCGCAGCACGCTGAGCAGCTCCTTCACGAACTGGGCGCGCAGGCGGGTGGCCGAGCACAGTTCGCGCATCGCGCGCACGCCCTTCATTGCAGGTCCTTGCGCGTGGCGCGCCTGGCGAAGGCGAAGAACACGAAGCCGATCGCCCCCATGGCGAGCAGGTCGGGCGTGAACACCGCCCAGACGTCGCCGGCCAGGAACACCGTCCTGAGCGAGGAGACGAAGTAGCGCGCCGGGATGGCCCACGTGATGGCGCGGATGGGCGCCGGCATGGCGTCGATCTCGAACAGGAAGCCCGACAGCATGAACGCGGGCAGGAAGCCCGAGAACAGCGCGATCTGCGAGGCCAGGAACTGGTTGCGGGCCAGCGTCGAGACGAGCAGGCCCTGGCCCAGCGCCGGGATCATGAACACGGCCGCGAGCAGCAGCAGCGCGAACAGCGAGCCGCGCAACGGCACGTCGAAGACGAAGACGGCCAGCGCCGCGGCGCCGAGCGTGGACACCATGCCGAGCGCGAAGTACGGCAGCAGCTTGCCGATCAGGATCTCGAGCACCGACGCCGGCGTCGACAGCACCGCTTCCATGGTGCCGCGCTCCCATTCGCGCGCCACCACCAGCGCCGTGAGCATGGTGCCGATGATCGTCATCACGATGGCGATGGCGCCGGGCACCAGCGCGCTGCGGCTGGCGAGCTCGGGGTTGAACCAGTAGCGCGGCTCCAGCGTCACCGCCTGGGCGGGCGCGCCGGCATCGAGCGCGGCGCGCCAGCCCTGCACGACGCCGCGCGCATAGTTCTCGACGTACTTGGCGGTGTTCGGATAGGAGCCGTCGGTGACGATCTGCACCAGCGGCTGCGTGTCGCGGCGCGCCAGCCGTTGTTCGAAGTCCTGCGCGATGACGACGAAGCCGCGCAGTTCGCCGGCCGTGAGCCGCCCGGCCACTTCGCGCCGGTCGTGGGCAAGGCGCACCTCCAGATAGCGGGTGGCGCAGAAGGCCGCGGCCAGCGAGCGCGCCGAGACGCCGTCCGATTCCAGCACCACGCCGATGCGCACGTTCTTCGCGTCCAGCGAGACCGCATAGGCGAACAGCAGCAGCAGCACGAGCGGCAGCACGAAGGCGATCAGCAGCGTCGAAGGGTCGCGCAGGGCCTGCAGGCTCTCCTTGTGGACGAGGGCGCGCAGGCGTCGCCAGTCGAAGCGCCGCGGGCCCGGGGCCGCAGCCGCTGCGGCGCGCCCGCCGGCGGCACTCATGAGGTTGCCTCCACCTCGAGGTCGGCGGCCTCGACCAGGCGGATGAAGGCGTCTTCCATCGTCGGGTCGGGGTGCCGCGCGCTCGTCGTGCTGCGCTTGAGCGCATCGGGCGTGTCCAGGGCGATCAGCCGGGCGCGGTACAGCATCGCGACCCGATCGCAGTACTCGGCTTCGTCCATGAAGTGGGTGGTGACCATGATCGTCACGCCCTTGCGCGCGAGGCCGTTGATGTGGGTCCAGAACTCGCGCCGCGTGATCGGGTCGACGCCCGAGGTCGGCTCGTCGAGAAACAGCACCGGCGGCCGGTGCATCAGCGCACAGGCCAGCGCCAGGCGCTGCTTGTGCCCGAGCGGCAGCGCATCGGGGGCGAAGGACAGCCAGGCGGCCAGATCGAAGGTCTCGATCATCTCGTCGATGCGCGCGCGCCGCGTGGCGCCGTCCAGGCCGTAGACCCCGGCCGAGAACTCCAGGTTCTGGCGCACGGAAAGCAGCCCGTAGAGCGAGAACTTCTGCGCCATGTAGCCGAGCCGGCCCTTGGCCGCGCCGCTGGCCCGGCGCAGGTCCAGCCCCGCCACGTGCGCGTCGCCGCGGGTGGGGGTGAGCAGGCCGCACAGCATCTTGAACGTGGTCGACTTGCCCGCGCCGTTGGGGCCGAGCAGCCCGAAGATCTCGCCCTTGCGCACGTCGAAGCTCACGCGCTCGGTGGCCGTGAACTCGCCGAAGCGCTTGGTCAGGTCACGACAGGAGACGGCGATGTCGCAAGCGAGCTCGACGGGCGGCAGCCGCTCGGCGAGCGGCGACGTGCCACCGGGGCCGCCGCCGAGCAGGTCGATGAAGGCATCCTCGAAGCGCGCGGGGACGGGCGCCAGCCGGACCTGCGCCCGATCGGCCAGCGCCTCGATCTGGGCGGCCGGCGCCCCGTCGCGCAGCACGAGCCGCACGCCGGCGCCCTGGATCACGCCGTCGCTGACGCTGTCCAGGTCGAGCGCCTCGGTGAGCAGTGCGCGGCGCTGCGCGCCCACGTCCTGCAGACGGTAGCTGCGGCCTTCGAGCGGCGCCGTCAGTGCCTGCGGCGGCCCGTCGAACCGCAGGCGGCCTTCGTTGAGCAGGAGCACGCTGTCGCAGCGCTCGGCTTCGTCGAGATAGGCCGTCGACCAGACGACCGCCATGCCCTCGTCGGTGAGCGCCTGCACCATGCGCCACAGGTCCTGGCGGCTGACCGGATCGACGCCGACGCCGGGCTCGTCGAGCAGCAAGACCCGCGGGCGGGCCATCAGCGCGCAGGCGAGCCCGAGCTTTTGCTTCATGCCGCCCGACAGCTTGCCGGCCAGGCGTTTCGTGAAGGGTTCGAGCCGGGTGAACTCCAGCAACCGGGCGAACAGCGCGGAGCCGGGCGCGGCGTCCAGCCCGCGCAGCTGCGCGTACAGGCGCAGGTTCTCCAGCACCGACAGGTCTTCGTACAGGCCGAAGCGCTGCGGCATGTAGCCGGTGGCGGCATGAATGGCGTCGTTGTCCGCGACCACGTCCAGGCCGGCCACCGTCACCCGCCCCGCATCGGGCGCGAGCAGCCCTGTGAGGATGCGCAGGAGGGTCGTCTTGCCTGCGCCGTCGGGGCCGACCAGGCCGGTGAGGCGTCCGAACCCGATGCGCGCCTGCACGCCCTGCAGGGCGTGCACGCGGCCGAAGTGCTTGTCCAGGCCCTCGATGAGGACGGCCGCATCCGTGCGATCCGCAGCGGCTGCGCTCGGCGACGCGGCGGACACGGCGGACGCGGCGGACGCTGGCATCTCAGTAGCGCCCGGCCGTTGCGTGGGTGCCGAGCGCCGCCTCGGGGGGCCGCGAACGCCGCGAGCGCGGGGGTGGCACTTCAGGAGGCCCTGGGTTGGCGCGCCGGTGCGGGCGGCGCATCCACTTCGACGGTCACGGGCATGCCCTGGCGCAGCGCGGCCGCGGCCTGCTTGTCCGCGATGACGATGCGCAGCCGGTACACGAGATCGGTGCGCAGATCGGTCGTCTCCACCGTCTTCGGCGTGAATTCGGCGCGCGGCGACACGAAGCCGACCTGGCCGACGTAGGCGTGGCTCGACGAATCGCTGCGCACGCGCACCGGCGTCCCCGGCGCGATGCGGCCCAGGTCGCGCTCGCCGACGTAGGCGCGCACGTAGACCGGGAAGTCGAGGCTGAGGCCGTAGACCGTGCTCTGGCTGCCCACCATGCTGCCCGGCTCGCGCGCGCGCAGGATCACCGTGCCGCTGCTCGGCGCGCGCAGTTCGGTGTCGGCCAGCGCCGTGGCCGCCTGCGCACGTGCGGCCTGCGCCGCTGCCACTCTGGCTTCGCCCGCGGCGATGTCCTCGCGACGAAAACCCTCCTGGGCCTGCGACAGGGCCGCCTGCGCGGCCTTCGCGCCCGCCAGCGCCTGATCGCGCGCCGCGGCCGCGGCGTCGACGCTGCGCTGGCTGCTGGCGCCCGAAGGCAGCAGCTCGCTTAGACGCGCGTGGTTGCGCTCGGCCTCCCGCGCGGCCGCCTGCGCCTTGTTCACGGCCTCGCGCGCCTGCACGATCTCCTGCGGGCGCAGGCCGCGGCGCAGCTTGTCCAGTTCGGCCTGTGCCACCCGCTCGGTGGCCGCCGCCGCCGCCAGCGCCTCCTCGTACGGCCTGGCGTCCAGCGCGGCCATGCGCGCGCCCGCGCTCACGGCGTCGCCCTCGTCGAATGCCATCTGCGCAATGCGACCGGGCTGCCGGAACGCGAGCTGCACCTCGCGGATGTCGACGTTGCCGTACAGGCGCAAAGTGCGCTCGTCGGCGCCCGCGCGCTGCATCCACATCCAGGCCGCGCCCACGGCGACGACGGCGACGACGAGGGTGGCGAGGGTGGCGGCCGCCAGCCGGGTCCGCTTCATGGCCTGGCTCCGATGCCGCGGCGGTACACGGCAAAGACAGCCGGCGCATCGTGGCGCAGCTGTGCGACCTTGCCCGCCAGCAGCGACTGCATCACCAGGCCCTGGATCGTGCCGATGAAGAGGACCGCCGCCGCGTCCACGTCGAGCTGCGCATCGAGCTCGCCCTGCGCCTTGCCGGCCTCGAGCAGCGCGTGCAGGCGCTGGCGATAGTGGCGCAGCAGCGTCTGCACCATCTTCCGGGTGAGGCTGGTGCCCGAGCGCTGCAGCTCGCCGAACAGCACGCGCGGCACCCCGGGGTGCCTGGCGATGAACTCGATGTGCGTCATGAACATCGCCTCCAGCGCGGCCGCCGGCGACGCGACGCCCTGCGCTGCCTTGTCCAGGCGCGCCAGCAAGCGCTCGCTGACCCAGCTCATCGTCGCCTGCAGGATCGCGTCCTTGCTCTCGAAGTGCCGGAACAAGGCGCCTTGCGTGAGCCCCATGTGTGCGGCGATCTCCGTGGTCGTGATCTCGGCCGGGTTCTGTCCGGCGGCCAGCTCGACCACCGCTTCGACGGTCGCCGCGCGGCGCTCGTCGCTCGGGAGGTAGTGGCTTCGTTCGCGCGCCATGGGGATCCTGCAGGTAAGTAACGTATTACTAGCCTAGCAGGTTTTTGCAGCGGCCCGCAAGACGGTCTGGGCAGCGGGGGCATTCGGCTCGCGCAGACCGCGCTGCCGGCCGATCACGGCCAGCGGATGCTCGACCCGACGCGCCTCGCGATCGCGCCGGTGCGCGTGCCGGCAACGCATCGTCTCGACCTGCGCGGATGGCGTCGTCGGGCCGCGGGATACAAATAATGCGACACCCGCAATACTATTCTATCCCGGGCGTACAGATCACCCGCCGAACGCGAGCCGCCGCGATGCGCCCAGCGCCGGCGCGCGCGGCCATCCCGCGCCGACGCCACAGGGTCTCAGAAGCGCCGGCGGTACACGAGCTGCGCGAAATTCATCCCCGGATTCGGGCGTTTGATGTCGGCGTTGGAGACATGGCGGATGCGCAGGCCCAGCGCAGCCTGCCCGTCGGCCCCCCAGCGCCAGCCCAAGCCGAGCATGTCCGAGAACTGGTACGCGGTGCTCAGTTCGCGTCGCGGCGACACGCGCGTGTGCGACAGCAGCGCCATGCCGATCGCGCCTTCGACGTAGAAGACGGCGCCCGTGCCGCCGTGCACAGGCGTGAGCACGAACACCGGCGAATAGCCGACTTCGAGCAGATCGCGTGCGCGCGGCACCTGCCACACGGCCAGCTCGAGCTCGTGGCGCAGCGCGAGGCGCCAGCGGCGCCCCTGCCACAGCGGCGCCGGGTGCGTCCAGCCGCCGATGACGCCGTAGGCGCGCACGTGCTCGGCATTCGCCGCACTGGCGCTCACGGCGATGTCGAAGCCGTCTGCCGCTGCCGGGCCGCACAGCGCCGCTGCGACCAGTCCAAGACCCGCAAGCCAGCGCCGCCGCATGCGCCGACGATACACGGCGCCCGGCGCAGGCCCGGCCACTCCCCTTGCCGAGCGTGGATTACCCGATCGCCGGCGCCCGTGCGCGTCCGACCGCTACACACTCGTGCGCCGGAATCATCGGTGAGCCGCTCGGCATCGACGGGCTGCGCATCGGCGGCGCGCGTGTTTCGGCGCTGCCGGACAATGCCCGCGCAGGCCCGCCGCGTCGGCCGCGGCGCGGCGGGCCGTGGCGCACGGACGAACCATCCGCAGGAGAACCCCATGGCCTCGAACAGCTTCGGTACCCGGCACGCGTTTGCCGTCGGCAGCAACACCTACACGATCCACCGGCTCGACCGCATCGCCACCGCGCACCGGCTGCCCTACAGCCTGAAGGTGCTGCTGGAAAACCTGCTGCGCTGCGAGGACGGGCATCTGGTCACGCGCGAGCAGGTGCAGGCGCTGGCCGACTGGCGGCCAACGGAGCAGCCGCAGCGCGAGATCCAGTTCACGCCGGCGCGCGTGCTGATGCAGGACTTCACCGGCGTGCCCTGCGTCGTCGACCTGGTGGCGATGCGCGACGCGATCATCGCGCTGGGCGGCGACCCGAAGCGCATCAATCCGCTCATCCCCGGCGAGCTGGTGATCGACCACTCGGTGATCACCGACGTGTTCGGCAGCGCCGACGCCTTCGCCGCCAACGCCAAGCTCGAGTTCCAGCGCAACGTCGAGCGCTACCAGATGCTGCGCTGGGCGCAGCAGGCGTTCGACAACTTCAAGGTGGTGCCGCCCGACACCGGGATCTGCCACCAGGTCAACCTCGAGTACCTGTCGCGGGTGGTGTTCACGCGCCGCACGCCCGAGGGCGTGCTCGCCTACCCGGACACGCTGATCGGCACCGATTCGCACACCCCGATGGTCAACGGCCTGGGCGTGCTCGGCTGGGGCGTGGGCGGCATCGAGGCCGAGGCGGCGATGCTCGGCCAGCCGATGAGCATGCTGATCCCCGACGTGGTGGGGCTCAAGCTGAGCGGCGAATTCCCGCCCGGCACCACCGCCACCGACCTGGTGCTGACCGTGGCCGAGCTGCTGCGCCGCACCGGCGTGGTCGGCAAGTTCGTCGAGTTCTACGGCCCCGGCATCGCGCGCGTGCCGCTGGCCAACCGCGCGACGCTGGGCAACATGAGCCCCGAGTACGGCGCCACCTGCGCGATCTTCCCCATCGACGACGAAACGCTCGCCTACCTGCGGCTGACGGGCCGGCCCGAGCCGCAGATCCGGCTCGTCGAGGCCTACGCGAAGGAGCAGGGGCTGTGGTACGACCCGGCGCACGAGGCCGAGTACTCGCAGACGATCGAACTGGACCTGGGCACGCTCGAGCCCTCGATCGCCGGCCCCAAGCGGCCGCAGGACCGCATCGCGCTGCGCCTCGCGCCGCACGCGGTGGGCGCGCTGCTCGAGGGGCGGCCGTACGACAAGGCGCTGCTCGCGGGGCTGGACGAAGCCGGCGCCGAATCGTTTCCGGCGAGCGACCCGATCGCCGTCTCGCCGGGCGCGAAGACCCGTCCGCCGGTCGACGCCGGCGGCTACGGCCCCCACCCCGACTGGCCGAGCGCGCGCGTCGACATCGCCCTCCCCGGCAACGACGCGGCGTGGGTCGACAACGGGCATGTCGTGATCGCCGCGATCACCTCGTGCACCAACACCTCGAACCCGGCGGTGATGGTCGGCGCCGGGCTGCTCGCCAAGCGCGCCGTCGAAAGGGGGCTCGAGCGCCGACCGTGGGTCAAGACCTCGCTCGCGCCCGGATCGCGCGTCGTCACCGACTACTTCGACCGCGCGGGACTCACGCCCTACCTGGACCGCCTGGGCTTCAACCTGGTGGGCTACGGCTGCACCACCTGCATCGGCAATTCCGGGCCGCTGATCCCGCAGGTCGCGGCCGCGGTCGAGGCGAACCGGCTCAACGTCAGCTCGGTGCTCTCGGGCAACCGCAACTTCGAGGGCCGCATCCACCCGCAAACGCAGATGAACTTCCTGATGTCGCCGATGCTGGTGGTGGCGTACGCGCTGGCGGGCACGATGCGCACCAACCTGCTCGCCGACGCGCTGGGCAGCGGCAGCGACGGGCGGCCCGTCTACCTGCGCGACATCTGGCCGTCGGCGCGCGAGATCCAGGACGTGATCGACGCCTGCCTGAAGGCCGAGATGTTCGCCAAGGGCTACGCCGATGTCTTCGCCGGCGACGCCAACTGGCGCGGCCTGCACGTTCCGGCCGGCGATGCCTTCGCGTGGAGCCCCGATTCGACCTACGTGCGCCGCCCGCCCTACTTCGACGGCGTCGGCCGCACGCCCGCGCCGCTGGCCGACATCCGGGGCGCGCGGGTGCTCGCCAGGCTCGGCGACTCTGTGACCACCGACCACATCAGCCCCGCCGGCTCGATCGCCGCCGACTCGCCGGCCGGCCGCTACCTGAGCGCGCACGGCATCGAGCGCAAGGACTTCAACTCCTACGGCGCGCGCCGCGGCAACCACGAGGTGATGATCCGCGGCACCTTCGCCAACATCCGCCTGCGCAACCAGCTCGCGCCCGGAACCGAAGGCGGGTTCACGCGCGACTTCACCCAGCCCGGCGCGCCGGTGGCGACGATCTACGACGCGTCGGCCCACTACCTGAAGGCCGGCACCCCGCTGGTGATCCTGGCCGGCCGGGAGTACGGCTCGGGCTCGTCGCGCGACTGGGCCGCCAAGGGCACCGCGCTGCTGGGCGTGCGCGCGGTGATCGCGAAGTCGTACGAGCGCATCCATCGCTCGAACCTGATCGGCATGGGCGTGCTGCCGCTGCAGTTCCGCAGCGGCCAGGATGCCGATGCGCTCGGCCTGAGCGGCGAGGAGACCTACGCGATCACCGGGCTGGCCGGCAGCGACGGCTCGGTGCACCGCGTGCAGGTCAGCGCGAGCGACGCGGGCGGCACGTCGCGCGAGTTCGACGTCGACGTGCGCATCGACACCCCGGCCGAGGCCGCGTACTACCGGCACGGCGGCATCCTGCCGTACATGCTGCGGCAGCTGCTCGACGCGCCGCCGGCCGCCGCCGCCTAGGGCAGCGCGAGCATGCACCGCGCCGTCAGTTCCAGGGCCTCGCGGGCGCTGGCGGCGCGGCGCACGCCGTCGATCTGCGCTGCGCCCTCGAGCGCGACGACGAGCTTGCCGAACTGGCGCCCGAGCGCCACTTCGGACAGCGTGCCGAAGCTGTCGCCGATGGCTACGAGGCACAGCGAGGCGCGTGCGATCAGCGCGTTGCGCGCTTCGCCGATGCCGGTGGCGATGGCGACGCTGGCGTAGGGGTTGGCCAGCGCGGGGTCGGCTTCGGGCAGCAGGCCGATCGCGATGCCGCCGGCGGCCGAGGCGCCCTTGCAGGCGGCCTCCATCACGCCCTGGCGGCCGCCGCACAGCAGCGCGATGCCGATCGTCGCCAGGCCGTGGCCGACGGCCTCGGCCGCCGCCCGCTGCGCCGCGCTCGCATCGCGCGGGCCGATGACGCCGACCGGCACGCGCAGCGCATGCCCGCTTTCGCGCTGCAGCCAGCGCGCGGCCTCGAGCGCGTCGACCGGCGCGCCCGCGGCGGCCCCGTCGGCGGCGCGCCAGGTGCGCGCGGCGGCGTCGAAGCGGCGTCCGTGCGCGTCGAACAGTGCGCCCTGCGCGCGCTCGAGCCTAAAGATGGCGTTCGTAGCGGCTGCCAAACCATTCTCCGGTGGCCATGATGGCCGAGCAGGCGGCGGTGATCAGCAGCGCCAGCGCGGCGGCGGCCGGAAAGTCGGCGCCGGTCTCCGAGATCAGGCTGTACAGCTGCAGCGGCAGGATGCGCAGCTCGGTGCCGACCAGCGCCAGCGCGGTGCCGTAGGCGCCGAAAACGACCGCCGCGATGAGGCAGAACGCGCTCGCCACAGGGGCCACGATCTGCGGCAGCATGACCTGGCGGAACGCCTGCGCGCGCGTCGCGCCGAGCGACTCGGCCGCCGCGAGCTGCGCGAGGTCGAAGTTGACGAGCAGCGGCAGGACGCCCATCACGACGCGCGGGATCAGGTAGTACGACGACGCGAACGCGAGCCCGGTCGGCGTGAAGAGCGCCTTGCCGATGACCGCCGTGTCCAGCCCGGCAAAGCCGAGCAGCTGGGTGACGAAGCCGGCGCGGCCGTAGCCCAGGATGAAGCCGTAGGCGACGATCAGCCCCGAGAAGGTGAGCGGCAGCGCGATCACGAACGACAGCAGCGTGCGCCGGCGTTCGGCGAGGCGCGACAGGTGCAGCGCCACCGCCACGCCGACCAGCGTCGACAGCGTCGCCGCCACCACCGTCAGCGTCAGACTGCCGGCGAGCGAGGGCCAGAAGGTCGGCAGCGCGAACACGCGCGCGAACGAGCCGGAACCCCCGCCGAAGGCGTTGAACGCCACCGCCACCACCGGCAGCACGAAGAACAGCAGCAGCACGCCGAGCGCCGGCGCGGCCAGCGCGAGGAGGCTGCGCGTGCGCATGCCGGTGGCTCCGCGCCTACTTGGTGCCGGTGGCCGCGACCCAGCCCTTGTCGACCTGCGCCTTCTCGGCGGCCGCGGTCCTCACGTCGAGCGGGCGCACCTGTGGCGCCGGCGGCAGCCGGTTCACCACGTCGGCAGGCAGCTTGACGCCGGGCACCGCCGGGCGCACGAAGCCTTCGGCGAAGATGCCCTGCCCGAGCTCGGTCATGACGAAGTTCAGCCACAGCTTGCCGGCGTTCGGGTTGGGCCCGTTCTTCACCAGGCTGATGCCGTACGGGGCGGCGGCCGAGGCCTCCTTCGGGATCACGACGGCGACGCTGTCGCCCAGGCCGTCGGTGTACTTGGCCTTGAGGCCGTCGTTCTCGTACGAGATCCAGATCGGGATCTCGCCCTTGACGAACTGCGCGTACGGCGTGGTGCCGAGCACGCGCAGCACGTTGCCCGCGCGGTGCAGCTTGCCCAGGTAGTCGAAGCCCGGCTGCAGCTGGGTCATCTCGCCGCCGGCGCCGAAGTTGGCGGCGAACACCAGCACCTGGCCGACGCCGGTCGAGCGCGGGTCGAGGTAGACGACCGAGTTCTTGTAGCGCGCGTCCAGCAGCTCGGCCCACGAGCCCGGCACGTCCTTCACCAGCTTGGTGTTCACGATGAAGGCGATGGTCAGCGTGTGGATCGTGAACCACCTGCCCTCGGGGTCGCGGAACACGGCCGGCAGCTTGTCGAAGTTGACCGGCTTGAACGGCGCCACCACGTCCTTGGCGGCGGCGTCGATGCCCGAGGCCGCGAAGTAGTACGCGGTGTCGGCCTGCGGGCGGTTGCGCGCCTTGTCCAGCGCGACCACGGTGGCCGCCGAGCCGATGTCGTTGTAGACCAGCTCGATGCCCGGGTAGCGCTTCTTGAAGGCGGCGAACTCGGCCGCCCAGTTGGCCCAGGTGGGCCCGGTGTCGAAGCTCACCACCATGCCTTCCTTGCGCGCGGCTTCGTACAGCGCCTTCTCGCCCGGGTACAGCTCGGGCGAATCGGCCACCGGCTGCGCGAACGCGCCACCGGCGAGCAGCGCGGTGGCGGCCAGCGCCTGCCTGCGATCGAGATTCATGGTCGACTCCTCACGGGGGGGTGGAAAGGAACTGCACGGCGGCGCGCGGCACGTGCACGTGCTCGACCGCGCCGCGGCGGGTGGTCTCGATCTCGAGGCGGCCGGCGCCGACGGCGAGCGCGAGCTGGCGCGACGCGCCGAAGAACTCGTCGTGCACGATGCGCGCGGCGAACACGTTGTCGCCCGCCGCCGCATCGCCATCGGTGCCGGCAAGCGCACCGGGGAACACGGGCTCGATGCGCTCCGGGCGCACCAGCAACTGCACGCGCGCGCCCTGCGGCCGCCCGTGCGGCGCGGTGCCGAGCCGGCCGATCGCGGTGCGCACCGCGTCCGGCGCCACCACCTCGCCGTCGAGCAGGTTGGCGCGGCCCAGGAAGCCGGCCACGAAGGCGTCGGCCGGGCGGTCGTAGATCGCCTGCGGCGGCGCGTCCTGCACCAGCCGGCCCTCGCGCAGCACGACGATGCGGTCGGCCAGCGACAACGCCTCGTCCTGGTCGTGCGTGATCAGCAGCGCCGCGATGTGGCGCGCCTTCTGGATGCGGCGGATCTCGCCGCGCATCGTCGTGCGCGTGGCCGCGTCGAGTGCCGACAGCGGCTCGTCGAGCAGCAGCGCGCGCGGCTCGAACACCAGCGCGCGCGCCAGCGCCACGCGCTGCTGCTGTCCGCCCGACAGCGCCGCCGGCAGGCGGTCGCCCAGGCCGGCCAGCCCCACCAGCTCGAGCATCTCGTCGGCGCGACGCCGCCTCTCGGCCGGCGCCACCCGGCGCACGCGCAGCGCATAGGCGACGTTGTCGCGCACGCGCATGTGCGGAAAGAGCGCGTACGACTGGAACACGATGCCGCACTGGCGCGAGCGCACGCCGGCGGCGGTGACGTCGACGCCGTCCAGCCGCACGCTGCCGGCCTGCGGCGCCAGGAAGCCGGCGATCAGCCGCAGCACGGTGGTCTTGCCGCAGCCGCTCGGGCCGATGCACACCACCAGTTCGCCGGGCGCGATGTCCAGCGAAATGCCGGACACGCCCGCCTTGGCGCCGGGGTAGCTGAAGCTCACGTCGCGCAGCGAAACGGCGGCAGTGCTCATCGTCGTCCTTGCAGCAGGCTCAGCCGTTGGCCGCCGCCACGCGCGCCGCGCCGCCCGCCGACAGCGCGCCGGCCACCGAGGCCAGCAGCGCCAGTGCCAGCAGCAGCACCGTCGCCGCGCAGGCGAAGCCGGTGGCGCCGTAGAACGCCTGCAGCAGCACGACCGGATAGGTGCGGTTGAGGAAGCCGGCGATCAGGTTGGAGAACTGGAACTCGCCGATCGACAGCGCCGCGACCACGATCAGCCCCGAGAGGATCGAGTGGCGCAGCGCCGGCACCACCACGTCGACGAAGCGCTGCCAGGCGTTGCCGCCCAGCGATTCGGCCGCCTCCTCGAGCGCGCGCAGCCCCAGGCGCTGCATGTCGGCGACCACCGTCTGCAGGAAGTACGGCAGCCCGAGCACCACGTGCCCGGCCACCAGCAGCCACACGCTGCCCAGCCAGGGCAGCACGTCGGACGAGAACGCGAGGATGAAGCCGAATGCCAGCACCAGCGCCGGCAGCGCCACCGGCAGCAGGTACAGCATGCGCGCCAGCGCACGCACGCGCGGGCTGGGGGCGCGGAACACGGCATAGGCGAGCGGCAGGCCGATCGCGACACAGCACGCGCACACCAGGACGACGACGATGAGGCTGGTCGTGAACGCGCGCCTGAAGCTCGGATCGCTGGCGACTTCGACGTACCACTTGAACGTGGCGCCGGTGGGCAGCAGCGTGTTGAGCCACAGGTTGCCGAACGAGCCGACGAACAGCAGCGCGATCGGAATGCCCAGGTACAGCAGGTAGGCGGCGGTGACCCAGCGCGGAATCATGGTGAGACGGGCGGTCGACTCCGCCGCGGACTGCGGCAGACCCGATGGCGAAGTTCGAGCGCGCCGATCCTACCCGCTCGCTCGCGCGCGCGCAGCGACCCGCGCCGCGTGAGCGGCGCGCAGCGCGTCGGTCGCATCCACCGCCTGCGGCGGACCGCAGGCGAGCGCACCCGCCCGGCCGATCCCAGGCTCGAGGCTCACGCCTCACGCCGCGGCGACGGCGCGGCGTCGCCGTCGAGCGCCCGAGCCGCTGCCGGCGGCTTCGATGACGGGCCTCGAAACCCGGCAGGCTGGCGCCGCCGTCGCGGCCGCCGCCTGCCCTGAAGGCCCCTTGTCTACTGTCCCGCGCGCCGTGCCGCCTCGGGGCCGAAGTCCTTCGCCGAGATCGAGCCGTCGTTCAGGATGTAGCCCTGCGGTTGCTCGTTGATCAGGTTGAAGCCGGCGTACGTCCCGCCGTCCAGATCGTGATAGAAGGCGATCCCCGACTCGAGCGTCTGCATCTCGTAGGCGTAGAAATAATTGATCATCGACGTGCGCCACAGGCTGCCGCGGATATCGTAGTTGTCGGCGAGGATCGGGAACATGGTGTCCTCGTCGATGTACAGCACCCGCTTGCCGTAGATGTGGCGGTAGCCTTCCTTCAATTTGCCCTCGACGATCCACACCCGATGCAGTTCGTAGCGCATGAAATCGGGATTCGCATGGTGCGGCGTCAGCAGGTCCTTGTACTTGATGGCTGCCGAATGCGTGCGATAGGTGTTGTACGGAACGTAGATCTCCTTCTTGCCGGCGATCCGCCACTCGTAGCGCTCGGGCGAGCCGTTGAAGCCGCGCACCTCGTCGACCGTGACCGACCCGCCGGTGCCCGGGAACGGCATGTCATAGCCGTAGCCCGGTGACTGCCGCACGCGCCGCGTGCCGGGGTCGTAGCGCCAGCTCTGCCGCGGGTTCGTCTTGAAGTTGAAGAACTCCATGCCGGTATTGATCTCGCCGCGATCGCGCTCCGGCAGCAGCGTCTCGTTCCAGTAATAGGACGACGGGCCGCCGGTCTTGCGGCGCAGGCCCGGTTCGCTGCCGACGCCGATGTTGCGCGAGCGCACGCGACCCCAGCTGATGCTGCCGTTCGCGAGCACGAGCGCGTAATCGGCGACCAGCTTCTCGGTCCAGGCGCGATACGGAATGATGCTGTTCCACAGCAACTCCAGGCCGGTCTTCGGGAACGGGAAAAACACGCCGCCGGTGATGCCCTCGATGCCTTCGCCATCGTCGACGACGACCGCATTGGCGGCGTTCTCCTTCGTTGAGATGCAGACGGAATCGGGGAAGCGGAAATCCCGATGCGACGGATAGACCGGCATGCGGAAGGTCGCCGGATACTTCTGGAACATCGCCTTCTCGCCTTCGGACAGGCGATCGGCGTACTGCGCCATGTTGGCGGCCGTAATCGTGAACAGCGGCTTCTCGTCCGGATACGGATCGACCGGGTGATGCCCGGTGCCCTTGAAGTTGACCTGCGGCGGCACGCCCTGCCACTTGCCGGTGAACTCGGACAGCGTGCCGTCCTTGTTACCGGCCCGTTCGGCACCGACACAGGTGAGATCCTTGCCCAGCCGCGCGATTTCCTCTGCGGTACCTTTGGCGCTCGCGGCCAGCGGAATCGCTCCGCAACCGACGGCAGCCAGGATCAACAAGCCGTTGACGACCTTCTTCATCATTACTCCTGTACCGCACTCAGAATGTATGCTTGACGTTGAGGGAAAGGTAATCGCGGTCGGCGAGCAGCCGGCCTGCAGCGATATTCGGAGACCCGAGGTAGGCGACATACGTCAAGCCGACGGTGAAATTGCGCAGATACATCAGGTTCGCGCCCAGCGTCAGCCGCTTCTCGGCACGCCCCATGCCGCCGAAACTGCTGCCCTGCACGTTCTGCGTCCAGGTGACGTTGCTGCCCAGATCCCAGCCCGGCATCACGCTGCCGTGATCGAAGACCGCGCCGACCCCGAGCAGCGTCGAGCCCCGCGTCTGGCCGTCGTAGACGTACTGGCGGAACGTGCCGTTGCTGCCCGGCAGGCCGCCGCTGATGGTGAGCGCATCGACCCCCATGATGCGCTGGTGCGCGACCTCGCCCAGCAGCGTGGTCGTGCGCGCGATGGCGCTCGGCCCGAGCGTGTACAGGAAGTTGACGTTCAGCTGCGCGAGCTGGCCGCGCGCCGGCGCGTTGCCGGATGCCGGCGACAGATAGACGGGCGAGCCGTTGCGGTAGCTGAGGTCGGCGCCGAGCTGCACGGCGTCGCCGAACTTCGTGCTCAGGCTGGCGCCGGTCAGCTTCACGTCGTCGAAATAGCCGAGCTTGTAATACGGAGTGCTCCCGGGCGACGCGTTGCTGCCGAAGCGCGGCAGCGACGAGTACTGCGTCGTGCCCGTGAAATCGAACATCAGGGCGCCGACGCGCTCGTGATAGCGATAGTGATAGAGGCCGATCTCGGTCGCTTCGCTGACGATGAAGCGCCCGCCGATTCCCCATTGCCCGGAATCCTTCGGCTTGATGTCGCCGGCGTAGTTGACGACGGCGAAGCTGTGGTCAGGGAGGGCACTCACCTGACCGGGGGCCAGGCGGAAGAACTGCGCCCCCGGGCCGAAGTAGTCGGATCCGAAATAGTCGCCGACCGGATTGAGGCGCGTCTCTTCCCACTTGTACTGCACGAAGCCGGTCAAGGTCGCCCAGGAATTGAGCGTCAGCGCGCCGGACACCTGCCCGACCGGCAGATAGGCCTCCTTCGCTTCGGTGCCGGGGATGTTGAACTTGGTGGCGTCGACCGGGACCTGCCCCTGGCTGATGTTGGGCCAGAACAGGCTCTCGCCCCAGGCCAGCACGTGCCGCCCGACCTTCAGCGACAGCGACCGCTCGTCGCCCAGCGACCAGCTGCCGTAGGCATAGGCGTCCAGCAGGCGGCTGTCGTTGCCGCTCAGCTTGCGCGTGCGCGCAACGAATTGATCGCTCGGCGCCAGCTTGTTGACGGTGGCGATGGAGTCGTTGTCGTTGCGGCCGCGGTACGACCAGTCGTAGAACGTGCTGCCGCGCAGGATCGCACCGAGGTTGTCATGGCGCAGGCGCAACTCGCCGAGCGCATTGACACGATTCGTGAACAGCGACCAGCGGTCGAAGTTGCGCGTGCCGTCGTCGTTGTTGAGGTCGTTCAGGTACTCGCTCGCGGCGCTTTTCGTGCGCATCGACGCGGTGTACGACAACGTCAGCGAATAATTCAGCGTCGTGTCGGGTCCCAGGTTCACCGCGTCGGCGGCCATCGCCCACGAGCCGGCGAGGGCCAGCGTCAACGGCGCGAGCCTGAAGATCGCGCGCGGCCGCAGCGTGGATCCGAGCCGTTTTTCAATGCCCATCTTGTCGTCCATACTTCACTCCGGGAACAAGCAATTGCTTGAGTGGCACAAGGAACCAGATCAAGAAAATACGTTGTCGCTGCCCGCTCGGGCACTTGCGACCATCGCGGCGCGGCGCACGGACACGAGTCCGGAACGCTTGCCGTCCGCTTTTCGGCGACGGGCGAGTCTACGCGCGACATCGCGCGCCGAGGGGCCTTTTGCGGGCAAATGGGAAACGATGACAGGCCCTGCGCTAATGCTGTCCATTTAGGACACATGCGCGCCATTCGGCGCCCTGCCGAACACCTCCGGCGCCCGCCGGTGCGGGCCGGCGGGCGCCGCCGTCGGGGCGATGGACGATGCGCGGCGCGCCCGCGCCGGGTCTGTAGAGTGCAGGAGATGCATGGCGATGCCGTTCCGTCGTCGGCTCGGGACGCCCCGAGCGGCCGTCCCTTGCTTGCGCGCCACCGCGGCCGCGCCAACCGACGGCATTCGACACTCGGGCGCGAGTGGCTCGTTCACAGGTTCTGAATCGACGATGAACCGGCCCGCTCCTGCGCAGCGCCCCTTGGTCGTCGGCGAGCGGCCGACGCGCAAGCCGGGCCGCAAGCCCGGCTCGACGCTGCAGGTGCTGGCCCCTGCCCTGCAGCCGGCCGACTTCAAGCTGCTGCACGCGCACCTGCAGGGCCTGGACCTGAAGGCAGCGCACGCGCGCTACGCCGCGGCGCCCGAGGCCGCGAGCGACGACCGGCGCCATCTCGCGCACGCGTTGCGCGCGCTCGTGCAGCGCGTCGAGCTCATGGCCGGGGCACGCGGACAGGGGACGCTCGCCCGGCAGGCCCTGGCCGGCCTCGGCGCGGCGCCTGCCCATTGCGTGGATCGCCGCCGCGAAGTCGAAGCGCTGGCGCGCCTGGCCGAACGGCTCCTCGAGCCGCCTGCGCGCACCGATGGCCTGGCCGCCTGGCTGGCCGCCGATCTGCCCGGACGCTTCATGCACGCGCAGATGAACGGCAAGACGACGCCGCTCGTGACGCTGGGCAACCTCGTGGACTTCGTCAACCTGCAGGGGCACCGCTGGTGGCGCACGGTGCCGCGCCTGGGCGCACGGCGCGCCGCCCGCATCCTCGCGTGGCTGGTGCCCGTGGCCGAGGCGCTGGGCAGCCCCGTGCACGAACGCGCGCGCACGCAGGCCGCGCTGCAGCGCATCGGCCGCGAGAACCGGCGCGACCTGGCGCTGCAGACCAGGGACGGCGCCGCGCACCGTTCGTTCGGGCTGGTGGCGCTGTCCGAGCTCGCCATCCCCGAGGCGCTCAGCGGGCGCACGGGCACGTTCCGCAGCGCCGACGCCAACACGCTGGGCGCCGAGACCGACGCCGAGGCGATCGCCGTCTGGCTCGCACGCCATCACGAGCGCAGGCGCACGCAGCAGCTCTACACCCGCATCGTCGAGCGCTTCTACCTGTGGTGCCTGCTCGTGCGCCGCAAGCCGCTGTCTTCGGTCGACGAGCAGGACATGATGGCCTACAAGGCGTTCCTGATGGCGCCGCCCGCCGACTGGGTGCAGCGGCGGCACACGGCGCGCGGCAGCCCCGAGTGGCGGCCGCTGCGCGGTGCACTGAGCGCGTCGACCACGCGCCTCGACATGAGCGTGATCGCGAGCCTGTTCTCCGAGCTGCACAAGGCAGGCTACCTGCGCGCGCAGGCGGGCGGCGCCGTCAAGCGCGGCATGAAGCTGCCGCACATGACGATCGACATCCGCCGCAGCTTCGACCACGCGCAGTGGGCCGGCGTCATGGCGTACTGGAGCACGCAATACGCGCGCTGCGGCCCGCCCCGGCAAGGGGGAACCGACAACGTCACCCTGCCCGGCCCGGGCAACGAGGACCAGGACCCGTACCGTGCGGCGCTGCTCAGGCGCACGCGGCTGCTGCTCGAGCTCGGCGCGAGCACCGGGCTGCGCCTGAGCGAGATGAGCACCACGCGCCGCTCGGCACTGGAGACGGTGACGGTCGACGGCGAGGAGGCCACCTTGCTCCACGTCGTCGGCAAGGGCAACAAGGCGCGCAAGGTCGTGCTGTTCGACGACGTGCGCGCCCTGCTCGAGCAGCACCACGAGGACATGGCCGCGCGCGACACCGCCTTCGAGCCCGAGACCCCTGGCGTGCGCGCGCTGCATGGCGAGCTCGGGGCGCTGGCGCACGCCCGGCCGGCTGCCGCGCACCGCCCGCTCATCGGCGCCCTGCGTCGCCCGCCCGGCCGGTGGCAGCGCGACCAGCGCGGCGTCGCCTCGCTCGCGCCGGGGCGGCTGGCCGACCGCTTCGGCGCGCTCGACCCGTCGGCGCTCTACCAGAGCCTCAAGCGCTTCCTCGCCGCCTGCGCGCGCGACGCCGCGCGGCGCGGCGAGCACGACCACGCCGAGGACCTGCGCCGCGCCTCGACGCACTGGCTGCGCCACTTCTTCGCCAACTCCGCCGTCGCCGACGGCGTGGAAGTCAGCACCCTGCGCGACGCCATGGGGCACGCGAGCCTGACCACCACCTCGGTGTACCTGCACACCGAATCGCAGCGCATGGTGCGCGAGATGGCGAAGATGCGCAGGCGCTGAGGCGCGGCGCCCTGCCCCGGTGCCGGGCTGCGCAGCCGGGTTGGCGTCTGCGCGCGGGCCGGTGCAGCGCAGGCGATGCGGCCTTGCTTCGCCGCATGCATCCGACCCCGTGCGGGGCCTGCAGCTCGGTCCGCGGCGCATCGACACCCGACCCGCTCGCTACGCGCTCGCTCACGGCCACCGCCCGGGCTTGTCGATTTCCTTTACGTCCGGCGCGATGACGGTCGGCACGGATCACGCCACACCTTGATTACAAACACGTTTCCATGGTCGGCACGGATCGTGCTTGCTTGCTGGAGGCATCCCTCACCTTGCTCCCTGGAGAACACAATGCAATCCCCCCTGCGCAAGCTTGCCGCTGTGACCGCGCTGCTGGCCGGTTTCGGCGCCCAGGCCGCGTACGTGAACGCCCCCGTCGCCGCCAATGCCTACATCTCGTTCGGAGGTCTGGACTGGGCGTGGGCCTTCCCGCTGCCGGCCGCAGACGGTCTGGACCTGAGCTATCAGGGGCCGCTCGGCTGGCGCCTGCCCACTGCGGCCGAGCTGGCGGCCGCACCGCTGGCCACCGACTTCATGTTTGCCGGCGCCAATGTGCCGCTGGGTGGTGCCGACCCGCTGACGGGCGCGACGTTCGACGCCACGAACGCCGCCCTGAACGGCGCAGCGGCCTGCGCCACGCCCTACTTCAGCAACAGCTACCGCCACTGCGACTGGCAGGACGGCAACGGCCAGACCTATGGGCCGTGGGCGGGCACTGCCGGCGCCGAATCCTTTGCCGACCAACTCGTGGTGCGCGCAGCGAGCAACCCGGTGCCCGAGCCCGCGTCGCTGGCGCTCGTCGGGCTGGCGCTGGGTGCCGCAGGCTGGATGCGCCGGCGCGGCGCCTGAGCGGTTCCCAGCCACCCTGCGCCCGCGCTCGAGGGCGCGCGCTCACGCCCGGCACGCCTCTCGCCGCCGTCGGCGCGAGCAAGATAAGCTTCGTCGACGGAGGGGACGAAGATGGCACGGATCGGCTTCATCGGCGCCAGCGGCCTCATGGGCCACGGCATGGCGAAGAACCTGCTCGCAAAGGGGCACACGCTCGCACTCACGGTCCATCGCCGTCGCGAGCGCGTGGCCGACCTGCTGAGCGCCGGGGCGCACGAGGCCGCCGACGCAGCGGCGCTGGCGCGGGCGAGCGAAATCGTCTTCGTCTGCGTCACCGGCACGCCGCAGGTCGAGGCGGCCGTGCTCGGCGAGCATGGCCTGCTGGCCGGCGCGCAGGCGGGCCTGGTCATCGTCGACTGCTCGACCAGCGAGCCCGAATCGACGGCGCGGCTGCACGAACGCGCCGCTGCACAGGGCGTGACCTTCGTCGACGCGCCGCTGTCGCGCACGCCGCTCGAGGCCGAAGCGGGGCGCCTCAACATCATGGTCGGTGCCGAAGCGCAGGTGCTGGCGCGGCTGCGGCCGCTGCTCGAGGCCTTCGCCGAGAACGTGGTGCATGCCGGCGGCCCGGGCGCCGGGCACACGCTCAAGCTGCTCAACAACTTCATCGGCCAGGCCATCTGCACCGCCACCGCCGAGGCGTTCGCGGTCGGCCGGCGCGCGGGCATCGATCTGGCCAGGCTGGTCGAGCTGATCTCGGCCGGGCCGGTCGACAGCGCTCTGTTCCAGGGCATGGCCCAGACGCTGCGCGGCCGCCTGGACGGCGTGAAGTTCGGGCTCGACAACGCGCGCAAGGACCTGCGCTACTACACCCACCTCGCCGAGGGCCTGGCGGTGCCCAGCGTGATGGGCGAGGCCGTGCACCAGAGCCTGGTGCTGGCCAGCGCGCTGGGCCACGGGAGCAAGTACGTGCCCTCGCTGGTCGAGGCCCAGGAACAGTTGAGCGGCGCGAAGATCGTGCCGCGCTGAACGCCACCCCCTGGGAACTGCGCCGGGCCGGATCGGCGCAGGCGCATCTCAGCCGCCGACCCCCGAGAGGTCGTAGGCCGTGAGCGCCGGCTCGCCGGCGAGCACGCGCAGCAGGTTGTCGGTGGCGAGCTCGGCCATCTTGCGCCGGGTCTCGTGGGTGGCCGAGCCGACGTGCGGCAGCGGCGTCACTTTCGGGTGCGTGCGCAGGGGCGAGTCGAGCGGCAGCGGCTCGGTCGCGAAGACGTCGAGCCCGGCCGCGCGCAGCGTGCCGCGATCGAGCGCGTCGACGAGCGCCGCCTCGTCGACGATGCCGCCGCGCGAGCCGTTGACGAACACCGCGCCGGGCTTCATCGCCGCGAACGCGGCCGCGTTCATCAGGTGGCGCGTGCCCTGCGACAGCGGCAGCGTGCAGACGACGATGTCGGCTTCGGCGAGCAGCCGCCCGAGCGGCACGCATTCGGCCCGGCCCTGCAGTTCGGGCGGCGCCGCCGTGCTCCGATCGAAGTAGCGCACCGGCATGTCGAAGCCGAGCGCGGCACGGCGTGCCAGCGCCTGGCCGATGCGGCCGAAGCCGAGGATGCCGATCGTCTTGCCGTGCACGTCCCAGCCGAACAGCTCTTCGCCGATGTTGCGCGTCCAGCGGCCGGCGCGCACCAGCTGACTCAGCTCGGGCAGGCGGCGCAGCGTGCACATCACGAGGCCGAAGATCGTGTCGGCGGTGGTCTCGGTGAGCACGCCCGGGGTGTGGCACAGCACGATGCCGCGGCGCGCGAGTTCGGCGAGCGGGTAGGTGTCGGCGCCCACCGAGATGCTGGAGATCACCTCGAGGCGCGGCGCGGCGTCGAGTTCGGCCGCGCCGATGCGAAAGCTCGAACCGATCAGCCCCTGGGCATCGGCCAGCGCGGCGCGAAACCGCGGCAGTTCCTCGACGCGGCGCGGGTCGGCGCAGACGACCCGATGCCGGCTCTCGATGCGCGCCAGCAGGTCGGGCGGCAAGGCGCGAAAGACGACGACGTTCTTGGGCGGCGCGCTCAGCATGGCCGGGCGTCGTGCGGCGCGCATGGACCGGTCGCAGGCGCTGCGGCCCCGGCGCGCAGCGCCATGCCGTTGCGCAGGCGGGTGCCCGAGGAGGCCGGCCCAGGATGTCTCACAGCCCGGCCGCGTCGAGCTGCGCGCGCGTGGGCAGGCCTTCGGTGTCGCCGACGACCTGAACGGCACGCGCACCGATCCAGGCACCGCGCCGCGCGGCGGCGGCGATGTCACGGCCGGCGAGCAGCGCGCTGATCACCCCGACGGCGAAGCCGTCGCCGGCGCCGACGGTGTCGACGACCTCGGCGACCGCAAACGCGGGCACGAAGCCGCAACCCCGATCGCAGTCGTCGTAGTACGCGCCCTGGGCGCCGAGCTTGACCACCACCCGCTGCACGCCGCGCTCGCGGTACGCACGCGCGATCAGCGCCGGATCACGGCTGCCGGTGAGGACGAAGCCTTCCTCGACGCCGGGCAGAACCCAGTGGCACTGCGCCGCGAGCGCATCGAGCGTCTGGCGCATCACCGCCTGCGACGGCCACAACGTGGGCCGCAGGTTCGGATCGAACGAGACGCTGCGCCCGGCATGGCGCATCACGTCGATCGCGCGTTCGACGAGCGCGAGGCATCCCGGCGACAGGGCCGCAAAGACGCCGGTCACGTGCAGGTGGCGTGCGCGCAGCAGCCAGGCTTCGTCGAGATCGGCCGGCGTCATCCGGCTCGCGGCCGATCCCCTGCGGTGGTATTCGACCGGCGGGTCAGTGCCGTCGCTGACCCGGCCCTTGAACTGGAACCCGGTCGGCGCTTCGCCCGTCATCGCGACGCGCGAGCAGTCGATGCCCTCGCGCTGCATCTCGGCAAGCAGATAGCGCCCCATCGAGTCGGCGCCGAGCCGGCTGCCCCAGCCCACGCGCAGCCCGAGGCGCGCGAGCCCGATCGCGACATTGGTCTCGGCGCCGGCGGTGCGCTTGTGAAAGCCGCGCACCGCTTCGAGCGCGCCGGGTTCGTCGGCCACCAGCATCACCATCGCCTCGCCGACGGTGACGACGTCGAGGTCCACGCTCATTGCCCGGCGTGCGAGGTCAGGATCTGGCCCAGGAACGCCCGCAGCTGCGGATGCTCGGGCGTGGCAAAGAACCTGGCGGGCGGCGCCTGTTCGAGGATGCGGCCGTCGGCCATGAAGATCACCCGGTCGGCGACGCTGCGCGCAAACCCCATCTCGTGGGTGACGCACAGCATGGTCATGCCGTCTTCGGCCAGGCCGATCATCGTGTCGAGCACCTCCTTGACCATCTCGGGGTCGAGCGCCGAGGTCGGCTCGTCGAAGAGCATGATCTTCGGGTTCATGCACAGCGCGCGTGCGATCGCGACGCGCTGCTGCTGGCCGCCCGAGAGCTGGCTCGGGTACTTGTCGGCCTGCTCGGGGATGCGCACGCGCGTCAGGTATTTCATCGCCGTCGCTTCGGCCTCGGCGCGGCCGATGCCGCGTGCGTTGACCGGCGCCAGGGTGCAGTTCTGCAGCACCGTCAGGTGCGGAAAGAGGTTGAACTGCTGGAACACCATGCCCACGTCGCGCCGCACCGCCTCGACGTTCTTGCGCTGGTGGCCGGTCAGCGCGATGCCGTTGACGACGATGCTGCCCTTTTGCACCTTTTCGAGGTGATTGATGCAGCGGATCAGCGTCGACTTGCCCGAGCCCGACGGGCCGCAGATGACGATGCGCTCGCCGGCGCGGACGTCGAGATCGACGTCGGTCAGCACCTGGAACTGGCCGTACCACTTGCTGATCTTCTCGATGCGGATGATCGGTTCGTCGCTCATGCGGTCTTCCTCGGCTGCGCAACCTCGGGCGCGACCGGTTCATTCACAGCTTGCTCAGTCGGCCGGCAGCGCGGGCAGGTCGGTCTGCAGCCACTTGCGGTACAGCGTGTTCAGTTCGCCGTTGGCGATGTTGCGGGCGACGAACTCGTTGACCGCCTTCAGCAGTTCGGGCTGGTTCTGGCGCATCGCCACCGCCATGAACTGCTGCTTGAGGATGAACTTGTTCTCGTAGCCGTCGCCCGCGCGCTTGGCGATCTGCGCCGCCACGGTGGTCGAGCAGCCGATGGCGTCGACCTGCCCCGACAACAGCGCCTGCATCGCCGAGGCGTCGTCGTCGAAGCGGCGGATCTCGGTGCCGGCCGGCGCGATCGCCGTCAGCGCGGTGTCCTGCGTGCTCGCGCGCGCGACCGCGACGCGCAGGCCCTTCAGGTCGGCCGCCGACTTGATGCCCAGCTTCTTCGGCGCATACAGCACGATCGTCGCCGCCGAGTACGGGCGCGAGAACTGCACCTGCTTGGCGCGTTCGGGCGTCACCGCGAGCGAGGCGACGAGCAGATCGACCTTGTTGGTCAGCAGGAACGGGATCCGGTTGGGCCCCGTCACCGGCACCAGGTTGACCTTGATCCCCCAGTCCTTGCCGAGCAGCCGGGCGACGTCGGCGTCGTAGCCGTCGGGATTGTTCGAGGCGTCGACCGTGCCATAGGGCGGGAAGTCGACGAGCAGACCGATGTTGATCGAGCCCTTCTTCTTCAGCTCGTCGACGGTCTGGGCAGCGGCGTGCGGCATCGCGGTGACGAGCAAGGCGGCGCCGGCAAGCGCGCCGACGAGCGCGCGGCGGGTCAGAAGGTTCATGCGGAGGTCTCCGTGGTGTAGAGGCAAAGCGAGGTTCAACGGGCGAGCGCGAGCGCGCGGCGCTTCTCGATGCGGCCGGCCCACAGCGACAGCGGCCAGCACAGCACGAAGTAGATCGCGCCGACGACGCTGAAGACGACGAGCGGCTGGAAGGTGGCGTTGTTGATGATCTGGCCCGCGCGCGTGACTTCGGTGAAGCCGATGATCGCGGCCAGCGACGTGCCCTTGATCACCTGCACCATGTAGCCGACCGTGGGCGGCAGGGCGATCTTCCACGCCTGCGGCAGGACCACCCGGCGCATGCGCGCGACGTAATCGAGCCCCAGGGCGTCGGCCGCCTCCCACTGACCGCGCGGCACCGCCTCGATGCAGCCGCGCCAGATCTCGCCCAGGAAGGCGCTGGTGTTGAGCACCAGCGCGACCCCGGCGGCGGTCCACGGGCTGACCTCGACGCCGAGCACCGGCGCGCCGAAGAACACGAGGAACAGCTGCATCAGCAGCGGCGTGCCCTGGAAGAGCTGGATGAAGCCCGTCGCGAGGCGCCGCGCAGCGCGGTTCTCGGCCGTGCGACCCAGCGCCACCGCGAGTCCGCCGAGCGCGCCGCCGACGAACGCGATCAGCGACAGCGCGATCGTCCAGCGCGCCGCGGCGACGATGAACCAGATGTCGGGGAGGCCGAAGGTACGCACGATGCGACGGCTCGCTCAGCGCCGATCGGGGTACGACAGCGCGTGGCGCTGGATGGTGCGGAACAGCGCCGAGAACGCGAGCGCGAGCGCGAGGTAGATGCCGGTGACGACGATGTAGATCTCGAAGCTGCGGAAGGTCTGCGACTGCAGGTTCGCGGCCACCGAGGTCAGGTCGTCGGCCGAGATCACCGACACCACCGCCGAACTGAGCATCAGCAAGATGAACTGGCTCGTCAGCGCCGGAAAGATCGCGCGCAGTGCCGGCTTCAGGATGATCAGCCGGAACACCTGGTGCGGCTTCAGGCTCAGCGCGAGGCCGGCCTCGATCTGGCCCTTGGGGATCGACTCGATCCCGGCACGGATGATCTCGGTGGCATAGGCGCCGAGGTTGACGAACATCGCCACCAGCGCAGCGGCATAGGGCGACCAGCGCAGGCCGACCGCCGGCAGCGCGAAGAAGAAGAAGAAGAGCTGGACCAGGAACGGCGTGTTGCGGATCAGCTCGATGTAGGCCTGGATCACCCAGCGCAGCGGCCTGGGCCCCCAGGTCTTGCCCCAGGCGCAGAAGATCGCGATGGCGAGCCCGATCAGCGTGGCCGACAGCGACAGCTGGACCGTGATCCAGGTGCCCTTGGCGAGCAACGGCCAGGCCGCGAAGACATCGGCGAACTGGAAGTCGTAGTGCACGGTGCCGCGCGTTCTCTGAAACCGGTTTCTATTCTAGGAAACCGGTTTCAACTTCGGATGGGCGTTTACCCGCGGTCAGGCCGGACGGCACGCCCGGCGACGTGGCCGGCCGCGACGAGCCGCGCGGCACCAGCCGTGCGGCGAGCAGGATCTGCCGCACGGGCAAGTCGCGCCCCTGCAGCCGTTCGAGCAGGCAGTGGGTCGCGACGCGGCCGATCTCGTCGGTGGGCTGCTCGATCGTCGTCAGGCCGGGGCCGACGAGCGGCGCCCACTCGGTCTCGTCGAAGCCGACGAACCCCAGGTCGCGGCCGAACTGCCAGCCCAGCCGGGCGACCGCGGCGCAAACGCGCAGCGTGACGACCGCGTTGCCCGCCACCACCGCGAACGGATGCGGCCCCGCGCGCTGCCTGGACTCGCGCAGCGTTTGCTCGAGCGCGTCGCCGTCGTCGTCGAGCTCGGCCACGCGCGCGTCGACCGCATTGCCCTGCGCCGCGCTCAGGCTGCGGAACGCCGCCACGCGCTCGATGCGCGAACTGACCCCGCGCGCGGGCTCGGTGACGTAGAGCAGCCGGCGCCAGCCGCCTTGCAGCAAGTGCGCGACCACGCGCTGCATCGCGCCGGCGTTGTCGAGCGAGACGAAGTCGGCCGCCATGCCGGCGCGCTTGCGGTCCACCAGCACGGCCGGCTTGCCGTGGCGCGCCACCTCGCCGGCGGCGCCCGGATCGGTGCCCAGCGTGTTGAGGATGAAGCCTTCCACCTGGTAGGCCGCCAGCGCCTCGATGGCGGCGCGCTCGCGTTCACTCTCGTTGCCCAGGTTGAACAGCACCACCAGATAGCCGGCCTGCTGCGCCGCGCGTTCGGCGCCGCGCAGCACGGCGACGGAATAGGGGTTCGCGATGTCGGCCACCACCAGCCCGATCAATCGCGAGCGGCCGCGCTTGAGCGAGCGCGCCATCGGGCTCGGCACATAGCCGAGCGCCGCCACCGTCTTCTCGACCCGGGCCGCGGTTTCGGGCGTGAGCAGGGTCTCGCGGTGGTTGAGAAAGCGCGAGACGGTCGCCTTGGACACGCCGGCGGCGCGGGCGACATCGGCGATCGTCGCCCGGCCTTTGGGCGGGCGGGCTGCAGACGGCATGGGGGCAGTCATCGAGGCGCAGCTGAAACCGGTTTCCATGGTACCTCAGAGCCCGCGGCCGAGAAAGGCCCGTACACGCAACGCAGTCGCCGGGCGTCAGCCGCGCCTGCAGCCGGGCGCGGGTGGCGCGCCGCTTTCTTCGCGATACTTGCGCTCGCCTTCGGCGAACGCCCGTGCCGCCCACGAACGGTGCCCGCATCAAGACAGGAGATCTGCATGGCTCGATTCAGCCGCCTGGACACCCTTGGCGCCGTCATTGCGAGCGGGCTGATGCCGCTGTTTCACCACGATGACGCCAGCACGGCACGCCGCATTGCCGGCGCGCTCGAAGAAGGTGGCGCGCGGGTGATCGAGTTCACCAACCGCGGCGAGATGGCGCTGAAGGTCTTTTCGCTGCTGAGCGAAGACTTCGCCTCCCGCAAGTCGTCGCTGATCCTCGGCGCGGGTTCGGTGGTGGATGCGCCCACGGCTGCGCTTTACATCGCCAACGGCGCGAACTTCGTCGTCAGTCCGTTCTTCGACGCCGAGATTGCCCGCCTGTGCAACCGCCGCATGATTGCCTACATGCCCGGCTGCGCGTCGGCGACGGAAATCGCCCTGGCGCAGGAGATGGGCGTGGAAATCGTCAAAGTCTTCCCCGGCGAGACCACCGGCGGCCCGGCCTTCGTCAAGGCCGTTCTGGGGCCGATGCCGTGGTCACGCATCATGCCGACCGGCGGTGTCGAGGCCACTCGCGAGAGCATCGAAAAATGGTTCCGGGCCGGCGCCACCTGCGTCGGCATGGGCAGCAACGTCACGCGCAAGGAATGGCTGGCCGCCGGGGATTTCGGCGCCATGCGCGATACGGTGCGGGCGGTGCTGGGGTGGATCGAGGAGGTTCGCCGCCCATCGAATCGCCCGGCGTAACCTGAGCCCCAAGCATGGCGCGCGCGCGCCGTTGAGCGGGTCCGATGCAGGCGGCGAACCCGGATGCACCGCACGGCGCCGCCCAGACGAAGGCGCACCCGCAAGGCCGGTGGATCGATCCGCCGCTGCGTGACCAAGAGGCTGCCCGCGCCACGCAGGAGACGGTGCATGCCGTCGAGCGCATCCGCCCGACCCGCTTGCGAGCGCGCGCCCCGCTTCAGAGCCCGAAGATCCGCTCCGCATTGCCCGAGCGCACCGCCTGCGTCTGTGCCGGCGGCAGTGCCGCCGTGTTGGCGAAGGCGCCCCGGGTGTCGTGCACCCAGTGCGGCCAGTCGGTGCCGAACATGACGTGCTCGGCGCCCACCACCGAGATCAGGTACTGCAGCGCGCCGAGGTTGTAGGTGATGCAGTCGTAGTGGATGTGGCGCAGGTAGTCGGTGGGCTTGCGCAACATCTGCCGGCGCTGCGGCAGTTCGACTTCGTCGCCCTTCTCGAAGCGCCCGACCAGGTACGGCAGCGTGCCGCCGCCGTGCGCGGCGATCAGGCGCAGGTTCGGGTGGCGGTCGAAGAAGCCATCGAAGATCATGCGCGTGACGGCGAGCGTGGTGTCGAACATGAAGCCGACCGACCAGCTGAGGTCGAACCGCGTCATGTCCATGACGTCGACGCCGGGCGGATCGGTCGGGTGCACCAGCACGGGCAGCGCGCGCCGGTCGATCTCCTGCCAGATCGGCGCGAACATCGGGTCGGTCAGGCTGCGGCCGCCGACGTTGGCCAGCACCATCACACCCACCGCGCCGCGCGCGCAGCTGCGCTCGAGCTCCTGCACGGCGCGCTGCGGATACTCCCAGGGCAGCGACGCGAACCAGCGGATGCGCTCGGGGTACGCCCGCTGCGCCTCGGCGAAGTTGTCGTTGGCCTCGCGCGCGGCCTGCGTGCTGACCTCCTCGCCGCCCCAGTAGACGTTGGGGCAGGTCAGCGACACCACCGAGACGTCGATCTTCGCTTCGTCCATGTGCCGGATGCGCAGCGCCCAGTCGAAGTGCCCCTTCTGCGGCAGCACCACCGGCGTGTGGCCGCGGAAGATCTCGCGCTGGCCGTCGGGGCGCGTCTGGATGTTGTAGACGCCGCCCTTTTGCTGCAGCAGCTCGAGCCAGCGGGCGGTGAACATGTGGGTGTGGATGTCGATGACGGTCATGCGGGGCTCCAATGCGGTGACGACGACAGCGGGTTCAGTGCGCCAGCACCTGGCCCAGGAAGGTGCGCAGGCGGGCGCTCTGGGGGTGCTCGAAGAAATCGGCCGGGCGCGCGATCTCGATGACCTGCCCCTGGTCCATGAAGACCACCCGGTCGGCGATGCGGCGCGCGAAGCCCATCTCGTGCGTGACGATCATCATCGTCATGCCTTCGGCGGCCAGGCTTTCCATCACCTGCAGCACCTCGCCGACCATCTCCGGGTCGAGCGAGGCCGTGGGCTCGTCGAACAGCACCACCTGCGGGCGCGTGCACAGCGCGCGCGCGATCGCCACGCGCTGCTGCTGGCCGCCGGAAAGCTGCGCCGGATAGCGCCCGGCCAGGTCGTGCAGGCCGACGCGCGCCAGGTAGTGCATGGCACGCTCGTGCGCCTCGCGCCGCGGCACGCCGGCACCCCAGACCGGGCCGACCGTGCAGTTGTGCAGCGCGCTCATGTGCGGGAACAGGTTGAACTGCTGGAACACCATGCCGACGCGCCGGTTCACGGCCAGGCGCGCGGCGCGCGTGATCGCATCGGCCTCGACGTCGATGCCGCACACCCGCAGGTGGCCCCGCTGGAAGGGCTCGAGCAGGTTCACGGTGCGCACCAGCGTCGACTTGCCCGAGCCCGACGGGCCGCAGACGACGATGCGCTCGCCCGCGGCGACCGCGAGGTCGATGTCGCGCAGCGCGTGGTACGCGCCGTACCACTTGTCGATGCCGTGCATGCGCACCACGGGGGCTTCGGCGCTGCGCTCTGTCGTCATGCCGTGCCCAGCGTCGTTCAACGGCGCACTTCGAGCCGGCGGCTGTAGCGCGACAGCCCCCAGCACGCGCCCAGGTACACGAGTGCCAGGAACACCTGGCCCGACGTGAGGATGTTGGCCGCGCCGATCCATTCGGGCGTCTTGGCGCCGTTCTCGATCGCCCCGAGCAGGTCGTTCAGGCCGATCACCGACAGCAGCGTCGTCTCCTTGATGACCGCGATCATGATGTTCACCAGCGCCGGCACCACCGCGGCCAGCGCCTGCGGCAGCACGACGAGCACCAGCGCGCGCAGGTCGCCCAGGCCCACCGTCGCGGCCGCTTCGAGCTGGCCTGCGCCGACGGTCTGCAAGCCGCCGCGGAACACTTCGGCCGCCATCGCCGCATTGAACAGCGCGAACGTGACGAGCGCGCGCGTGAACAGATCGACGCTCCAGCCCGCGGGCAGGAACATCGGCAGCAGCGTCGCCGCGACGAACAGCAGCGCCAGCAGCGGCACGCTGCGCATGCTCTCGACGAAGCCCGCACACAGCAGGCGCACGACGGGCAGGCGCGAACGCCGCCCCAGCGCCAGCAGCAGCCCCAGCGGCAGCGCGGTGGCAAAGGTCACCAGCGTGGCGACGAGCGTCAACAGCAGGCCGCCCCAGTGCATCGGCGAGACGAAGGCAAGCGCGCCGCCGCCCAGCAGCAATGCCCCCAGCATGAGCGGCAGCAGCCCCAGGCCCCACAGCACCGGCGCCGGGCTGGCGTCGGCACGCCGGCGCACGGCCCAGATCCAGAACGCGGCGAAGAGGCCGAACGCGAGCCAGACGCGCCACAGTTCTTCCGGCGGATAGCCGCCCACGAGCCAGGGCCGCCAGCGCGCGCCGACGAAGGCCCAGCAGGCGCCGCTCGCGTCGGGGCACGCTTCGCTGCTGCTGCCGCGCCACTGCGCGTTCAGCACGCCCCAGCGCAGCAGCTTCCAGCCCACACCGGCGAGCAGCGCCAGCAGCAGCACAGAGAACACGCCGATCGTCCGCGTAGGAAACCACAGCCGCAGCCAGCGCGCCAGCGCGCCGACGCGTGCCACCGGCGCCGGCCGCGCATCGAGCACGAGGGTGCGCACGTACTCGGCCACGTCAGTACCGCCCGGCCGTTCCGAAGGTGCTGACCGCCCCCTCGGGGGGCCGCGAACGCAGTGAGCGTGGGGGCTTCACGTCAGTACCGCCCGGCCGTTCCGAAGGTGCTGACCGCCCCCCCGGGGGGCCGCGAACGCAGTGAGCGTGGGGGCTGCATGTCGTTACCGCCCGGCCGTTCCGAAGGTGCTGACCGCCCCCTCGGGGGGCCGCGAACGCAGTGAGCGTGGGGGCTGCATCTCAGCGCAGCTGCCGGCGCAGCAGGCGCCGGTTGGCGAGGTTGACCGCCAGCGCGATCGCCAGGTTGATCGCCGCGTACAGCACGACCACCAGCGTCATCGCCTCCAGTGCCTGGCTGGTCTGGCTGAGCACCGTGCCGCCGACGATCTGCATGATGTCCGGGTAGCCGATCGCCGCGGCGAGCGACGACGCCTTGGCCAGCGACTGGTACTGCCCGGCCGCCGGCGGCAGTGCCAGGCGCAGCGCCTGCGGCAGGACGACGAGCCAGGACGCGCGCGCGCCGGTGAGCCCGACGCTGGCCGCCGCCTCGGACTGCCCGCGCGGCACCGACTGGATGCCGGCGCGGAAGATCTCGGCCAGGAAGGCGCTGTTGTAGATCGCCAGGCCCAGCGTGAGGGCCACCAGTTCGGGCAGCAGCGCCACGCCGCCGGCGACGTTGAAGCCTTCGGCCACCGGCCGCTCGAGCGCGAGGCTGCCCTCGCTCCAGTGCGGCCAGGGCAGGAACAGGCCGCGGTTGTTCAGCAGCATGCCGCCGGCGTGCAGGCTGTCGGCAACCGGCGGCAGCAGCGCCAGCACCGAGTAGTACCAGAAGAAGATCTGCAGCAGCAGCGGGATGTTGCGAAACACCTCGACGTAGACGGTGCACGCCGCGCGCACCAGCGGCTGCTCGGTGAGGCGCCCGAAGGCCACCAGCAATGCGGCCCCCGTGCCGAGCAGCACCGACAGCGCCACCACCAGCAGCGTGTTGAGGGTGGCGACGACGACCGCGTCGAGGTAGGTCGAGCCGGCGGCGAACGGCACCAGCGCCTGGGCAATCTCGAAACCGGCCTGCCCGCGCAGGAAGGCGAAGCCGCTGGCGATGTGCAGCTGCGCGAGGTTGGCGCGGAAGTTGGCGATGCCGTGCCAGGCCAGCCAGGCCACGACGCCCAGCAGCACCGCCTGGCCGGCATAGCCCGGCAGGCGCTCGCGCAGCAGCGCGCGCGACGGGCTCATCACCGCCGCGTCAGCGCACCGGCACCGACATCATCAGCCCGCCGTTGGCCACCAGCGCGTTGTGGCCGCGCTCGAGGCGCAACGGCGTCTGCGGGCCGACGTTGCGGTCCCAGATCTCGCCGAAGTTGCCAACCGCCTTGATGGCCTTGTACGCGTAGTCGTTGCCCACGCCCATCTTGGTGCCGAAGTCGCCGCTGATGCCGAGCAGGCGCTGCACCTCGGGCTTGTCGGACTTGAGCATCGCGTCGACGTTGCCCTGGTTGACGCCCATCTCCTCGGCCGCCACCAGCGCGTTGAGCGTGAACAGCACCAGCGCCTCCCAGCGCGGCTGGCCCTGCGCCACGATGGGGCCGATCGGCTCGTTGGAGACGGTCTCGGCCAGCACCTTGAACTCGTCGCGGTTGGGCAGCTTGGCCAGCCGCGCGGCCAGCCCCGAGCGGTCGTTGATGGCGGCGTCGCAGCGCTTGGCGATGAAGGCGTCCCAGGCCAGTTCCTGCGACGCGAAGGTGACGATCTTGTACTTGAGCTTGTGGGCGCGGAAGTAGTCGGCGACGATCAGCTCGGAGGTGCTGCCCTGCGCGGTGCAGACGGTGGCGTTGTTCAGGTCGCTGATCTTGTTGGCGCGCGACTTGACGGTCACGGCGAAGCCCTGGCCGTCGAAGAACATGATCTTGGGGAACTTCAGGCCGCCGATGTCGCGGCTCTGGGTCCACGTGAAGCGGTGCGTCAGCACGTCGACGCCGCCGGCCGGCAGCGCGGCGAACGAGGTCTTCAGGTCCATCGGCTGCATCTGGATCTTGTTCTCGTCGCCCAGCGCCGCGGCGCCGATCGCCTTGCACAGATCGACGTCGAAACCGGTGCGCTTGCCGTTGTTGTCCTCGGCCGAGAAGCCGGGTGCCGACAGCGTGACACCGCACTTGAGCACGCCGCGCGCCTTGACGTCGTCCAGCACGTCGGCGCGCGCAGCGCCGGCGAGCGCGGCCAGGGTCGCGAGGGCGAGCGCGCCCTGCATTGCGCGGCGCGTGCGGAAGTGCTGACTCATGAGGGTGTCTCCGGGGGTGGGTGGGGGGGTAGCGGGCAGCGGTCGCGACGCGGCGCCTGTCGGCCGGAGCCGATCGAAGCGGCTCGCATGCAGGCCGGCGCCGCGTCGCGCCGATGCGCGCCCGCCGGCTCGGGCCGGTTCTCGTTCGACGATGCCGCCGGGCGCGAACGATACCCGGCTTCACCCCGGACGTCTGCCCTGGCTTGCCCGCGTGGCTTCCCGGCCGGGAGCGCGGCGTGCGCCGCGTGCCGCATGGATCCATGCATCACATGCATCACATGGGCCACGCCAGCCACGTCGGCCGCTTTGGCTGCGTCGGCCACGTCGGCCGCGTCGGCCAGATGGGCCCCCGGCTCAGAAGCTGTCTGCAGGCACGCGCACCCAGCCTTCCATCAGCACGCGGGCGCTGCGGCTGAGCGACACCCGCGTCGCTTTCCACTCGCCGTCGAGCCGGGCGACCTGCGCCCCCACGCGCATCGTGCCGCTGGGGTGGCCGAAGCGCACGGCATCGCGCGCGGCGCCGCCGCCAGCACGGCTGACCAGCGTGCCCGGCACCGCCGCCGCCGCGGCGATGGCGACGGCCACGGTGCCCATCATCGCGTGGTGCAGCCGGCCCATCGACAGCGCGCGCACCAGCAGGTCGACGTCGCCGGCGCGAACCGGCATGCCGCCGCAGGCCGCGTAGTCGGCAGGCGGCGCGACGAAGGCGATCTTGGGCGTGTGCGGGCGTTGCGCGGCCTGGTGCAGGTCGTCGATCAGGCCCATGCGCAGCGCGCCATGCGCGCGCAGCGCCTCGAAGCGCGCGAGCGCCCGCGCGTCGCCGTCGATCGCCTCCTGCAGCTCGGTGCCGGTGCAGCCGACGTCGCGGGCGTCGACGAAGATCGTCGGGATGCCGACGTTGATCAGCGTCGCCTCGAGCGCACCCACGCCGGGCACTTCGAGCCGGTCGACCACGCGCCTCGTGGGGAACATCGCGCCGCCTGCGCCCTGCGCGACGGGATCGACGAATTCGAGCCGCACCTCGGCCGCCGGGAACGTCACGCCGTCGAGCTCGAAGTCGCCCGTCTCCTGCACGAGGCCCCCGGCCGTCGGCACGTGCGCGACGATCGTCTTGCCGATGTTGGCCTGCCAGATGCGCACCGTGCACGTGCCGTCGTGCGCGATGCGCGCGGCCGGCAGCCAGCCCTGCGCGATCGCGTACGGGCCGACGGCCGCCGACAGGTTGCCGCAGTTGCCCGACCAGTCGACCAGCGCACGCTCGATCGACACCTGGGCGAACAGATAGTCGACGTCGTGCTCCGGCCGCGTCGAGGGCGCAAGGATGACGGCCTTGGACGTGGACGAACTGCCCGCGCCCATGCCGTCGATCTGCCGGCCGTAGCGGTCGGGGCTGCCCAGCAGGCGCAGCAGCAGCGCGTCGCGCGCCGCCCCCGCCGACTGCGCGGCCGCTGGCAGGTCCTGGCGGCGCAGGAACACGCCCTTGCTGGTGCCGCCGCGCATGTAGGTGGCGGGAATCCTCAGTTGCGGTGCGAAGGCCATCGGTGCCGTTTCGGATCGGATTCGTGCCATGCGCCGCGCTGCGGACAGCGCCGCACGAAGCGGCCATCATCGGCAGCGGCAGCGTCCGCCGCAAGCGACGCGCGGCGAACGCCTGCGCCCGGCAATCCGGGAGCTGGCCGTGTGCAGGCGCTTACTTGCGGGTCACCTTGACGACGCCCTTCATGCCCGCCTCGTAGTGGCCGGGGATCAGGCAGGCGAAGTTCACGACGCCGGCGTTCGGGAACTGCCAGACGATCTCGCCCTGCTTGCCCGGCGCCAGCGTGAGCTTGCCGGGCTCGTCGTGCGCCATGCCCGGTGACTTGCGCATCTCCTCGAGGTGTTCGAGCAACTGTTGTTGGCTGCCCAGGCTGAGTTCGTGCGTCAGCTTGCCGGCGTTCCTGACGACGAGGCGCACGGTTTCGCCCCGGTTCACCGTCAGCTCGGACGGCGTGAAGCGCATCGCGTCGCTCATCTCGATCGTGACGGTTCGGGTGGCCTTGGCCGGCACGCCGGGCCTGCCGATCGCGGTCTGGCTGCCGCTGGCGCCGCCGTCCTGGCCGTGTCCGTGGCCGCCTTCGTGGTTGCCGGCGGCGAGGGCCGCCCCCGTGGCGGCCAGTGCAAGCAGGGTGCACAGACGAGAGACTGCGGGTCGCATGGAGTTCATCGAAAGGCTCTGGTGGGACTCCGAAGGGAGATCGAAGGAAGGATTGCGTGGGGAGGCACCGGCGCGGCTCGCGTCGATCTGCACGACCGGGGCGTGCGCCGGCGCGCGGGCGTGCGCCGCCCATGCGGGCAAGGCGGGTGCCGACGGTAACAGACCCCTGGCAACGTGCGCGCCCGCCTTCGGATCCAGGGCCCGCTTCGGCTGCCAGCGGCCATGCCGGGCCGGGACCTCCGGCCTGCCCCCGGGGCCGCCATCGATCGCGGACTCGCAATGGAGTATCATCGGGAAATGATCGACGTCCGCATTGCTCCCGACGCAATTGCACCCTGGGGGCCCACCCTCGGCGCCGCGCTGGCCGCGCTGCTGACGCGCAGCGCGGCGATGGGCGTGCTGAGCGGCCAGCCGGTGACGCGGCTCGACGCCGCGCTCGTCAAGCGGCTGGCCGCGGCGCTGCAGGATCATGGCATCGGGTCGAACGCCGGCGTCGTCCTGGCGCCGCTGGCGACCGAGCCCGCGCGACCCATCGACGAGGCGACGCAGCGCCAGCTCGCCGCCGGCCTGAGCCGGCTGAACGAGGCGCTCGAGGCGTCGGCGACGCCGGGCACCGAGTGGCCGGCCATGCGCGGCGTGTTCGGCGACGAGATGCTGATCGATCTGCTGGGCATCGGCGCCAGTTCCCTGCGGCGTTACGCCGGCGGCGAGCGCCCCACCCCGGACGACGTGGCCGCGCGGCTGCACTGGCTGGCCATGGTGGTGGCCGACCTGGCCGGCGCCTACAACGAGTTCGGCATCCGGCGCTGGTTCGATCGGCCGCGCAGCCCGCTCGGCGGCAAGAGCCCTCGGCACACGCTGGGCCGCGATTGGTCGCCCGACGACGACGCTGCCGCGCGCGTGCGCGCGCTGGCATCGGTGCTGTCCGGAGCGCAGCCGCTGGCCGCATGAGCGCCGCCCGGCCGTCCCGAAGGCGCTCCTTCCCCCTCGGGGGGACGGCCCGCAGGGCCCAGGGGGCCACATGAGTGCCGCCCGGCCACCCCGAAGGCGCTCCTTCCCCCTCGGGGGGACGGCCCGCAGGGCCCAGGGGGCCACATGAGCGCCGCCCGGCCGCCCCGAAGGTGCTCGGTCCCCCTCGGGGGGACGGCCCGCAGGGCCCAGGGAGCCATGTGAGCGCCCGCATCGGCTTTCGGCACTGCGATCCCCGTTTCGGCTTTCTCTGGCTGAGTGCAGCGCAGCCTGCGGCACGCTGGCATGCCGATGGCGAAGGGCCGGCGAACTACTTCGCCGACACACCGACGGGGGCGTGGGCCGAGTTCCTGCGCCACGAGGAGATCACCGACGCAGCGGACCTGGCCGGCGTGCGGCGCTCGCTTTGGGCGGTCGAGCTGCCGGGGAACGGCTACGCCTCGCCGGTGCTGCCCGTGGCCGTGCTTCAGGGGGGCGTCGAGACCTACCCGGCCTGCCAGGACGCCGCCCGCACACTGCGCGGCGCCGGTGTCGCGAGGCTCGAAGCGCCCGCCGCCGCGCTGCTTGCGGGCGGCGCCAGCGGCTCGCACGTCCTGCCTGCCGGGCTGGCGAACGCCACGCCGGCGCGCGACGGACGGGTCTGGGTGCTGTTCGGCGCCGTGGACGTGCGCGGCTGGCTGGCGGTGGACGGCGGCGCACCTCCGGCATCGGTGCTGCCGCAGGTCCGGCCTCTGGCGCAGAGGCCCTCGAGGCCCTGAGCGCCAGGCGCGCGAGAGGCGGCACGCCCGCCTCCGCTGGACCCGAGACTCCGCAGGGCCATGTTCATCGCACACAGGTGCACTGCCCGGGTCGGCACGCAGGCAAGGGGGCGGTATCGCCGAGCGATATTCTCAAGACGTCCTGATAACTGCAGGCTGCAGGAAACACGAATAATGATCGTATAGTTGCCCGCTGGTCCTGGAAGCTCATCCGCATGCCCGACCGCGCACCGGTGTTGACGGGAAAACAGGCGGCGCAACCGCCGCAGACGCAGGCCGAGCGCCCGATGCAGCGGCGCGGCCGCCCGCGCGGGGCGAAGAGCCGGCTGCTGCGTGAGGGCGCGGGCCAGCTCGGCCGGCACCACTTCGCCTTCCTGCGTGCGCTGCTCGACGGCATCGGGCTCGAGCGCGCGTGGGAGCTCTACCTGGCCTTCGCCGGCGGCGCGGGCGATCGCCGGCACATCGCCGCGCGACTGCGCCGGACCGTCGCCTCGGTCGAGCGCGCCGGCGCAGCCCACGAGTCTTCGGCCGCGCTGGCCGTGGCGCTGCCCGCCTTGCGTGCCCTGCCCGACTTCGCCGCAGCCCGCAGCGCGCGGCGGGCCGGAAAAGCCGGACACATTGCCGAGGACGAAGTCGGCGTCGGCTTGCCGGACACCCGAGCGCCCTCCCCTTCCCTCGACAGCTGGCGCTCGCAGTACTGTGCGGCCTGCGGCATCGACGAGGATTTCTACACCGAGGCCGAGTGGATCGCGTTGTACGGCGACGAATTCGGCAGCGCGGCTGCGGGCGTGCAGCGGACGGCCGGAAAAGCCGGACACCTGCCTGCTGCGTCCTCGCCTGCTGCGCCGCCGCCCGCCCTGTCGGCAGTGGCACACGTGCGGCTCGCCGAGGAATCGGAAGCGGCACGCGGACGGCACGCCAGTGCCCCAGCACCCGGCGCAGTCGTCGAGGCGCTGCAGACCCTGGAGCGCGCGCTCTCGCGCGAGGCGCGGCTCGATGACGGCGTCGGGTTCTGGCTCGGATCGGCACTGCCGCGGGACCTGGCCAAGGTGGGCGTCGAGTCGCTGGGCGACCTCGTCGAGTGCATCAACCTGCACGGGTTCCGATGGCACCGGCACGTGCCCCGGGTGGGCGGGGTGCGTGCCCGGCGGCTGGTCGAATGGCTGGCGCCGATCGCCGCGGCGGGCGGGCGTCCGCTCGGGGAATCCGCCCGGCGACCCGAGACCGACCTTGCGATGCTGCGCGCGCGCGCGCTGGCGCGGCCCGCCCTGCCCGGCGCGGAGCCGGCGCCGTTCGCCCCCGTCTTCGAGCGCGTGGCGGCCGACAGCGTGCCGGCGCGAGCGCAGGCGGCTCGACGCATGCCAGCCCCCGCCGCGGGCTGGCCGACGGATTTCGACGCGATCGCACAATGGCTCGGCCGATTCCGGGGCCAGACGCGCCGTGACTACGTGCGCATCGCCGAGCGCTTCTGGCTGTGGTGCAGCCGCGTGCGCCGCAAGGGCCTCGCCGCGCTCGAGGAGCGCGACCTGCGGGCCTACCAGGCCTTCGTGGCGGCGCCGCCAGCGGACTGGGTGCAGGCACGCCAGGTCCGGCGCGAGGACGCCGCATGGCGGCCGTTTCGCGGGCCGCTGGGCTCCACCAGCCGGCGCCATGAGCTGACGGTGCTGGGCAGCCTGTTCTCGGCGCTGCACAAGGCGGGGTACCTGCGCTGCAACGCGATGGCGGATCTGGCGCACACGCTCGAGGGGGCGCAGCCGGTGCTCGACGTGCAGCGCTCGTTCGACGCCCGCCAGTGGTCCTTCGCCATGCGCGTGCTGCATGAAAAGCCGGACACTCCCGAGCGCCGGCGCCTGCAGCTGCTGCTCGAGCTCGGGAGCACGACCGGCCTGCGCCTGTCGGAACTGGCGACGACGCGATGGCGGGGCCTGCGCCGCGAGCGCGTCGACGGGCAGGACGTCTGGCTGCTCGACGTCGTCGGCAACGCTGGCCGCACGCGCAGCGTGGTGGTCTTCGACGATGTCAGGGCCTTGCTCGAGCAGCACCAGCGCGACATGGATGCCGCGGGTCTGGGATTCGACGCGCGCGTGCAGCGGATTCAGGCGCCCGGCGCTGCGCCGGGCGGAGCGGCCGATCGGCGTCGGGCGGACACCGGGGGCGGCACCGACGGCCGCCTGGGGCCGGCAGCGCACGCGCGCCCGCACGACGGCCCGCACGACGAGGTGCGGGGTGAACCGCGCGACGCCTGGCGCCCGCTGGTAGGCATCCTCAGGCGCCCTCCCCCGCGTCGCGATCTGGACCCCCTCGGCGTGCCGTTCGTCGATCGTGAGCGGCCGTCGCAGGCCGACCGCTACGGTGCGCTGGAGCGCTCCGGGATCTACAAGCTCCTGCGCCGCTTCTTCCGCGATGTCGCCCACGCCGCGGCGTCACGCGACGGCGCCCCCGATCCGGGCGGCTTCCTGAGCGCCTCGACGCACTGGCTGCGGCACACCTTTGCCCGCAATGTCGTCGGGCAGGTGCAGCCGCAGGTGCTGCAGCGCCTGCTGGGCCACTCCGATCTGCGGCTCACGTCGGCCTACATGAATGCGGATGAAGCCGATCTCGTGCGCGGCATGCGGGCGCTGCAGCGCGGGCCCGGGGAACCCGGCGAGAGCGTCGCAGGGGGCCGCGCAGCACTCGAGCGCACGCCACCAGGCTAGGCAGCGGCGGGTGCCGTGGTACGGTACCACGGCGCGCAGCGCAAGGGGACGAGGCGCCGGCGCGTGGTACCGTACCACGCCTTCGCTCAGGAGGCTTGGTGCAGCTCGGACAGCAGCGTTCGCAGCCCCGACTCGAACGCCTCCCGGCGGCCGGGCGCCAGCGCACCGCGCGGCAGCTCGACCGTCACCGCGCCGCCCTTGCCGTACCGGATCACGCCGCGCTTGCTGCCGCCCAGCGCAAGGGTGCGCGTGGCCTCATCCGCCGTGCCCTCGGACGTCGCCCCGGCCGCCGCGCTCAGCGCACGAAACACTTCTGCCGCCGCCGGCCGCGGGGACTGGCCGGCCACCTTCCGCGCCGCCGACAACACGGCCTCCGGGGCCCGCTGGTGTGCCTTGTCGAGCGCCACCGCCCAGCGGAACTGGATCTCGACCGGGCTGCGGAACGCACCGACGATTTCCTGCGGCAGCTCGGCCACCCGCAGCGCCTTGGCGACGTTGCTGTGGTCGACGCCGATCTGCTCGGCAAGCCGCCTGGCACTCGGGAACAGCCCTTCGGCGAGCGCCTTGTGATAGCTCACGCCCTGCTCCCACGCCGAGAGGTTCGCGCGCCCGCGGTTCTCGCGCTGCATCTGCACGTACAACGCCTGGTCGTCGATGTCCTTGTCGACCACGGCCCGCACCGGCAACCCGAGCTCGAGGCAGGCACGCGTGCGCCGCGACCCGTAGACGAGCTCGAAGCGCGCGCCGTCGGCCGACTCGGGCCCGGCGCCGCGCAGCGGCCGCACCTTGATCGGCTGCACGTTGGCGCCGGCGCTCTCGATCTCGCGCTTGAGTTCGACGAAGGCGGCGCTCTTGAACGAGTCGGGATGCCGGTCGGCCCAGCGCGTCGCCACGATCTGCCGCGGGTCGATGAGCTGCTCGCCGGCCTGCAGCTTGAGCCGCTCGACCTCGGCCTCGAGCCGGGACACGGCCTCGGTGTCGGCCTGCACACCGGCGATCAGGCGCGAGAGCATCCCGACCCCGGTGCGCGGCGCTGCCGGCACCGCGCCCGCCGCCGTCGACACGTCCGGCGCCGGGTGCGCCGGGTGCACCTCGACCGGTGCATCCTGGCCGGGGATCTTGAAGGCTATCCCCTGCCCCTTCTTCGGACCCGCCACCTCAGCCTCCCACCTGGCGTTGCCAGAAGGTTTCCATCTGCTGCTCGATCAGGCCGACGAAGCGGTCATAGGCCTCGAACGCGCTCTTGAAGGTGCGCGTCGAGACATTGTCGCGGCTCGCGTCGTAGACGGTGCCGAACTCCTTGCTCGCCGTGCGCACGGCCTCGACGTCGGGGATCTCCACCGGCAACACGCGCTCGCCGTAGGCGGCCTGGATCCACTCGCGGATGATGGCGGTCGACTGCCCGGTGTTGTCCTTCGGCGCGGCGTACTTGACCTTGGACAGCAGCACGTCGATGAAGGCGAAGTCCTTGCCGGCGCCGCGGCCGGCGAAGTCGTCGGCGAGGTCCTTGAACAGATCCCAGAACTGCGCGCTCGACGCGAAGTCCAGATTGCTCGGCGGCAGCGGCATGACGATGCCGTCGCTGGCCATGAGCGCGTTGACCGTCAGGAACGACAGCGACGGCGGCGTGTCGCAGATGATGACGTCGTACGCCGAGCGCACCGGATCGAGCCCGAAGTCCAGCGTGCGCCAGAACTGGAACGACGCTTCCTTGAGTTGCCGGGTGGGCAGGATGAACTCGGCGGAGAACAGCGGAGACGCCGCCGGCACCAGGTCGACCCCGTCCCAGTAGGTGGGCCGGATCGCGTACGCCACGTCCGCCTCGTCGCCGCTCAGCAGCGGCAGCAGCGTCTGCGTCACGTCGACCTCGGCGTCGGGCAGGAAGCCGAAGAGGGTGGTCATGCTGCCCTGAGGATCCACGTCGACGACCAGCACCTTGTGCCCGCGCATGCTCAGGCCCTGGGCCAGGGTGGTGGCCGTCGTCGTCTTCGAACTGCCGCCCTTGAAGTGCGCCGTCGAGATGGTGATGGCTTCGCCCCCCGGCGGGCGCAGGTGCGCTGCGCGGTAATGGCGTGCCCATTGCCGCATTTCGGGCAGCGTGAACTCGCGCCGCGCGCCGCTCGCGCTGAGTCGGCCGGTCGGCAGTCCGTTCGGGTTGCGCACGCGGTACTCGTACTGCGAACGCTCGATCTGCAGACGTTCGATGAGTTGCGTCGCGGTGAACGTCGGCGCCGGCTTCCTCGCGTCCGGCGCCAGCATCACGCTGCGCGCCTGCGCGACGACCGAAGTCGCGCGCTCGGCCTGCTCGGTGATCGCCTTGAGCGAAATCGGGTGCGTGGCGCTCAGGCCGGGCGCGGTAGGATCCATGCCGTGTTCGCAGTGTGCTGTGTCGGTCGGCGCATTCTACGTAAGACAGTCGTTTGTCTACGGGTGAGCAGATTCCACGTCAGTCGTTCGATAGGTCGACTGCAATCTGCCTCTGACATGGATTCCCGGACGCATCGCCTGTTCTTTCGAACGTCGGTCGTCGATCCTTTTCGGGAATTCCGGTTTTCAAGATCTTTGACGTCGACAAAGCCCTTTGTAATCAATGCATTGGCCGCAGTCGCGTCCGGCATCGGCGGGCCTGGCGTCCGGATCTGGCTGCACTTTCGTCCGCAAACGGGGCCGGGCGCGTCTCGGAAGTCCCGAGGGGCCGGCCGGCCCCTGTGGATAACCCGCCGTCCGGGATTTCCGGGCCCTCGAACCCGCTCGCCGGATGCTCCGCCAACCCGTGGTCGCCTCCGCAACGCTGCGAAACGTCCGGGAATTCCGGGCGTGCGATGCGCGCTCGTCGTGCTTGCGCCCGCACTCGTCGCGCGCCGGGCCGATGCGTCCAGGCCACTGATGATTACCCGGACACTTGACCGCCATCGGCAACCTAGAATGGACAGATGGGCGATGCGGCCACCGTGAGGCAACTGGATGTCGTGCAGGGGATGCTGCACAAGTCCGTCATCGCGCTGGCGATCGTGCCCACCAATCGCTCGCTCACTGTGACCGGCCGCAAGGCGTACTCGGTGATGCTGCACCTGGCGCAGAGGCACGCCGCGGCCGGAACCGAAGGCGCGGACGGCGGCTTCGCCGCGCCGCTCAACTCGATCCTGCGCGGATTCGGGGCCACCAACAGCATCTCCAGCGACGCCAAGAAGTACATCGACCAGATGGTGTCGACGAAGGTCGAGTGGCGGCCGCTGTCGAAGTCCGAGCAGCAGTTCGCCCTGGCCTTCGGCAGCGAACACAAGGGGGAGGGTGCGGCCGCGGCGCCGATCAGCGACGAGCTGCGCATCTTCAACCTGCTGGCCGAGGTTCGCATCTACAAGCGCGCCGGCGAGAACTGGGTCACCTGGTACTACCCGCCGTCGATCCGCGAAGAGCTCGTGAGCCCGTCGCGTTGGGCGCAGGTCGACTTCGCGGTGCTGCGCCGGCTCGGCACCTACTGCGCGGTGGCGCTGTACGAGATCTGCGCGCGCTACCGCGACAGCCCCGCGGGCCTCACGAGCCGCCAGCACTGGTCGTGGTGGGCCGAGGCGCTGCGCTCTTCGCCGAGCTCCAAGGTGCGGGCCTGGCGCAAGTTCAAGAACGAGTTCGTCGCACCGGCCATCCGCGAGATCAACGAGCTCGGCGACATCGAGATCGAGTTGATCGAATTGCGGCGCGGCCGCGAGGTCGAGTTCGTGCAATTCGGCGTCAGGAAGAGCGCGCGGCGGCCCGAGCGGCTCACACCCGTGCCGCCGGACGTCACCAACATCCTGCGCGGCGGCAAGCACGGCATCCGCGACACGGTGGTCGAGGAACTCGAGCGCGGCTACGGCGCGCAGGCCGTCAGCGACGGACTCGACCGCTACGAGCGCTTCATGAGCGGGGCAGGGCGCCCGCGCATCGGCAACGCCGGCGCGTACCTGCGCACGATCATCGCCAACAGGGCCCGCGACGAAGCGGCGGCAGGGCAGGGCGCTGCGCCCCGCAGCAGCACGCACGACGTTGTCGAGCCGCGCCCGGCCGCCCTCGCGCCGCAGCGCCGCGAGCTCGAAGACGCCGAGCGGCACCGCCGCTTCGACCTGATCCGCCAGCAGTTCGCGCAGCTGGATCCCGACGAGCAGCAGGAGTGGGTTGCGCGCGTGCGCGACGAGGCGGCAACGGCCCCGGTGCCCAGCGCCGGCATCATGAAGCGGCTGCTGCGCGGCGAGTGGCAGTCGCCGCTCGTGCAGGCGATGGTGATCCAGCACTACGCCAGGAGCGAGCTGGGTGACGACTGGGCCACCGTGCCCGCCGCGGAGTTCGCAAGCCTCGTCGGCGCCGACGCCGGGCCCGGTGCAGGTTGAGCCGCGCGCCGGGCACGACGGTGGCACGGCGTCAACTGTCCCGAGCGGCGCTCGAGATCATTGTCGGCCGCCAGCCACCTGACAGAGCGCGTCACCTACGCGTCGGCCTCGATTTCGTTGGCGGCGTGGGAGACACGCGCGCACTTCGGGCGCGGTGGGGCTCTGCCATGGAGTGAGCGTCCGGCGGCCCCACCTTGCAGCGCAGGTGATGGTGCGTGACGATGGTGTCCACCTAAGAATTGGTGGACAGCTATGCATCCCAAAACCACCCCACGCCGAGTCCATGACGCACAGCTC
>JAFECX010000142.1 GCA_018241895.1 Pseudomonadota bacterium
ATGATCCGCAAAGGTTAAGGAAGGAGCACACCATGGGTGGCTTGAGCATCTGGCATTGGCTGATCGTCCTCGTCGTCGTCGTGCTGATCTTCGGCACCAAGAAGCTGCGCAACATCGGCGAGGATCTCGGCAGCGCCGTCAAGGGCTTCAAGCAGGGCATGAAAGACGGCGGCAGCGACGAACCGGTGCCGCCGAGCCAGCAGGTGACGTCCAGCAAGAAGCCCGACGCGAACACCGTCGACGTCGAGGCCAAGACCAAGGTCTGAGCGCAGCTTCGCGACCCGCTGCATCACCCCCTGCCCGGCCCCGCGGCGCGCCGGCTGCCGTACAGATGATCGATTTCGGCTTCGACAAGCTCGCGCTCATCGGCGCCGTGGCGCTCATCGTCATCGGTCCCGAGAAGCTGCCGCGCGTGGCGCGCACCGTCGGCCACCTGCTGGGCAAGGCGCAGCGCTACGTCGCCGACGTGAAAGCCGAGGTCAACCGCTCGATCGAGCTCGACGAGCTGAAGAAGATGAAGACCGAGTTCGAGAACGCGGCGCGCGACGTCGAGCACACGGTGCGCAGCGAAGTCGACGGCGTCGCGAGCAGCCTGAACCACGAGTGGAGCGAGATCGGCGCCGACGGCGGCGCGCCCGGCGGTGCCCAGGCCCCGGCGGTGCCGCAATATCGGCACCCGAAGAAGAACTGGCGCCTCAAGCGCGGCGCCACGCCGCAGTGGTACAAGCAGCGCCAGGGCGTGCGCACGCACGCGCAGTCGGGCGCGGCGCGCGTGGCGCGCCATCGCCCGCCGGGCGTCGGCCGGCGCCGCTAGCGCGCCAGCCGCAGCGAGCGAGCCGCAGCGCGATGAGCGAAGCGCCCAAGGACAAGGAAGACGAACTCGCAGGCACCGAGGCCCCGTTCGTCTCGCACCTGATCGAGCTGCGCGACCGCATCATCCGCGCGCTCGTCGCGGTCGGCATCGCGTTCGGGCTGCTCGCGCTGTGGCCGGGGCCCGGGCACCTGTACGACCTGCTCGCCGCGCCGCTGCTCAGCCACCTGCCGCAGGGCGCCCGGCTCATCGCCACCAACGTCATCTCGCCGGTGCTGGTGCCGCTGAAGATCACGCTGATGGCCGCGCTGCTGCTGGCGCTGCCGTACGTGCTGTACCAGGTCTGGGCCTTCGTCGCGCCGGGGCTGTACTCGCACGAAAAGCGCATGGTGCTGCCGCTGGTCATCAGCAGCACGTTCCTCTTTCTCGTCGGCATCGCGTTCTGCTACTTCATCGTGATCCCGGGCATGAGCCGCTTCATCCAGGCCTTCGCACCGACCTCGATCATGGCGGCGCCCGACATCGAGCAGTACTTCGGCTTCGTGCTGACGCTGTTCGTCGTCTTCGGCATCGCGTTCGAGGTGCCGATCGCGGTCATCGTGCTCGTGCACATCGGCATCGTCAGCGTCGAGCAACTGGCCAAGGTGCGCGGCTACTTCATCGTCGGCTCGTTCGTCGTGGCGGCCATCGTCACGCCGCCGGACGTCATCTCGCAGCTCGCGCTCGCGATCCCGATGTGCCTGCTCTACGAGGTCGGCATCGTGGCGGCCAAGATGTCGCGCAAGAACAAGGACGAGAAGGACGCGGGCGCCGAGGGCAGCGCCGCAGGCGACAAGCCGGCGGGTTGAGCCGGCGCGCCGGCCCGGCAATCGCGCGCCACGGGCGGCGACATGCCGCGACATCCCGCGACAGGCGGCGACCGGCGGCGATGCGCAGCGATCCTCCGGGAGCGGCCCCGGGCGGACATCGCCTCCGGCCCGGCGCAGGCGCCACAATCGCCCCCTCCCCACGACCCGAACCCGACCGAGGAGACCCATGAACGGCCAAATGATGCAAATGCCGCTGCTGATCTCGTCCCTGATCGTGCACGCCGAGCGGCACCACGGCGAGCAGGAGATCGTCTCGCGCCGCGTCGAGGGCGACCTCCACCGCACCACCTACCGCGAGCTGGCCGCGCGCTCGCGCCGCCTGGCCAATGCACTGGCCGCGCTCGGCGTCCAGGCGGGCGAGCGCGTGGCGACGCTGGCCTGGAACGGCTACCGCCACATGGAGCTGTACTTCGGCGTCAGCGGCTCGGGGGCCGTGCTGCACACGCTCAACCCGCGGCTGCACCCCGAGCAGCTCGTCTACATCGCCAACCACGCCGAAGACGCGGTGCTGTTCTTCGACCTCACCTTCCTGCCGCTCGTCGCCGCGGTGGCGGGGCACGCGAAGAGCGTGCGCCACTGGGTGGCGATGACCGACCGCGCGCACCTGCCGGCCGATGCGGCCAAGATCCCCAACCTGCTCGTCTACGAGGAGATCGTCGAGGCCGCCAGCGAGCGCTACGTCTGGCCCAGCTTCGACGAGAACACCGCCTGCGGCCTGTGCTACACGTCGGGCACCACCGGCAACCCCAAGGGCGTGCTGTACAGCCACCGCAGCAACGTGCTGCACGCCTATGCGGCGGCGCTGCCCGACGCGCTCGACTGCTCGGCGCGCGACGTCATCTTGCCGGTGGTGCCGATGTTCCACGTCAACGCCTGGGGTCTGCCGTACGTGGCGGCGATGACCGGCTCCAAGCTGGTGTTCCCGGGTCCGGCGCTCGACGGCAAGAGCCTGCACGATCTGTTCGAGTCCGAGAAGGTCACCGTCTCGGCCGGCGTGCCCACCGTCTGGCAGGGGCTGCTGGCCTACGTCGAGGCCAACAAGCTGGGCTTCACGACGATGCGGCGCACGGTGATCGGCGGCTCGGCCTGCCCGCCGGCGATGGCACGCGTCTTCGGCGAGAAGTACGACGTGCACGTGCTGCACGCCTGGGGCATGACCGAGACCAGCCCGCTGGGCACCACGTGCGCCTTCAAGAGCCAGCACGCGAGCCTCGACAAGGAGGGCCGCTATGCGCTGATGACCAAGCAGGGCCGGGCGATCTACGGCGTCGACATGAAGGTGGTCGACGCCGACGGCCACGAACTGCCCTTCGGCAGCGAGCAGTCGGGCGAGCTGCTCGTGCGCGGCCCGTGGGTCCTCCAGCGCTACTTCAAGGAAGAGGCCGCCAACCCGCTCGTCACCGACGCGGCCGGCCACCAGTGGTTCCCGACCGGCGACGTGGCGACGATCGACGCCGACGGCTACATGCACATCACCGACCGCAGCAAGGACGTCATCAAGTCCGGCGGTGAATGGATCGGCTCGATCGACCTCGAGAACATCGCCATGGCGCATCCGGCGGTGGCGATGGCCGCCTGCATCGCCGCCGCGCATCCCAAGTGGGACGAGCGGCCGCTGCTGGTGGTGGTCAAGAAGCCCGGCGCCGAGGTGACGCGCGAGGAGCTGCTGGCCTTCTACGAAGGCAAGGTCGCCAAGTTCTGGCTGCCCGACGACGTGGTGTTCGTCGACGCCATCCCGCTGGGCGCCACCGGCAAGATGCAGAAGAACAAGCTGCGCGAGCAGTTCAGGGACTACAAGCTGCCGACGGCCTGAGCGGGTGCGCCGGCGGCGTGCCCGAGAGCGCCTCGGGCGCACCGACGACGCGCCGCCAGCCGCTGTCGGTCAAATGTGGCTCGGCCACTGTGCCCGGCCTCCCACGGCGGGCGAGTTGGACGCGGCCCGGCCCCTGCGGCGCTCTATAGTCGCCGCTCATGAGCCTGTCCGCCGCATCGACGCCCGCCGGCAGCGACGCACTGCCCGCACTCGACGTCGCGCCGTGGCGGCTCACGGGCACCGTCGTCGGTGCCGCGATCGCCGACCCGGCACTGCTCGACGCGCTCGGCGAGCGCGTCGGGCAGGCCCCGTACCGCGGCGCGCCGCGTGCGCCGGTGCTCTACGTCAAGCCGCGCCACACGCTGGCCGCAGCGTGCTCGGCGTTCACGCTGCCTGCCGGTGCCGACGCGATCGAGGCCGCGGCGACGCTCGCACTGGTGATCGGCCACACGGCGTGCCGCGTCGACGCGGCGGCAGCCGCCGGCTGCATCGCCGCCCGTGCGCTCGCAGTCGACCTCGGCCTGCCGCTCGTGAGCTGGTACCGCCCGGCCGCGCCGGCGCGCGCACTCGACGGGTCGCTGCGGCTGGGCCCGCCGCAGCCGGCTGCAGCCGATGTCGCCGCGGCGCCGGCCACGCTGCAGGTGTTCGTCGACGGCCGGCTCGCGCAACAGGTCGACACCGGCCGCTTCCTGCGCACGTCGGCGCAGCTCGTGGCGGACGTGTCCGAATTCATGACGCTCGCCGCAGGCGACGTGCTGCTCGTCGGCCTGCCGCATGCCGCGCCGCTCGTGCGCGGCGGGCAGCGCGTGCACATCGAAGGCAGCGGGCTCGGCAGCCTGCAGTTCACCGTCGAGGGCGCGCCGTGAGCCGCCCGGGCGCCGGCACGGGTCGCACGGCGCGCACCGCACGCGTCGCCCACGCCGGCGCCATCCACGAGGCGCACCCGCACGCAGCCGGGGTGCAGCTCGCCGACGGCCGCGTGCTCGCCGAGGACGCCGTCGTCTGGCTGCCGCCGGTGCAGCCGGGCACCGTCGTCGCGCTCGGCCTGAACTACGCCGATCATGTGCAGGAGCTGGCCAAGGAGCTGGCCCGGCCGGCGGCGCCGTCCGACAGCGAGCCGCTCGTCTTCTTCAAGACCGCCGCCAGCCTGCTCGGCCATCGCGGCCTGACCTGGCGGCCGCGCGCGGTGCGCTTCATGCACTACGAGTGCGAGCTGGCGGTGATCATCGGGCGCGGCGGCCGCGACATCGCCGAGCCGGACGCGATGGCGCACGTGGCCGGCTACACGGTGGCCAACGACTACGCGATCCGCGACTATCTCGAGAACTGGCACCGTCCCAACCTGCGCGTCAAGAACCGCGACGGCGCCACCGTGCTCGGCCCCTGGTTCGTGCCCGCGGCCGAAGTGGGCGATCCGCACGCGCTCGCGCTGCGCACCTGGGTCAACGGCAAGCTCGTGCAGCAGGGCCACACGTCGAACATGGTGCACCGCGTGGCGCCGCTCGTCGCGTGGCTGAGCCGCTTCATGACGCTGGCGCCGGGCGACGTCATCCTGACCGGAACGCCCGAGGGCGTGGTCAACGTCGACGCCGGTGACGAAGTGGTGTGCGAGATCGAGGGCATCGGCCGCCTGGTCAACACCCTCGCCGACGATGCGGCCTTCGGTCGCTGAGCCCGGCCGCCGCGCGTCGAGCGACGATCATGGACACCGAACGGAGACCCGCCGCATGTACATCCGCCATCTGATCGGCGGCAAGGCGCACGACAGCGCCGAGCACTTCGAGACCGTCAATCCGGCGACGCAGGCCGTGCTGGCCGAAGTCGCGCGCGGCGGCGCGCCGGAGATCGATGCCGCCGTCGCCGCGGCCAAGGCGGCGTTCCCCGCCTGGTCGCGCCTGCCGGCACCCGAGCGCGCGAAGATCATGCACCGCCTGGGCGACCTGATCACGGCCAACGTGGCCCCGCTCGCCGCCACCGAGACCAGCGACACCGGCCAGCCGATCGCACAGACCGGCGGCAGCCTGGTGCCGCGCGCGGCCGACAACTTCCACTACTTCGCCGAGATGTGCGTGCGCGTCGACGGCCACACCTATCCGACGCCGACGCACCTGAACTACACGCTGTTCCATCCGGTGGGCGTGTGCGCGCTCGTCAGCCCGTGGAACGTGCCGTTCATGACCGCGACCTGGAAGGTCGCGCCCTGCCTGGCGTTCGGCAACACGGCGGTGCTGAAGATGAGCGAGCTGTCGCCGCTCAGCGCGGCGCGCCTGGGCGAACTCGCGCTCGAGGCCGGCGTGCCGCCGGGCGTGCTCAATGTCGTGCACGGCTACGGCAGGGAGGCCGGCGAGCCGCTGGTCTGCCACCGCGACGTGCGCGCCGTCAGCTTCACCGGCTCGACGCTGACCGGCCAGCGCATCGTGCAGGCCGCGGGCCTGAAGAAGTTCAGCATGGAGCTCGGCGGCAAGAGCCCGTTCGTCGTCTTCGAGGACGCCGACCTGGTGCGCGCGATGGACGCCGCGGTCTTCATGATCTTCTCCAACAACGGCGAGCGCTGCACCGCCGGCAGCCGCATCTTCGTGCAGCGCTCGATCTACGCGGCGTTCGCCGACAAGTTCGCCGCGCGCGCCTCGCGCATCACGGTCGGCGACCCGATGCTCGACACCACGATCGTCGGCCCGATGATCAGCCGCCAGCACCTGGCCAAGGTGCGCAACTACATCGCCCTCGGCGTCGAGGAAGGCGCCGAACTGCTCACCGGCGGCCTCGAGCCGCCGCGCATGCCGCTCGGCCTGGCCGGCGGCAACTTCGTCGTGCCCACGGTGTTCGGCAAGGTCGCCAACCGCATGCGCATCGCGCAGGACGAGATCTTCGGCCCCGTCGCCTGCCTGATCCCGTTCGACGACGAGGACGACGCGATCCGCCTGGCCAACGACATCCCGTACGGACTGTCGAGCTACGTCTTCACCGAGAACCTCGGGCGCGCGCACCGCGTGGCCGCCGCGATCGAGGCCGGCATGTGCTTCGTCAACAGCCAGAACGTGCGCGACCTGCGCCAGCCCTTCGGCGGCACCAAGGCCAGCGGCATCGGGCGCGAAGGCGGCACCTGGAGCTACGAGGTCTTCCTGGAGCCGAAGAACGTGTGCGTGTCGCTCGGCTCGCACCCGATTCCGCACTGGGGGCGCTAGCCACCGCGAAGGAGCACTCACGATGGGCAAGCTCGCACTCGCCGCCAAGGTCAGCCACGTGCCGTCGATCTACCTCAGCGAGACCGGCGGCGGCACGCGCCAGGGCTCGCGCCAGGACGCGATCGACGGCTACGCCGAGATCGGCCGGCGCTGCCGCGACCTGGGCGTCGACACGATCGTCGTCTTCGACACGCACTGGCTCGTCAACGCCAGCTACCACATCAACTGCGCGCCGCAGTTCAAGGGCCTGTACACGAGCCCCGAGCTGCCGCACTTCATCACCAACATGGCGTACGAGTTCCCGGGCAACCCGGTGCTCGGCCGCCTGCTGGCGGCCAAGGGCAACGAAATGGGCGTCGAGACGCTGGCGCACGACGCGACCTCGCTCGCGCCCGAGTACGGCACGCTGGTGCCGATGCGCTACATGAACGGCGACCGGCATTTCAAGGTCGTCTCGGTGTCGGCGATGTGCACGGTGCACCACCTGGACGACAGCGCACGCCTGGGCTGGGCGATGCGCCGCGCCGTCGAGGAGGACTACGACGGCGCGGTGGCGTTCCTGGCCAGCGGCTCGCTGTCGCACCGCTTCGCGCAGAACGGCCTCGCGCCGCAGTTCGCGTTCAGGATCTGGAGCCCGTTCCTCGAGGAACTCGACCACCACGTGATCGCGATGTGGAAGGCCGGCCGCTGGCGCGAGTTCTGCGGCATGCTGCCCGAGTACGCGCCCAAGGGCCACGGCGAGGGCTTCATGCACGACACCGCGATGCTGCTGGGCGCGCTCGGCTGGAGCGCGTACGACGGCAAGGCCGAGATCGTCACGCCCTACTTCGGCGCCTCGGGCACGGGCCAGATGCACGCCGTGCTGCCGGTGACGCCGCAGACGGGCGACGCCATCCCGGCCGCGGTGGCCTCGCACGCCGAGGGCTTCATGGCCGCGACCTCCGCGCCCCGGCGCGCGTAGCGGCGCGCGCGCATCCACGACGCGGGAGGACGCGGCGTGCCGCACCTGGTGATCCTGTACACGCCGCAGCTCGACGCCGAGACCGACGTCGGCGCGCTGTGCCGCAAGCTGGCCGACACGCTGCTGGCCGCGCGCGACGAGGCCGGCAAGCCGGTGTTTCCACCCGGTGGCACGCGCGTGCTCGCGTACGCGGCGACGCACCACGCAGTGAGCGACGGCGGCGCGGCCGACCGCGCCTGCGGCGGCAGCGGCGACTACGCCTTCGTCTACGCCAACCTGCGCATGGGCGCCGGCCGCAGCGCTGCCGTGCAGCGCGAAGTGGGCGCGGCGCTGCTCGCCACGGCGAAGGCGCATCTGGCGCCGCTGTACGAGCGGCGGCGCATCGGCCTGACGCTGCAGATCGACGAAGGGCGCGAGGTCTTCGACGCCAAGCTCGGCACCATCCACCCGCTGTTCGCCGCGCCCGCGCCCGCCAGGGGCGAGCCGCCCGGGCCATGAGGCGCCGGCAAGCGCGCCGGCGCACCGGCACCACCGCACGCTCCGTGCCGGGGATCGAGCCTTGACCACGCTGCACCACGACCAGCACGTCGCCCTGGCCCGCGAACTGCGCGAGGCGCGCCGCACGCGCGTGCAGCTGCGCCACTTCTCGCAGCGCTTTGTCGGCATGACGATCGCAGACGGCTATGCGATCCAGCGCGAATGGGTCGAGCTCGAGCTGGCCGAGGGCCGCAGCATCCGCGGCCGCAAGATCGGCCTGACCTCGCGCGCGATGCAGCTCGCCAGCCAGATCACCGAGCCCGACTACGCGCCGCTGATGGACGACATGTTCCACGCCAACGGCAGCGACATCGCCATCGAGCGCTTCATCGCGCCGCGCATCGAGGTCGAGTTCGCCTTCGTCCTCGGCCGCCCGTTGCGCGGGCCCGGCGCGACGCTGTTCGACGTGCTCGCTGCCACCGACTACGTGTGCCCGGCGATCGAGATCATCGACGCGCGCATCGAGCAGTACGACCGCGACACGCGGGCGCCGCGCAAGGTCACCGACACCATCAGCGACTTCGCCGCCAACGCCGGCATCGTGCTCGGCGGCCGCCCGGTCAAGCCCGACGCCGTCGACCTGCGCTGGGCCGGCGCGATGCTGTTCAAGAACGGCGTCATCGAGGAGACCGGCCTGGGCGCCGCCGTGCTCGGGCATCCGGCGATGGGCGTGGCATGGCTCGCCGACCGGCTGGCGCCCTACGGCGAGCAGATCGCCGCCGGCGACATCGTGCTCGCGGGCTCGTTCACGCGGCCGGTCGGCGGCGCCGCAGGCGACACCTTCCACGCCGACTACGGGCCGCTCGGGGCGGTGAGCTTTCGCTTCGTGTGAAGGCGTCGCGGCCGACGACGCCATGACGCGCACGCGCGGCTCCTCGGCAACCACGCCCTGAGGCAACGTCCGGCACGCGACAACCCATGCGCATCCTGCTGGTCGAAGACGACACGATGATCGGCGAGAGCCTGCGCGAGGCGCTGCGCGCGCAGGGCCTGGCCGCCGACTGGGTGCGCGACGGGCGCGCGGCCGATGCGGCACTCGCGAGCGAGCGCTTCGACGCCGTGCTGCTCGACCTCGGGCTGCCGCAGCGCAGCGGGCTCGACGTGCTGCGCGCGTTGCGTGCACGCGGCAACGCGACGCCGGTGATCGTCGTCACCGCGCGCGATGCGCTGGCCGACAAGGTCGCGGGGCTGGACGCCGGCGCCGACGACTACCTGCTCAAGCCCTTCGAGCTCGACGAGCTGCTCGCGCGGCTGCGCGCCGTGGTGCGTCGCCAGGCCGGGCGCGCGACGAGCGCGCTCGTCGTGGCCGACCTGCGGCTCGATGCGGCAACGCGCGAAGTCAGCCGCGGCGGCCGTCCGGTGCTGCTGTCGGCGCGCGAGTTCGCCCTGCTCGAGGCGCTGATGGAGCGCCCCGGCGCCATCCTTTCGCGCGCGCAGCTCGAGGACCGTCTCTATGGCTGGGGCGAGGAGCTCGAGAGCAACGCCATCAGCGTCTACGTGCACCAGCTGCGCAAGAAGCTGGGCGACGACGTGCTGCACACGCTGCGCGGCGTCGGCTACTACGTCGGGCCGGCCAAGGAACGCTGAGAACCCCCGTGCAGACAGGACTCGCATGACCGGCGCGCGCGATTCCGGCCGCCGCAGGCGCCGCCGATGAAGGCGATGCGCTCGCTGCGCCTGCGGCTGTTCTCGTTCCTGCTCGCGCTCGCGGCGGTGGTGGCGGCGGTGGTCGGCAGTGCCACCTACGCCAGCGTGCGCACCGAAGCCGACGAGTTGTTCGACTACCAGCTGCGCCAGATGGCGCTGTCGCTGCGCGACCAGGGGCGCATCGCCGACGACGAACGCAGCGCGCTGGCCAATGCCGAGTTCGACTACGTCGTGCAGGTCTGGTCGATCGACGGCGTGCAGCTGTACTCGAGTCTGCCCGGCCGCCAGACGGCGCTGCTGCCGGCGCGCGCCGTGCTCGGCTTCAGCAACGTGGAAGTCGACGGACACACCTGGCGCGTGTTCGGCGCGGCGACGCCGTTGCGCGTCGTGCAGGTCGGGCAGCCGCTGGCCGTGCGACGCCGGCTCGCCGCCGAGGCCGCGGGGCGCAGCGTGCTGCCCGTGCTGGTCGCCGCGCCCGCGGTGGCGCTGGCGATGTGGTGGCTGGTCGGCCTGTCGCTGGCGCCGCTGGCACGCGTGGCCGAGGCCGCACGGCGGCGCGGCGCCGCGGCGCTCGATCCGCTGCCCACCGCGGCGCTGCCCAGCGAGATGCAGCCGCTGGTCGACGCCTTCAACGCCCTGCTCGGCCGCCTGAGCGCGGCGTTCGATGCCGAGCGCGCCTTCATCGCCGACGCCGCGCACGAGCTGCGCACGCCGCTCACCGCACTCAGGCTGCAGATCGGCCTCGTGCGCGATGCGCCCGACGCCCCGGCGCGCGAGGCCGCGCTGGCGCGGCTGCGCGCCGGCGTCGAGCGCGCCGTGCACCTCGTCGAGCAGCTGCTGGCGCTGGCACGGGCCGAACCCGGCGCCGGTGCCGCGCAGGCGACGATCGATCTGGCGCTCGTGGCACGCCAGGCGCTGGCCGACGCCGAGCCGCTGGCTGCCGCGCAGGGCGCCCAGATCCGGCTCGATGCCCCCGAGGCGCTGCCGATGCAAGGCGACGCGGCGGCGCTGCGCTCCCTGCTGCGCAACCTCGTGGACAACGCGCTCAAGCACGGCCGCCGCGACGGCGAAGCCGGCGCACGGGTGGCACTCACGCTGCGCTCGGCGGCCGAGGGCGCGGTCCTCGAGGTCGACGATGCCGGCACCGGCATCGCCGCAGCCGAGCGCGAGCACGCGTTCGAGCGCTTCCGCCGCGGCGACACCAGCCGCAGCGAAGGCAGCGGGCTCGGGCTGGCCATCGTGCAGGCCGTGGCGCGCCAGCATGGCGGCAGCGTCGAGCTCGGCAGCAGCGCCGAAGGCGGGCTGCGCGTCACGGTGCGCCTGCCGCGCCGCTAGCGCCGTGCGCGTGCGCCGCACCGCGGCGGGCACCGCGACGGCCGCCGCCGCCTTCACCTACACCTCATCTTCGCCTCACGCTGCGTTCATCGGCGCTGCCTAGAGTGCTTCGCAACGCCGGTCGACCGGCGGCACTCACCAAGGAGCTCTCATGACCAAGCGCACCCTCATCGCCGCTGCCGCGGCGCTCGCCATCGGTGGTCTGGGCGTCAGCGCCGACGCCTGGACGCTGCCGTCCTGGCTGCATCGGCCCGCCGACGTGGCACAGAACGACACCACCGTCGCCGCCGCGAGCGGCACCGCCGCCGCGGCGCCGGCAGCCGTGAACGTCGCGCCGTTGCCGCCGGGCAGCGTGCCGAATTACGCCGCCATCGTGAAGGCCGAAGGGCCGGCCGTGGTCGGCGTCATGGTGAGCGGCCTGCGCACGCCGCAGGGCATGTCGGGCGTGTCGCCCGATCAGGATCCGTTCTACCAGTTCTTCCGCGGCCTGCCGGGGTTCCGTGGCTTCCAGATGATGCCGCAGGGCCCGCAGCCGTTCCGCGGCCAGGGTTCGGGGTTCATCGTCAGCTCCGACGGGCTCGTGCTCACCAACGCGCACGTGGTGCGTGATGCCAAACAGGTGACGGTGAAGCTGTCGGATCGGCGCGAGTTCAAGGCGAAGGTCCTGGGCAGCGACACCGCCACCGACATCGCGGTGCTGAAGATCGACGCCAAGGGGCTGCCCACGGTGACGCTGGGCGACAGCCGCGCCGTGCACGTGGGCGACTACGTGCTTGCGATCGGCGCGCCGTACGGCTTCGAGCAGACCGCCACGCAGGGCATCGTGAGCGCCAAGGGGCGCTCGCTGCCGGGCGAAAGCGTGGTGCCGTTCATCCAGACCGACGCCGCGGTCAACCCGGGCAACTCCGGCGGTCCGCTGTTCGACGCCGCGGGCCGCGTGGTCGGCATCAACGCGCAGATCTTCTCGCAGAGCGGCGGCTTCCAGGGTGTCGCGTTCGCGATCCCGATCGACGTCGCGCTCAACGTCAAGAGCCAGATCGTCGAGCACGGCCAGGTCGAGCACGCGCGGCTCGGCGTCATGCTGCAGGACCTGTCGGCGCCGCTGGCCGATTCGTTCGGCCTCAAGGCACCGGACGGCGCGCTGGTGGCCAGCGTGAGCCCCGACAGCGCGGCCGCGAAGGCCGGGCTGAAGGCCGGTGACGTGATCACCCAGTTGGACGGCCAGCAGGTGCAGACCGCGGGCGACATCTCGACGCGCGTGGGCATGGCGCGGCCGGGCGAGCACATCAAGCTCACCGTGTGGCGCGACAGGACGCAGCACGACATGCAGGTCACGCTGGGCAAGGCGCAGCCGGACAAGGAAGCGAAGGTCGCGGCCGCCGAAGGCGGTGCGCTCGGCCTGACGGTGCGCCCGCTCAACCACGACGAGCAGGAAAGCGCCGGCGTCGACCACGGACTGCTCGTCGAGCAGGCGCAGGGCCCGGCGCAACTGGCCGGCGTGCAGCCCGGCGACGTGCTGCTCGCCGTCAACGGCAAGCCGGCCAAGAGCGTCGATCAGGTGCGCGAGGCGCTGCGCAACCACCCGGCGCACGTCGCGCTGCTGGTGGCGCGCGACGGCCAGCAGATCTTCATCCCGGTCGATCTCGGGTGAGCGCCGTCGTCGACCTGGGCGCGCGCGGCCGGCTGCACCCCAGCCGGCCGCGTGCTATTTCCAAAGATCCACGGTCCGACCGCGCTGGCGCAGGCGCTCGGCGCGCGCCTGGATGAAGCGCTGGAAGCTCGGCTGCTCGCGCCAGGCGCCGCTGGCGACGTACTCGAGCGCTTCGGCGAGGTGAAACGGCCGCAGGTACGACTCGACGCGAAACACCTCGCCGCGGCCGGCCTCGAAGAACACCAGCGCCGGCGCGTACGGCAGTGCCAGCTGGCGTGCCCACGCGCGCGCGTCGGTGCGCGTGCCGTCGGGCGCCGTGAGCGGCGTCGGCGCATCGGCGTCGATCTGCACGACGACGAAGCGCCCGAGCAGTTTCCTCACCTCGGGGCGCCGAAAGCCTTCGCGGTGCATCTCGTCGCAGCTCGCGCACGACTTGCGCTCGACCAGCACGAGCAGCGGCCTGGCGCCGGCGCCCTGGAGCAACGCCGCCAGGTCGTGCGGCGGCGCGCGCAGGAACGGCTCGGGGCTCAAGGTCGCCCTGGCCGCGTCCGCCGGGAGCCCGTTCAGATGCTCGGCCAGCGTCAGACGCCTTTCCATGCGGCCGGCCACGTAGTCGAGCGCCGCCTCCATGCGCGGCGCCGGGAAGTAGCCGTCGAGCCGCGCCACCACCTGCGCCTTCTCGTCGAACATCAGCACGGTGGGCGTGAACTGCACCTGCAGCACGCGGCCGAGTTCCTTCTCGCTCATCGTGCGCCCGTCGATCCAGGTCACCTCGCGGTCACCCCACAGGTTCAGCGCGATGGCGACGAAGTGCTGTGCGGCCTTGGCCGCAATGCGCGTCTCGACGAAGGTGGTCTGCATCAGCGCGCGGCAATAGGGACAGCCGTCCTGCCCGAAGTACAGGAGCAGGCGCTTGTTGTCGCGCGCCGCATCGGCGATGTCCTCGCGCAGGTCGAGCAGCGTCTCGACGAACCACGGCGGGATGCGGATGGCGTGCGGCGCGGGCACCTGCGCCGTGGCCAGCCCCGCGCACGAGGCAAGCAGCGCGCCGACGAGCGTGCGGCGGTCGGGGTCTGGCGGCATGGCGTCGCGCCTCCTGAGCCCCAAGGGTAGCGGCAACGGCGGGCCCAGGCCAGCCGTCGCCGCCGTCGCCCTTCGCGGCCGCTACGAGCGCACGCGCACGCCGGCGTGGCGCGGCCCCGTGCGGCGCGGCGCCTGCGGCAGCGCCTGCGCCAGCGGGCGGTCGCCCTGCGCGTCCTGGATGCGCGTGGGCAGGCCCATCTCGTCGAGCAGCGCCAGCAGCGGCCGCGGCGCCAGTTGCTCGACGTTGACCATGCGCCGCACGTCCCAGGTACCGTGCGCGATCAGCAGCGCCGCCGCCACCGCCGGCACGCCTGCGGTGTACGAGATGGCCTGGCTGCCGACCTCGCGCCAGCACGCGGCGTGATCGCAGACGTTGTAGACGAAGACCTCGCGCGGTCGCCCGTCCTTCACGCCGCGCACCTTGTTGCCGATGCAGGTCAGCCCCTGGTAGGTGGGCGCCAGCGAGGCCGGATCGGGCAGCAGCGCCTTGACCACGTGCAGCGGCACCACCTCCTGCCCACCGGGCAGCCGCACGGGACGCTCGGACAGCAGCCCGAGCTTGTTCAGCACCGTGAAGACGTTGATGTAGTGATCGGAAAAGCCCATCCAGAAGCGGATCGTGGGCACCTCGAGCAGGCCGGACAGCGAATGCAGCTCGTCGTGCCCGGTCAGGTAGGTGGTCTGCCGGCCCACGGCCGGCAGCTCCCATTCCTGGCGCCGCTCGAACATCCTGTTGGCGACCCACTGGCGATCCTGCCATGACCAGACCGTGCCCGTGAACTCGCGGAAGTTGATCTCGGGGTCGAAGTTGGTCGCGAACCAGCGCCCGTGCGAGCCGGCGTTGGTGTCGATGATGTCGATCGAGTCGATGCGGTCGAACAACTCGTCCTGCGCCAGCCGCGCGTACGCGTTGACCACGCCCGGATCGAAGCCGATGCCCAGCACCGCGGTGACGCCGGCGGCCGCGCACTCGTCGCGCCGCTTCCACTCGTGGTTGGCGTACCAGGGCGGCGGCTCGCACACCTTGTCGGGATCCTCGTGGATCGCGGTGTCGATGTACGCCGCCCCGGTGGCGATGCAGGCCGAGAGCACCGACATGTTCAGGAACGAGGTGCCGGCCTGGATCACGATGCGCGCATTCGTGGCCCGGATCAGCGCGGCCGTCGCCTGCACGTCCATCGCATCGATCGGGTGCGCCTGCACGACGCCGAGCTGCTGCAGGCTGCGTTTGGCGAGCACCGACTCGACGATCGCCTGGCACTTGGCCGGCGTTCGCGACGCGATGTGGATCTCGCCCAGCAGGGCGTTGTTCTGCGCGCACTTGTGCGCCACCACGTGGGCGACGCCGCCGGCACCGATGATGAGGACGTTCCTTTTCATGGCTCGCTGCTCCGTTCGCTAGGTGAATCCTTCGGGAGGGGTGGCAGAAGGGGTCAGCCGAGGCTGCCGACGAAATCCTGGTAGCCGAACTCGCGCACCACGCGAATGCCGCCGTCCAGGTCCTTCAAGGCGATCGCCGGCATGGCGACGCCGTTGAACCAGTTCTTCTTGACCATCGTGTAGCCGGCCGCATCGCGCAGCGACAGGCGCGAGCCGGGCACCAGCGGCTCGGGGAAGTCGTACTCGCCGAACACGTCGCCGGCCAGGCAGGTCTTGCCGCAGACCATGTAGCGATGCGCGCCGCGGTTGGGCTCGATGCGTGCGGCGGCGCCGTACAGCAGCAGGTCGGGCATGTGCGCCTCGGTGGCGGCATCGACGATGGCCAGGTGCTTGCCGTGGTAGAGCGTGTCGAGCACCGTGACCTCGAGCGAGCCGGCGCCCTGCACCAGCGCCTCGCCCGGCTCGAGATAGACCTGCACGCCGTGGCGCTGTGCGAAACGCCGCAGCCGCGCCGCCAGCGCCTCGAGCGGGTAGCCGGCGGCGGTGAAGTGGATGCCGCCGCCCAGGCTCACCCAGGAGACGCGCTCCAGCAGCGGGGCAAAGCGCTCCTCCACCTGCCCGAGCAGGCGGTCGAAGCGCGCGAAATCGCGGTTCTCGCAGTTGTTGTGGATCATGAAGCCGTCGAGCTGCTCGATCACCGCCTCGGCGCGCGCCGGATCGCTCTCGCCCAGGCGGCTGAAAGGACGCGCGGGGTCGGCCAGGTCGTAGCCCGAGGCACTGACACCGGGGTTCAGGCGCAGCCCGCGCGGGATGGCTGCCGCGCGCGCGCCCAGCCGCTCCAACTGCGAGACCGAGTTGAAGATGATCTTGTCGGCATGCGCCACCGCCTCGTCGATCTCGTGCCCGGCCCAGGCCACGCTGTAGGCGTGCGTCTCGCCGCCGAACTTCTCGCGTCCGAGCTTGAGCTCGTACAGCGACGACGAGGTGCTGCCGTCGAGGTAGGCGCGCATCAGGTCGAACGCCGCCCAGGTGGCGAAGCACTTGAGCGCGAGCTGGATCTTCGCGCCCGAGAGTTCGCGCAGGCGCGCCGCCTGCTGCAGGTTCGCCTGCAGCGCGCCCATGTCGACGAGGTAATAGGGGGTCTGGATCGGCATCGGTTTCGGGCGCGGACGGCCGCTCGAGGAGTCGGCGCGTCGAAGCGACGGCACACAGGGCAACGGGCCAGGCTCCGGTGGAGCCCGAGGACGAGGGGGAGCGACCGCACGCCGGGCTGCCGGCTCGGGCAGCGGGCGCAGACTGGGCGGCGCGCACGCGCGGCGCGCACGCCTGGGCGGTCAGGCCGGTGTTCGGCTGTGGCTGACCTGGTCCTGCATCGGATGCAGGCGCGCCCGCGACACGGGCGGCGAGGCAACCCGGCATCGGGTCGCCTCACGGGCAACCCGACGGACGACGACGTGGCCGCGCAACGGCGTGCGCGCCGCTCGTCCCGGGCGGCGGAAGCGGACTTGCGCGGCTTCCGAATCTTCCTCTTGGGCGGGGTTCAGCAGGACTGAGACCATCCCCAATTGGAAGAGGGCGTCTTTGGACATGGCGTCCTCCCCAACCAGCAGAAGGCTCCTTCGCGCAGCGCGAAGGAAGCCCGCATTCTAGCAGCCGCTGCCCCACCCGGGCCGCAGGCCTGGGCGGGGGCAGGTGCGGCGGCGTTCACTCGCGTCGCAAGCCGCGCGCCGGGTCGCCGCTGCGGGTCACAGGCGCAAACGCGCGACACTCCCGCTCGTCGTCGACGAAGGAGCATCCATGCGAGAAAACCGCCTGCGCCGCCTGTGGGCTGCCGAGCAGCCGGTGCTCAACGGCTGGCTGGCGCTGCCCGGGAGCTTCGGTGCCGAGGTCATGGCCCACCAGGGCTGGGACGCGCTCACCATCGACCTGCAGCACGGACTCATCGACGCTCAGGCGATGGTCGGCATGCTGCAGGCCATCGCCACGACCAACACCGTGCCCGTGGTGCGCGTGCCCTGGCTCGAGCCGGGCATCGTGATGAAGGCACTCGACGCCGGCGCCTACGGCGTGATCTGCCCGATGATCGACAGCGTGGACGACGCCGCGCGCCTCGTCTCGTACACGCACTACGCGCCGCGCGGCACGCGCAGCTTCGGCCCCATCCGCGCCGCGCTGTACGGTGGCGCCGATTACGCGGCGCATGCCGACGACACCATCGTCGCGTTCGCGATGATCGAGACGGCGCACGCGCTCGAGCGGCTGGACGCCATCCTCTCGGTCGAGGGGCTCGATGCGATCTACGTCGGCCCCTCCGACCTGTCGCTGGCGCTGGGCTGCCGGCCGGTGTTCGACGACGTCGAGCCCAAGGTCGCCGAGGCCATCGCCCACATCGCCCAGCGCGCGCAGGCGCACGGCGTGGTGGCCGGCATCCACAACGGACGCGTCGACGTGGCGCGCGCGCGCGTCGCACTGGGCTACCGCTTCGTGACCCTGGGCACCGACAGCCGGCTGCTGGCCGCGGGCTCGCAGCAGCTGCTCGGCGCGATGCGGGCCGCTCCAGCGCAGTGAACGGCTCCCGCCCAGGCCCGTTCGCGGATTGCGCTGCCCACCGCGGGGCTGGCTGCACCCCACCCCCGCCCCGCCATCGCACTGTGCCAATAATCACGCCATGAGCACCGCCGACCGCACCCCCGCCTGGACCGCCCTCGCCCGCCACTACGACGCCGAGGGCCGCCGCTTCGACCTGCGCGAGGCGTTCGCGCGCGAGCCGCGGCGCTTCGACGCCTACTCGCTGCAGGCGCCCGAGGTGTTCGCCGATCTGTCGAAGAACCTCGTCGACGCCCAGGCGCTGCGGCTGCTGCTCGACCTGGCGCGCGAGCGCGATGTCGAGGCGCGGCGCGACGCGATGTTCGCCGGGCGCCCCATCAACACCACCGAAGGCCGCGCGGTGCTGCACACCGCGCTGCGCGCGCCGCGCGGCGCGGCGCCGCACGGCGTCGAGGTGCATGCGGTGCTCGATGCGCTGCTCGCCTACGCCGAGGACGTGCGCGAGGGCCGCACCGCGCGGCGCATCACCGATGTCGTCAACATCGGCATCGGCGGCAGCGACCTGGGCCCGCGCATGGCGGTGCAGGCCTTCGAGGCCTACCGCGCGCCGCAGCTGCGCTTTCACTTCGTCAGCAACGTCGACGGCCACGACATCGCGCCGGTGCTGGCCGGGCTCGACGCGGCGCGCACGCTGTTCGTGGTCGCCAGCAAGACCTTCACGACGCAGGAGACGATGGCCAACGCCGCGGTCGCGCGGCAGTGGTTCACGGCGCGCGCGGGCGCCTTCGGCGGCAGCGTCGCCGAGCACTTCGTCGGCGTCACGACCAATCTGGAGGCGGCGGCCGCCTTCGGCGTCACGCGCACCTTCGGCTTCTGGGACTGGGTGGGCGGGCGCTACTCGCTGTGGAGCGCGATCGGGCTGCCGATCGCCATCGCCATCGGCGCCGAGCGCTTCCGCGAGTTCCTGGCCGGCGCGCACGCGATGGACCGCCACTTCGCCACCGCCCCGCTGGCCAAGAACCTGCCGGTGCTGCTGGGCCTGATCGACGTGTGGTATCGGGGCTTCCATCGCTACACGAGCCGCTGCGTGGCGCCGTACCACCAGTGGCTGGCGCGGCTGCCGGCCTATCTGCAGCAGCTCGAGATGGAGAGCAACGGCAAGAGCGTCGACCTCGACGGGCGCAGCCTCGGCTACGGCACGAGCCCGGTCATCTGGGGCGAGCCCGGCACCAACGGCCAGCACGCCTACTTCCAGATGCTGCACCAGGGCACCGACGTCGTGCCGCTGGAGTTCATCGCCGTCAGGCACGCCGCGCACGACCACCCCGAGCTGCACGCCAAGCTGCTCGCCAACTGCCTGGCGCAGGGGCGCGCGCTGATGCTGGGCAAGACGAGCGCCGCGGCGCTCGGCGAGAAGGCACCCACCGCGGCGCCCGACATCGCGCCCGAGGTGCTGGCACACCACCGCACCTTCCCCGGCAACCGGCCGAGCACGACCTTCTTGCTGGACGCGCTCACGCCGCGCACGCTCGGCGCGCTGATCGCGATGTACGAGCACCGCGTCTTCACCGCCGGCGCCGTCTGGGGCATCGACAGCTTCGACCAGTGGGGCGTCGAGCTCGGCAAGGCACTGGCCAACGAGCTGCTGCCGCGGCTGGCGTCGGGTGACGTCGCCGGCCTGGACGCCTCCACCGCCGGGCTGCTGGCGCGGCTGCGCGAGTGAAGACCCTGGTCTTCGACTTCGGCGGCGTGCTGTTTCGCTGGCACCCGCCGACGCTGCTGCAGCGCGTGCTGCCGCGGCTGGCGCACGACGCGGCGAGCGCCGCCCACTGGACGCGCGAAATCTTCCACAGCGAGGCCGGCGACTGGACGCACTTCGATCGCGGCCTGCTCGATGCGGGTCAGGTCGTGCGCCGCATCGCGCAACGCACCGGGCTCGTCGAGGACGACGTGCAGCGCGTGCTCGACGGCGTGCCCGACGAGCTGCAGCCCATCGCCGAGGGCGTGGCGCTGCTCGCGCGCCTGCGCGCGGCGGGGCATCGGCTCGCGTATCTGTCCAACATGCCTGCGCCGTACGCCGAGCGCCTCGAGCGCGAGCACGAATTCGTCGGCTGGTTCGCCGCCGGCGTGTTCTCGTCGCGCGTGCACGAGGTGAAGCCCGACGCCGCGGTGTTCCGCCTCGCCGCCGAGCAGTTCGGCCGTCCGCCGGCGGAGCTGGTGTTCCTCGACGACCACCTGCCCAACGTCGAGGCCGCACGCACGCTGGGCTGGAACGCGCTGCACTACGCGCACGCGACGCAGGCGGAGTCCGAAATGCGCACGGCCGGCTGGATCTGAGGCGGCGCGAGGCGCCGAGAGGCGCGCGCTGACGCGCAGGTCGATCCGCCCGTCGACGCGACTCGGCAACCTGTGAATGAATCGGTCGCGCCCGAGCGGCACGACAGGGGGCGGCGCCGAACAAGGCGCAAAGCGCAGCCCTATCGCGCGATAGGGCGAGCCTTTGCAACGCCGAGCGCGGGCGCCAGGGCGCCTCGAGCGGGCGTGAGTGGTTCGTTCACGGGTTCTCAGTGCCGCTGCGGCGGCGAACGCGGCGTGTCTGGCGCCGGCGCCCCGTCGTCACTCATCCAGTCGTCGAGCAGCTTGTAGGCCACGGCCAGGATCACCGGGCCGGCGAAGATGCCGATGAGGCCGAAGGCGAGCAGGCCGCCGACGACGCCGGCGAAGATCAGCAGCAGCGGCAGGTCGGCGCCCAGCTTGATGAGCAGCGGCTTGAGCACGTTGTCCAGCGTCGTCACCACCGCGGCGACGACGATCAGGAAGACCGCCCAGCCGGTGCGCCCCTGCCAGAAGGCCCAGCCGATCGCCGGCACCAGCACCGGCAGCGGACCGACGTTGGCCACGCACAGCATGAACATCAAGGCCGTGAGCAGCCCGGCGAAGGGCACGCCGGCCAGCGCCAGACCGAGGCCCGCCACGACCGACTGCACGGCGGCCGTGACGCCCACGCCGAGCGCGACGCCGCGGATCGCATCGGCAGCGAGCTGCGCGCTCGCCTCGCCGCGCGCGCCGCCCAGGCGATGCGCGAAGCGACGCACCTGAGCGGCCGCACGCTCGCCGCGCGCGTACATCACCGCCGCGATGGCCACCGTGAGCAGGAACTGGAACAGCACCATGCCCATGCTGCCGACCTCGGCCACGAACCAGCGCGTGACGTCGCCCGCATACGGGCTGATCCGGGGCAGGATCTCGTCCAGGCCCATTGCCCGCAACTGCTCCCACATCCCCTCGGCCAGGTCGCCCACCATCGGCAGGCTGCGCAGCCAGTCGGGTGCGTGCTCGGGCGGGCGCCACGTCGCCAGCAGCCGTGCCCAATCGACCAGCCGGTCGGCATTGCCGACGATGGTGACGATGGCCAGCACGAGCGGCACCACGAACAGCAGCAGCAGCAGCAGCGTCATCACCAGCACCGCCGGCAGGCGCCGGTTCCACAGCAGCCGCTGCACGCGCAGCATCAGCCGCCAGCTCGCGACCACGAGCATCGTGGCCCAGATGGTGGGCCCGAGGAACGGCCGCAACACCCACAGCGTGCCGCCGAGCAGCAGCCCGATCGTGAGCACGCGAAAGGTGATGCGCGTCAGGTCGTGGGCGTTGCCGCCCGGGTCGCTCGCGCGCGGCATCAACGCCTCCGCGCGCGCGCACGGCGCGGCCCGACGGGCGGTGGCTCGGCGGCGGCCAGGATGTCAGTCCTTGATGTTGTAGCGCTTGACCTTGCGCCACAGCGTCGACTTGTCGATGCCCAGGATCTCGGCCGTCAGCGTGCGGTCGCCGCTGGTCTTGCGCAAGGTCTTGCGGATCACGTAGGCCTCCATCTCCTCGAGGCTCTGCGGCGGCAGGTAGTCGATCGGGTGCGCGTCGGCGGCGCGCGGCTCGGCCAGATGGGCCGGCAGCACGTCGGCCTCGAGACGCTCGCCGTGGCACAGGATGATCATGCGCTGCATCAGGTTCTCGAGCTCGCGCACGTTGCCCGGCCAGTCGTAGCGCAGCAGCGCGCCGAGCACCGCCGGCGAGATCCCCAGCACCGGCTTGCCCAGGCGCCGCGAGTGGCGCTCGAGGAAGTGGATGGCCAGCAGCGCGATGTCCTCGCGCCGCTCGCGCAGCGGCGGCAGGTCGATCTCCATCACCGACAGCCGGTAGTACAGGTCGCGGCGGAACGCCCCCTTGTCGACCAGCTCGAGCAGCGAGACGTTGCTGGCCGCGATCACGCGCACGTCGACCGACACCGCCTCGGTGGCGCCGGCGGGATAGAACTGGCCGTCCTGCAGCACGCGCAGCAGCTTGGCCTGCAGCGCCATCGGCGCGTTGTTGATCTCGTCGAGAAACAGCGTGCCGCCGTCGGCGACCTCGAACAGGCCGGCCTTGTGGCGCTCGGCGCCGGTGAAGGCGCCGCGCCGGTAGCCGAACAGCTCGCTCTCGATCAGCGTCTCCGGGATCGCCGCACAGTTGATGGCGACGAACGGCTTGTCGCGCCGTGCACCCAGGCGGTGGATGCGCCGCACGACGAGCTCCTTGCCGCTGCCGCTCTCGCCGTTGACCAGCACGCCGGTCTCGTAGGCCGCCGCCGCGCCGATCAGCCGCTCGACGCGCTCCATGCCGCGCGAGCGGCCGACGAGCGGGCTCTCCTCGCCCGACAAGCCGCTCGACTGGCGCAGCCGGCGCGCCTCGGCGAGCGCGCCGTGGTAGTCGAGCGCGGCCTGCGCGCGTGCGCGCAGATGCTCGGTGTCGAAGGGCTTCTGCACGTAGTCGAAGGCGCCGTCCTTGAGCGCGGCGACCGCCGAATCGACGGTGGCGAAGCCGGTGACGAGCAGCACCTGGCACAACGGCTGATGCGTGCGCGCGAAGCGCAGCAGGTCCAGCCCGTCGGCGCCCGGCATGCGCAGGTCGGTGACGAGCAGCGCCACCGCATGGTCCTCGAGCACGTCCATCGCCGCCACTGCGTTCTCGACCGTCACCACCTCGGCCGCGCCGGGCAGGGCACGCAGCACGATGCCGATCAGCTCGCGCATGTCGCGGTCGTCCTCGGCCACGAGCAGGCGCAGCGCGCGCGTGTCCGCGCTGGCGCGCGCCGGCGGCGCATCCTGCGCAGCCCGCGCGGCGCGCGCCTCCCGGCACACCGCGACGGCGTCCTGCGCGGCAGCCAGGTCGGGATTCATGCCGGCTCGCGCAGCCGCTCGGTCTGCACCGCAGGCAGCCGGATCAGGAAGCGCGCGCCGGGCGCGTGGCCGGCGTCGAAGTCGATGCGCCCGCCGCGGCGCGTGACCAGCGCCTGGCTGATGAACAGACCCAGTCCCGAGCCCTGGCCGACCTCCTTGCTCGTGAAGAAGGGGTCGAACAGGCGCGCGCGCGCCTCCGGCGGCACCCCGGGCCCGTTGTCGGCCACCGCGATCACGACGCTGGCGCCTTCGCGGCGCGTGCCGACGACGATCTTTGGCTCGGGCACGCGCGCCAGTGCCTGGATGGCGTTCGAGATCACGTTCGTGAGCACGATGTCGACCTCGCCGCAGCCGCCCTCGGCCAGCGGCTCGGGCTCGGCCAGCTGCAGCTCGACGTCGATGCCGTAGCGGCGCAGCCGGCAGTGGATGAAGGCGTCGATCAGCTCCTTGATCATCGCGTTGACGGCGCAGGTCTCGCCGCTGCACTGGTCCTTGCGCGCGTACGCCAGCAGATCCTCGACCACGCGCGACGCGCGCTGCGCATGGTTGGCGATGATGTCGGCATAGGCCGCGGGCGTGCTCTGCGCGCCGACCTCCTGGCGCAGCAGTTGCGCGTAGCCGAGGATGTTGCCCAGCGGCGTGTTCAGCTCGTGCGCGACGCCGGCCGCGAGCTGCCCCATCGCGACCAGCTTCTCGCGCATCGCCACGGTCTGCATCAGCTGGCGCTTGTCGGTCACGTCCTGCAGGATCATCACGCCGCCCATGTCGTCCTGCGCGTCGGTCAGGAACGCCAGGTTGACGCTGAACGCGCGCTCCTCGCCGTCGATGCTCAGCTGCATCTCCTGATCGTGGATCTCGCGCTTGTACAGCAACGCGTCGCGCAGCAGGTTGCGGCTGCGCTCGTCGGGCACCAGCAGGTCGAACAGGCCCCGGCCGACGAGGCCGCCGGCGACGGCACCGAACAGCGCCTCGGCGCGCCGGTTCGCGATCGCGACGACGAGGTCGTCGCTCACGCCCAGCAACGCCCCGGGCGAGCTCTGCAAGATGGCGTTGATGCGGTTGCGCTCCTCGAGAAAGCGCGTCTGGCAATCCTCGACGGTGCGAAACATCAGCGCCAGCGCGGCGACCGTCGTGTCGTGCTCGGGGATCAGGCGGCCCACCGAGGTCCACGTCAGGTTGCGCGGCGTGCTGGCGCTCAGGATGCCTTCGCGCGCGTTGTGGATGCCGCGCTCGAGCTGGCGCAGCGCCGCCAGTTCGGCCGCGGCACGCACCAGCAGCCAGCACACGAGCGCCACCAGGGCGGCACCGAACGCGAGCTCGAACGTGGCGTCGTGCCAGCGTCGGCCGGCGACGGCGTAGACCGCGGCGCCGAGCCATGCCGCCAGCACCGGCAGCCAGGGCCCGAGGCGCACCGGCCGCGTCAGCAGCCCCTCGCGGCGCGACGCCGGCGCCCCGAAGGGCATCGGTTGCTGGCTCGCGTCGCTGCTCATCTCGCCCGTCTCCCCGGCCGGCGCGTCGTCGTGCGTCGGGGCCCGGACGGCCGAAGCTGCGGGCCCGGCGCGCCGCCGGACGCTGTCGTCATCGATGCGCTGCCGCATGCCGTGCGGGGGGGCGCCGCGCCGGCGTCGGGGCAGGCCCGCCGCCAGGCTCAGAAGATCAACTGCAGCGCCAGTGTAGCCTGCCGGTAGTCGGCGAGCGCCTTGATCACCGGGTGCGGGTGGTCGAACTTGATCTCGGCGACTTCGGCCGTCACCTTCAGTCGCTGGCCGTCGATGTAGTAGTTGAAGCCCAGGCTGTTCCAGCGGTTGTCGTAGTACTCGACGTTGCCGGTCTTGACGCCGTAGTTCAGCCGTTCGTGGCGGCCGAAGAACTGCAGCCGTCCGGGCCCGAGCTTGCCCGGCAGCATGTAGCCGCCCTTGACGTAGTAGCCCTTCAGATCCGAGTTGGCCGGCAGCTTGGGGTCGGGCGACATGCCGAAGGCGCCGCCGGTGTCGTACTTGAAGCCGGCCGCCGACAGCGTGTACACGCCGGTGGCATGGGGCAGTTCCATGAAGCCGTCGACGGTCCAGGCCTTGTAGTTCTTGCGCCCGGCGCGCGAGAGGTAGTTCGCGTAGGCCACGTCGGCCTGCGTGTCGTAGGCGGCGCCGAAGGTGAGCACCTTCTTCGTTCCCAGGTACGTGCCCTCGTAGCCGTAGTCGTACTCCGGGTCCCACAGGCTGACGTGCACGCGTGCCGTCAGCCGCGGCCTGTCGGCCGGGCGCTCGGCATCCTTGCGCCCGTCGGCGATCATGAAACGGTACTGCAGCGTGGCATCGAGCAGGTTGCCCCACACCGCCACGCCGGTGTCGCGCGTGCCGCCCCACGGCGTGTACGACAGCACCTCGGCGCGGTCGAGCGTCAGCGGCTCGAGGCAGGCCTCGAGGTTCTCGCGCGAGAAGGTGTTCTTGAAGCGCCCGACGATGAAGCGCACGGCATCGGTCCAGTCGATCGACACGTAGGCGTCGCGCCAGAACACGGGCCGGTCGAACAGGCCGTCCTTGCCGTCGCCGCCGGCCTCGAGCTGTGCGTACAGACTGATGTAGTCGTTGTACTGCCCGGTGAAGGCCAGACGGTTGCGGCGCAGGAAGAAGTCCGTCGTGTCCGACGTGACGCCGCCGAAGCGCTGGTGCTTGGTCTGCAGCCAGCCCTGCACCGCATAGGTGATGTTCAGCGACTGGCCGTTGCCGAACTCGATCGTCGGCCCGGCGACGGCGCCCTGACCGAGGGCGAAGGCCGCCGTTGCCGCCACGGCCAGCCGGGCGCCAGACAGGGAAGCTCGATCGACGCGCATGTCACTTCCCTCCCTGTGCGTAGGCGTTCTTCACCTTGTCCAGATCGCTGGTATGGCAGCCGGCGCAGCTGCCGGCGGTGTCGTCGCGCGGCTTGGCCACCAGCTTGTTGTGCGCGACGTCCTCCTTCATCACGCGGGGATTGCCGTGGTGGCAGCCGACGCACGAGTTGTTGACCTTGCTGTGCTGCAGGTGCCAGGGCCCCTTGACCGGATCGGCCGTGGGCAATGCGGCACGCTTGCCGTTGTGGCACTTGAAGCAGCTCGACGCGCCCAGGCCGCAGGCATTGGCCGGCGCCAGCGGCAGCCAGGCCGCCACAGTGTCCGTCGCGGCCGGCTCGGCCTGCAGGGCCTCGTCACCCCATGCGAGCGTGCCCTGCGGCGCCTCGGGCGTGCCGCGCGGCGCGCCGAAGGTCCACAGCGCGAGGCCCAGCAGCAGCGCCAGCGCCAGCGAAGCCGCGCGGCGCAACGGCCGCAGCCAGATACCGCCACGCCGCGCGCCCGCGCGGCCCGGATGCTCGGAAGACTTCGAATTCACGGTGCGGTTCTCCTCGTCGTGGTGGGGCCGGACTGGCTCTTGCTCTCGTCGGACATCTGGCGTTCGGCGGCCGCAGCGGAGGCAGCCGCGGCGCTGCGTGCGGCCTGCGCGCTCTCGATGGCCTCTTCGTCCAGGTCGCTACCGCAGTCGCACACCGCGCGCCGCGAACGAAAGCGCAGACGCGGTGGCGCGACGGCCGGTTCACCCGCCGCCTGCGGCGCGAGCGCCGCGAGCAGGCACAGCGCCAGCCAATGCCGGCGCACGAGCCGGACGGACGAGGCGGCCGAAGCGGCCGCTGCGGATGAAGCCGGTGCCATGCATCGAACCACCTAGCACGACACGTGCCACGGCCCGCATCGCGCCGCTGCAAGGCGCTGCGCCGCCTGCGCATCGTCGCCGCGGTTGCACGGGCGCGCCGCGCACGCGCGATCTTTCAATTTGCAATGCGCGGCGCCCGGCTGAGCCGCATCAGCTCGTACGCCGTGCTGCGGCTGTGCTCGAACGCGGCGCGCAGCGGCGCAAGCGCCGCTGGCGGCAACCGCTCGCCCTGCGCCAGGCTCTGGGCGAAAGTGCGTTCGTAGTGCTCGTCGGGGCGCACGACGATGCGCAGCTCGAGCTGCCAGCCCGCTGGCGTCGGTGCGTCGAAGGCGAGCTCGAAGCGCCGCGACGCGCCGGCCGGGATGCGCGTGTCGGCCGTCTCGTGGCGCAGCTCGGTATCGACGCTCCAGCCGATCACCTGCGTGCCCAGCGGTGTGCGGCTGCCGTCTGCGGCCACGCGCGCGAACTGCAGCTCGACCTTGGGCACCATGTAGGTCGGGAAGTGATGGCCGGCGCCGACGTTGCGCACCACGGCAGCGGCCAGGTAGCCGCCAGGCGCCGTGCGCTGCACGTGCAAGGTGACGTCGATCGCACTGCGCGTGGTCTCGGGGTCGTGGATGCCGCGCCACAGGTGCCGGCGATCGGGCATGTGGCAGTCCTGGCAGCTGCGCTGCGCGGCAAAGGGGCTGGCCTTCCACTGCTCGTAGGTGTCCTCGTTGAGCTTGCCTGCGGTGCGCGGCCCGTCGTCCGGGAACTGGTGGCAGTGCGCGCACAGGCGGCTGTCGGAGAACGCCGGCGTCGCCACGAAGCCGCCGTGCGCGCCGGCCGTCGTCGCGCCCGCGCGAGCGCCGCGCGGCACCGGGCCGATGCGGCGATGGCCGCGCACGTGGCAGGCGGCACAGACGAGGCCCTGCTGTGCAAGATCCTGCGGCACGTACGACGGTGCCGATGCCGCCGGCCGCGCCGGCCACGCCATGGCTTGCGCGAGCAGCGCCTTCTGCTCGGCCAGCGGTGCGTGACAGCGCAGGCAGCGGTTGGCCTGTGCCTGGTCCATCAGGTGCAGCTGCCACAGCAGGCCCGGGCCGACGGCGCGCGCATGCAGGCTGGTCTGCCATTGCTGCCACTGCTGCGCATGACACTGCCCGCAGGCCTGCGGCGCCAGCGAGGCCTCGAGCGCGGACAGGCCCGCCGGCAGCGGCCCCTGCGCTGCGAGCGGATCGGCCCAATGGCGTTCGAAGAAGCGTGCGTCGTCGACGGCACCTCCCTCGTGCCGCGTGCACGCTCCGAGGACGAGCCCGGCCGCGCAGGCGGCCACGACCCCCCTGGCGAACGCGGCTGCGCTCGCCGCGATGAACGTGAGCCGGCGCGGCGCGAAGCGAGCCGTCATGCCCGATCCGCTTCGCGCCGGCCTTCCCGCCGCGCGGGGATCAGCCCCCGCAGGGATTGGCCGGCAGGCCGCCGCCGCCCGTACTCACGCTCTCGCCGGTCTTGTAGCCCTTGTCGCTGTCGACGACGAGATCGGTGTTGCGGGCGTAGGCATTGGTGATGTGGCGCGTGTCCACCGTGGCGGTGCTCATCGCCGGGCGGAAGTACGAGCGCACATCGGTGCGCCACGGCGAGTCGGCCGGCAGGATGGTGCGGCCCGTCTTGTCGGCGATGTTCGACAGCGAGTTCCACTCGACCATCGCGCCGTCGTAGAAGCGCGTCGGCTTGCCGAGGATGACCGCGCTCGTGATGCCGGTGATCATGGCGCGCAGCGTCGTCTCACAGTAGGTGTAGACCGTGTCGCCCTCCTGGTAGCCGTTGCCGGCGCCGACCAGCTGCTGCGAGCCGTCGATGAAGCCGATGCCCGTCGCATCCGGCGCCCCCGTCAGGTAGCCCGCGAGCACCGACTTGGGCTTGTAGGCAAAGCCCTTGCCCGAGTCGAGCATGTAGGTGTACTGCAACTGCAGCGCGCCGAACGGGTGGCCCTGGCGCGAGCCGTTGTTCTGGAACGTCCAGTTGTAGTTGGCGGGATTGCGCGGCGTGCAGTAGGCCGACGCGCAGGCCTGGACGCCGGCGGTGTCGGAGTCGGTGTCCTCGCCGCGCTCGACCAGCGTGCCGGCGGTGTACTGGCTCACGCTGCGTGCGTCCCAGAGGAAGATGCCGCTCGTGGTGACGTTGCGATCGGCCGCGGGCAGCACGGCCAGCACGTCGCGCACCGTCGCCTGCAACTGCGTGTTGTCGACCAGCAGGTCCTTGACGCTGGCGCTGCCGTTGTTCGGCGCCGCCGACGCGCTCGCCTGGAAGTCGCCGGCCGTCATGCCGTGCCCGTTCAGCCACTGGTTGCCGCCGTTGAGCAGCGCCAGGTGCTCCTTGCCGACGCCCCAGTAGCGCAGCGCGTACCAGATGCGGCCCTGCCCCATGGCGTTCGGTGCGCTGCCCGTGCCCATCGCGGCGACGATCATGTCGCGCGCCGGGTCGATGTTGTACTTCTTGAGCAGCGCGTCCATCGTCGCGCCGTCGGGCACCATGCTCTGCGTCTCGATGACGCCGTTGTCGCGCGTCTGCAGCCACTCGCTGCTGGGCGACAGGTAGGTGAAGACCTGCGTGCCGTTCGGCCTGACGTACTCGGCGCCGGCGGGACCGGCCGCCACCTGCAGGATGACGAGCTTGCCGGTGACGCCGCTCGGGCGCTGGTTGGCCCAGTCGGACATCCAGCGCTCGAGCGTGGCGCCGCTGACGATGCCGTTGACGTTGTCGTCGTAGTTGTCGGCCGAGGTCTGCGCGATCGCTGCCGGCGAATTCACCGTCATGCGTCGCGCGATGGAATTGGCATCGTCGCCGCCTCCGCCGCAGCCGTGCAGCAGCACGGCGACCGATGCGGCAGCCAGCGCGATCCGCAAGATCCTGGGCATCGAGCTCATCGTGTCTCCTTCGAAGGTCTGGGTGGGCGGCGCACGGGATCGAGCCCGGCTCAGGAATCGGGGACGGGGCAGGGGGCGGCTCCCATCACCACGGGCAGCCAGCCGTCGGCCAGGGCGTCGAGCAGTTCGCCCGCGGGCGCGTCCAGCCGCTGGCGGCGCACGACGGCGCCGAGCACGTGCAGCGCGTCGACGAGCGGCGCCAGGTCGGCGGCGCCCTCGCCTTCTTCGAGCACCAGGACTTTGCGGCCCGTGGTCATGTTGCCCCCTTGGCCCGGCGGGCCGTCCCCCCACGGGGGAATGAGCGCCTTCGGAACGGCCGCGCGGCGCTCATGTAAGCCCCCTTGGCCCTGCGGGCCGTCCCCCCAAGGGGGAATGAGCGCCTTCGGAACGGCCGCGCGGCGCTCATATCACGTACACCGCGTCGCTGGCGACGATGGCGCCGGCGATGTGGGCCCAGGTGTCGGGCGCATCGGCGGCGAGCGCTTCGGGCGTGATGTCGGCGAAGGCCAGCGCCTCGAGCTGGACCTCGGCCGCCTCGCCTTCGGGCAGGGGCCCGATCGCGAGCACGCTCAGTTCGCTGTCGGTGAGCGTCAGCCCGGCGGCCACGCGCAGCGCCTCGAGCGGCTTGTGGCGGGCGACGACGAGGATCTTCTTGGCCATCGCAGCAACCCCTTTTGCGCGCTAGAGCACCAGCAGGGCGTGCGCCGACTGCGCCAGCTTCGCGCCCTGGAACTGGCTGCCCATTACGACGTGCTCCGACAGCGCGGCCAGGTCGCGCCCCGGCAGCAGTTCGTCGACGCTGTGCCGGCACACGGCGACGCTCTTGGGTCGCGCGCGCGCCTCGGCCATGAAGCCCTCGTGCTCGAGCAGACAGACGCCCGAGTCGGTGAGGAAGCAGCGCGCGTCCCAGCCGCGCGCCGCGGCGCCGGCCAGCAGCGCCGCGGCACGCGCGGCGTGGCGCCGGTCGGTGATCACGAGTCCGAACTGCATGCCTGCGACTGCCCGACGCTCAGCCCTTGCGGATCGTCCAGCTGAACTGGCCGCCATCCTCGCTGCGCTCGACGATGTCGTTGCCTTCGGACTCGCACATGGCCTGGATCGACTCACCGGACGAGGGGTTGTCGAACATCACCAGCAGCGTGTCACCGCTGGCCATCTTCTGCAGCGCCTTGCGCGTGTACAGCTGGGGATGCGGGCACGAGTAGCCGCACACGTCGAGCTTCCACTGGCCTGCACCGACCTGGTTGAACGTCACTGCCATCGCGCTGGTCCTCCTGTACCGGATCGGGTGCTCGCACGGCGCCGCTTCACGACAGCGACAGCTCGTCGCCGCGGCGCGCGCTCTGCCAGTCGATCCACCAGGCGAAGATCTTCACGCCGACGTAGGCGCCCAGCGCCATGCCGACGAGGAAGATCCAGCCACTCGGGTCGCCGTTGGTGACGGTGGCGAAGAAGGCACCGATGTTGCAGCCCATCGCAACGCGCGCACCCAGGCCCATCAGCGCCCCGCCGAGGAGCGCGAACAGCGCGCCCTCGAGGTTGGGCACCTTCCAGCGGAACTCGCGCCGCACCAGCGCCATCATCGCGGCGCCCAGGATGATGCCGATCGACATGAAGCCCGGCGCGTTGAGCCACGGCGGCGGCAGCCCGTTGTCGAGGCCGAAGAAGATGTTGTCGCCGAGCGGCACGCCCGCGCGCTCGAGCAGCCAGCCGCCCCACTGCGCCTCCTGCGTCGTGATGTACCAGTAGCCCGGATCGAAGACGGTGTCCTGGATCGACAGCCCGCGCTTCAGGTGCATGGCTGCGAGCAGCTCGCCGAAGTTGTCGATCTTGAAGTGCGCGCGCATCGCGCCGGTGGTCCACATGTGCGCCCCGGCGAGGATGCCCAGCCCGGCGCCGGCCAGCGCGGTGTTGCGCGACGCGGTGGCCATCGCCCACAGGCCCGACAGATGGTCGCGCCAGGTCGGCCTGGCGATCTTGGCGCGCCGCATGTGGCCGGGCCGGAAATAGACGGCGTACAGCAGCAGCAGGATCAGGCCCACCGGCAGCAGGGCCACCACCAGCATGTTCACGAGGGCGGCGAGCCACGACGCATCGGCCACGCCCAGCCGCTGCGCCAGCGTGGCGGCCTTCAGATCCCAGACGTAGCCGGCGGTGAAGAGGTCGAACCAGCCGTGCGTCACGTCGAGCTCGGCCGGCATGTCCTTGGCGAGCGCCGACTTGGTCCAGCTCGCCGGCGCCAGTGCGTCGCCGAAGCCCTTGCTGCCGACCACCAGCGCCTGCGAGAACGAGATCGAGACGATGACCAGCGCCGAAGCCAGATTGCCCTCGCCGGCCTTGTACAGCGAGCCCGACGCGCAGCCGCCGGTGAACACGATGCCGAAGCCGAAGATGGCGGCACCGATCAGCACGTGCCAGCCGATCGGGTTGGGATGGAAGGTGTTGAAGCCGCTCAGGCTCACGCCGGCCGCGACCAGCGCGTACAGCGCGACGGCGATCATCATGCCCACCGCCATGCGCGGCACGCGCACCGCGAACAGGTCGCGCACCGCCGAGGCCATGCAAAAGCGCCCGTACTGCAGCAGCAGGCCGTAGGCGAGGCCGAACCAGGCATAGACGAGGATGTACGACCAGCGCGCGTCGGCCGCGTAGGCCCACAACGACGCCGCCAGCACCGCGACCAGCAGGCCCAGCGCACTCCAGCGCCCGCGATGCCAGACGCCGCCCTTGTCGATCGCCGCTGCCCCCACGCGCTGCGCTCCTTGCTGCGGGCTCAAAGACCCTTGCGCAGGTACACGCGCCAGGCGTGCCCGTCGCGCACCGTCGTCAGGTGCGTGGCCAGCAGGGTGTGCGCGAGCGCCGGAAAGCCCTCGACCGCCGCGGCGCTGTCGCAGCGCAGTTCCACCACCTCGCCGTCCGCCATCCTGCTCATGACCTTCATCGCCAACAACTGCGGCCTCGGGCACGAGGCGCCCAGACAGTCCACCGAGACCGCGATGCGCGTGCGCCCGGCGCCGGGCAAGTCGACTTCCCGGGGCGGCGGCGGTTGCGGCTTGGCCTCGCGCCCCAGGATGCGTCGCCACCAGCCCGCTGCGCCCATGGTCCGCTCGTCTCGCTGTGCCCGATTCGGAAAGCAGCTTGCATGCCAGCCCCGGCGCGAGGGGCGAGGACGGACAGCCGCGTGAATATTGCAACCGGCGCCGGATTGAGGCCGCGGGCCGTCGTGTTCTGCAATCGGGTCCGGCCGCGCGGAACCGGCGGTCCCGCGGGGCCGGCCACGGGAGCGGACACGGGGCTGCGGCCGATGACGATGCGGCTCACGCCCGGCACGTGCCGTCGCCGGGCGGGCGCATCGACCGCACCGAGCCCGGCAGCGGCGAAGCGCCCGCGATCGGCCGCCGGGCCGCCAGTGCGGTGCGCTGTCGGGCCGCGCAGCCAGGCTGCAAATCGCTTGGCCCGGTCGCCCTGCCGGCGGCGTCTGCGCGGACCGCGAATGCAGGGTTCGGCGATCGCGTCATCGGCGCTCGCGCCCCGGCAGCCACGGCGCCAGGGCGCGATCGGCCATCGACGGCCAGTCCCGATTCGCGGCCGGGCTGGCGGGGCTCGGGTGCGGCAGGTAGACGATGCGGGTGCCCTCGCCCGCCAGTTCCTGCGCGCGGGCCTCGGCGTAGCGGCCGATGCCGACCACGGCCGCCGGCTGCAGCGCGCGCAACACGCGCCTGAGCGCAGGAGCGCAGGCCGCGTCCAGCGCATCGCGCTCGCGGCGATCGAGGCTGCCGGGGATGAGGTTGCGGCCCGCGCCGAGGAACAGCAGCGGGCAGTAATTCCAGATGAAGAAGCGCTCGAAGAACGCATCGGGCGTCGCGAACCGCTCCTGCGCCCAGGCCCACAGTCGCTGGCCGCTGCCCTCGTTGCGATGGCACCGCATCCCGAGGATCGGGTACTTCGGGTGCTGCTCGGGAAGCTCGCCCGCCAGGCGCGTCTCGATGCGCAGCCAGTCGCGCACCACGGCGACGTTGCCGAACGGCACGCCCGTCTGGGCCATGCCCCAGGGGCCCGGGTTCATGCCCAGCAGCAGCACGCGGCCGCGCTGGCGCCCGTAGCGCAGCAGGTACTGCCGATGTCCGCTCCACGCGTAGTCCAGCGGGTTGTAGACGTGGCTGGGCGTGCGCCAGTCGAGCGCGGCCAAGCGGCGGGCCAGTTCACGCGCGATGCGCAGCGATGCAGGTTCGGATGCCATGTGCCGGAGGATAGAACCGGCTGGCGGCGCCGGTGCGGCCGGCCACCCCTGCCGTTGCAGGGCCGGGCCGAGCAGGCGCACGACGCGCCGGGACGTCGGGCGCCTGCCTGCTGCTCGCGGCTCGATGCACGCATCGGCCCACGCCGCGCAGGCGGGAGGATGCGGCCACGCGGGAGGCCCGCCGTCACGCAGCCGGCCACCGGGCACCAGGGGCGTCGGCGCGGCGCGCGGCACTCGCGCGCCGCGCCGGGCCCCCCTGCCAGGCGAACACCTCCTCGTCGCACACGTCGAGGCAGCGCGCACAGCGCGTGCAGTCGGCACTCGTGATCACGGGCCCGCGCCCCTGCGCCGCGCCGTGCAGCGCCGGCGCGATCACGTGCGGCTCGGGGCAGACGCGAAAGCACTCGCCGCACTGCGTGCAGGCGTCGCGGCGCGGCGTGCTCATGTGCAGCAGGCCCACGCGGCCGATCGTGCCGTAGAAGGCCCCCACCGGGCAGACGTGGCCGCACCACAAGCGCGGCGCGACGAGCAGATCGAGCAGGAAGACCGCCAGCACCACACCCCAGCCGCCGGCGAGGCCGAACACCAGCGCACGATGCAGCATCGTGATCGGGTTGACCGTCTCCCAGGCCACGCTGCCCAGCAGCGCCGACAGCGCCAGCGCCAGCACGAGCACGGCGTAGCGCAGGCGGCGATCGAGCCGGTGGCGGCCGAGCAGGCTCGGCAGCTTCAACGTCGTGCGCAGCCAGGCGGCGAAGTCCGTCACCGGGTTGATCGGGCAGACCCAGGCACAGAAGAAGCGCCCACCCGCCAGCACGTACGCCGCCGTGACGAGGCCCGCACCGACGAGCGCGGCCGTCGCCAGCGTGTGGCGCGCGAGCAGGGCCTGCAGCGCGACGAAGGGATCGGTGAGCGGCAGCACGCCGAACCAGACGCTCGAAGCGAGCGTGCCGCGCACCAGCCACAGGCCCGTCCAGGGTCCGAGCACGAACGTGCCGAGCACGAGCAGCTGCACGCCGCGCCGCGCGACGAGCCAGCGGCGGCGCCGCAGCGGTGCGAAGGCGGCCGACCTCGTCATGTCGCGCTCAGCTCGCCGCCGCATCGCGCGCCCGCACGGTGATGGCCGCCGCGTCGTCGAGCACGCAGGCCTGCTCGCACAGCCCGCAGCCGGTGCAGTGCGCGGCATCGACGGCCGGGCGGATCGTTCCGCCCTGCGGCGTGCGCCCCTGCTGCATGCGGATCGCGCGGCCCGGCAGCGGACAGGCCTTGAAGCAGCTGTCGCAATACGCGGCGCCGCTGGCGCTCAGGCAGCGGTCGGGGTCGCTGAGTTCGGCCGTGCCCATGCGCGCGTCGCGGATCGTGAGCAGCGCGTGATCGAGCGCGCCGGTGGGGCAGGCCGGCACGCAGGGGATGTCCTCGCACATCCGGCACGCCGCGCTGCGGGCGACGAAATACGGCGTGCCGACGGGCATCGCGCCGCCCGGCCCGGCCAGGCGCAGCACGTCGTAGGGGCAGGCGCGCACGCACAGGCCGCAGCGCACGCAGGCGCCGAGGAAGGTGTCGCCAGCCAGCGCGCCGGGCGGGCGGATGCGATCCGCCGGCGCCGCCGCCGCGCGCTCGCCGCGCACGCGCGTGGCCACCAGTGCGGCTGTGGCGCCGAGCGCAAGCACGCTCGACACCGCCTTGCGACGCGAAATGCCCACCGAGCTGCCCTGCATGAACGTGCCGATCGGCGGTGTTTACCACGACCCGCGTCGCCGCGCCGCGTACGATCGCCCTCACCATGCCCGCCTCGCTTGCCGGCCAGCTCGTCGTCGCGATCGCCTCGCGCGCGCTGTTCGACTTCGAGGAGGAGAACCGCATCTTCGAGGCCGGCGACGACGCGGCCTACATGCAGCTGCAGCTGGCACGCCTCGAGCAGCCGGCGCGCCTCGGCGTGGCCTTTTCGCTCGTCAACAAGCTGCTCGGCTTCAACGACGCCGGCGCCGAGCCACGCGTCGAGGTCGTGATCCTGTCGCGCAACGACCCGGTTTCGGGCTTGCGCGTGTTCCGCTCGGCGCAGCACTACGGACTGCCGATCGAGCGCGGCGTGTTCACGCGCGGGCGCAGCCCGTGGCGCTATCTGCGGCCGCTGGGCGCGCACCTGTTCCTGAGCGCCAACATGGCCGACGTGACCAGCGCGCTCGACGCCGGCGTGCCGGCCGCACGCGTGTACCCGCAAAGCGCACGCGCCTCGGCCGCGCATCCGTTCGAGGTGCGCATCGCCTTCGACGGCGACGCGGTGCTGTTCTCCGACGAGGCCGAGCGCGTGTTCCAGCGCGACGGCCTCGCGGCCTTCCAGGACCACGAGTCCGAGCGCGCCGCGACGCCGCTCGCCCCGGGCCCGTTCAAGCCGCTGCTGGCCGCGCTGCAGCGGCTGCAGCGCGAGCCCTCGCGCTCGATGCGGCTGCGCACCGCGCTCGTCACCGCACGCAGCGCGCCGGCGCACGAGCGCGCGGTGCGCACGCTGATGGACTGGCGCATCGAGGTCGACGAGGCGATGTTCCTCGGCGGACTGGCCAAGGGCGAGTTCCTGCGCGAGTTCGAGCCCGACTTCTACTTCGACGACCAGACCGGGCACATCGAGAGCGCGGCCGAGCACGTGCCGGCCGGGCACGTCGCGGCCGGCGTCG
>JAFECX010000143.1 GCA_018241895.1 Pseudomonadota bacterium
CCGGGCGCCGCAGGCGGCGCGGCAAGCGCCTGCTCGAACAGCGCCGCCAGGCGCAGCCGCTCGTCGACGATCCACTCGTCGTAGTGGCCGGGCATCAGCTCGTCGATCGCGGCGGCTGCGGCGCCCGCCAGCGGCTGGCCGGCCCGCACCTGCGCGAGCAGCTCGCGCGCATCGCAGGCCAGCGCGCCCGGCAGCACACGCACGGCGTGGCGGTCGGCCGCGAGCACCGGCGCCGGGTGCGGGCCGGGCGGCTCGAGCAGCGTCTTCAGCGCCGACAGCGCCTGGCGCAGACGGTTGCGGCCGATGTCCAGCGCCACGCCGGGCCACAGCAGCTCGACCAGTTCCTCGCGCGGGTGGGCGCGCTCGGGCGCCAGCGCCAGCCGCGCCAGCAGCGCCGCCACGGCGCGCGACGGCCAGCGCGTGATCGTGCCCGCCGGCCCGTGCGCTTCCACCGCGCCCAGCAGCCGCACGCGCCAGCGCGCGGGCCCGACCGCCATGCCGACCGCCATGCCGACCGGCGGCCGGGCGGGCCCCTCGGGGGCAGCGGAGGCAGCAGCGCTTGCCGGGGGCGCGATCGGTGACATCCGCGCACAGCATAAGGGCAACCACCGCGCCGGGGCCGGCACTCCTGTGCACAACGCGCCCGTCACCCCGCATTCGGGGCGTGGAGACCGCCGGCCCGGCGCGCCCGGGCCCGGCCGGCTGTGCGCCTGTCGCCCCCGCGTCGGCGCGCCGGCCGCGGCACAGGCCGAAGCCTCCGTGCTACGGCGTCCCCGAGGCCACCGGCGCCGGCGCCGGTGCGGCCGCCTGCGCTGCGGGATTGATCGTGATGCCGCGCTTGCGCAGCTCGTTGACGAGCAAGGCGGCGTTGGGGTTGCCCGCGTCGGCCAGGCGCTGCGTGTCGGCGGCCAGCGCATCGAGCGAGGCGCGCAGCTTGCCGGCGTTGTCGACCGTCTGCTGCTGGCCGGCGTGGGCATCCTGCAGCGCCTGGCGCTCGCGCAGCAGCTGCGCCGCCTGGAAGCCGAACGCCAGCAGCAGCGCCAGCGCCATCAGCAGCAGCGGCACGAAGGCGTCGCGCCGAGCGCGCTGCGCCTGCGCCTGCGCCTGCGCCTGCCGCGGCCCTTCCTGCTGCGCCCGTGCCGGCGGCGGCACGCCGCCGACGTGGCGCGCCTCGGCCTGCTCGCCTGGCCCCTCGCCGCCGTGCCCCGAAGCGGCCAGCGGCACCACGCTCTTGCTCATCTGCACGTTCGCGATCTCCTAGGGCTTGCGCGGCGCGGCCGCCGGCGCCGGCGCAGCCGGCGCGTTGACCGTGTAGGTGATGCCGTGGCGCTGCAGCAGCGCGCGCACGGCCTCGTCGTTGTGGCGCGCGCCCAGCTCGGCCAGCGCGCGCACGATCTCGCGGTACAGGCCCTCGAGCTGCACCGACTGCTGCACGTACTGCTGGCGCAGCGCGATGTCGGCCTGCAGCCCGCGATTCAGCGAGGCCAGCGTCAGGTCGGCGGCCACCAGCACCAGCGCCAGCGCGGCCAGCGCGGTGACGATGGCGTGCTGCACCCGGCTCATCGCGCCACCGCCCGCTGCGCGCGCAGGCCGCGCCGGCGCGTCGCCCAGCCGGCCAGCCCGGCCGCCGCCAGCAGGCCCAGCGTACCGGGCTCGGGCACGTTGCCGCCGCCCTGCGCGACGACGATGCCCGCGACCACGAAGCGGATCGCGTCCAGCGCGTAGTCGCTCTGGTAGGCGTTGTGGCTGAAGCCGTTGAACACGAAGCTGCTCGAGAAGTTGCCCAGCGACGCGGTGTCCAGGCTCAGCGTCAGGCCATCGATCTCGGTGCCGGCGGCGAGGTCGATGGGGTCGAAGCCGCTGCTGCCGAAGCCGGAAAAGCCCGTGAAGTCGAAGCTGCCCAGCAGGTCGTCGGCCGGGCCGGCCACGCCGTTCGTCACCTTCAGCGTGTCGCTGGTGGTGCCGCTGCCCTGCAGCAGCGTGCCCAGGTCGAGCGTGCACACGCCGGCCGCGCAGCTGAAGCTGCTGCTGCCGGAACTCTGGCTGAACACCGGGCTGGCCAGCGCGTTGACGGTGCCCTTCAGCGCCACGGCCTGCGAGTTGCCCAGCGCGTAGTCGGCCAGGTCGGGGTTCTGGCTCACGTAGGCCACCTGCGCGCTGCCGTTCTTCACGCCGGCCGCGCTGGTGTCCATGCCCACCTGCAGCGCGCCGCCGGCGCCGCCGGCCACCAGGCCGCTGACGCTGGCGCCGTTGCCGCTGAAGCCCGCACCGGCCACCGCCAGCGTGCCCTCGAGCGTGTCGTTGAGCGCCGTTGCCGCTGCCACGTTGGCGATGGTCACGGTCTGCGCCGCCAGCGCGGTGCCCACGCGCACGGTGCCGAAGTCGATCGTCCCCGGCGCGTTCAGCTGTCCCGCCGCCGGCGTCCAGCCCTTGGCGCTGACGTTGATGAGCTGGCTGTTGGCGTTGATGGCCCCACCGGTGCCGCTGGCCGTGCCGTCGGAGGCGTACTGCACCGTCAGCGAGCCGGTGTTGATGCCCGCCACCAGCCCGGCGCCGGCGCCCACGCCGATGGCCCCGGCCGCCGTGGCGCCGGCGTTGACGCGGCCGCTGCCCAGCGCATTGGAGGCCGTGAAGAGGGCATTGCCCGAACTGACGCTGCCGATGCCCAGTTGCTCCGAGTAGCCGTCGGCCGCCGCCGTGTTGGTGACGCCCAGGCTGGCTGCGGCCGGCGTGTTGACGCCGACGCGGAAGGCGCCCAGGTCGACCGGTGCCGGCGCCGCGCTGCCGCTGGCCAGGCGGAACACGTTGGCGTTCACGTTCACCGTCTGGTTGGGCAGGTTCAGCGTGCAGTTGGGCGCGCAGTTGTTGTAGGCCGTGATGTCGGACACCAGGCTCACGGTGGCGCTGCCGCTGCGCGCGCCGGCCACCGAGGTGTCGACGCCGACCTGCAGCGCGTTGCTGCTGCCGCCTGCGGCCAGGCCGTTGAAGCTGCCCGCCGCCGTCACCGGCGCGCCGTTGCTGGCGATGCTGGCGTTGAGGAAGGCCTGCTGGTTGCCGGTGGCCTGGTTCTGCACCGCCAGCGTCTGGCTGGCCACGCCGCCGATGCGCACGTTGCCCAGGTTGACCGTCACCGCGCCGGGGTTGGCGACGCCGTTGATCACGGGCTTGGCCTGGTCGATGACGTTGCCCTGCACGATGGTGCCGGCCGCCGCGTAGTCCTCGAAGCCCGCTGCGGCGCTGCCCAGGCCGTTGCTGACGCCGCCCACCGCGCCGGCGGTGGCGTAGTTGATGCGGATGGTGCCGTTGACCGAACCCGCACTGCTGGTATCGACGGCCACGTTCATGCTGCCGTTGGCGCCGCTGCTGTTCTGTCCGGCCAGGATGCCGGCGAGGCTGCCGCTGCCGGTGATGCGCGCATCGGTGCCCACACCGGTGGCGAAGGATGCGTTCAGGTCCTCGACGTAGCCGGCCGGCCCGCTGGCGGTGTTCCTGATCACCAGGCTCTGCGTCACCGACGTTCCCACCTGCACGTTGCCGAAGTTCAGCGCCGCGGTCTGGATGGCGCCGCTGGCGGCCTGGTAGACGTTGCCGCTGACGTTGATGACCTGCGGCGCGTTCGCCCCGGCCAGCGCCAGGCCGTTGCTGACGCCGTTCACGGTGCCGGTGGTCTGGTAGTTCAGCGTCACGCTGCCGCTCTTGGCGCCGGCGCTGCTGGCGTCGACGCCGACCTTCATCATCGCACCGTCGCTGCCGCCCGCCAGCAACTGGTTGACGACGCCGCCGTTGTGGGTCGCCGCACCGCTGCTGGCGCCGAAGCTGGCGCGCAGGTCTTCGCTGTAGTTGCCGGCAGCGGCCGTGTTGGCCACCGTCAGCGTCTGGCCGGCGCTGCCGCCGACGCGCTGGTTGGCGATCGTCACCGGCGTCGGCGTGGCCGCGCCCACCGCCGTGTTGTAGGCCGCCGCGCCGCCGGCCAGGACGATGGCGAGCTTCTGGTCGGCGATGTTGTCGAAGTTGCTGCGCAGGTTGAGCACCTGGCTGCTGAGCGGCGCCAGCACGCCGGCGCTGGCGGCGTTGAAGACCACCGACAGGTTGCCGCTGTTGGCGCCGGGGCCGCCCGCGTTGTAGTTGGCCGCCGTGACGCCCGAGCCGCTCAGGCGCGCGTCGCTCAGGTTGCCGCCGTTGACGGCGGTCTGGATGGCGCCGCGCAGCGTCGGGCCGGTCGTACCGGCGTTGCCGACCTGGTAGTTGAAGGTGTTGCTGCCCACGCGCACGTTGTTGATCGTGAGCGTGGCGTTGGCGGTGTTGCCGTTCGTGACGTTGGCGCCGGTGATGGCCTGCTTCACGTCGCCGCCGGCCAGGATCTGCCCGGCGCCGCTGACGCCGGCGCGGCGGTCGAAGCTGTTGCCGCTGCCGGCCTGGACGTTGGTGTAGTCGCCGGAGAGCGTCAGGTTGCTCGGCAGGCTGAGCGTGCCGGCCGCGCCGATCACGAGCTGGCCCTGCTGGGCGGGGCCGGCGTTGAGCGCCAGCGTGCCGCCGTTGATGACCTGCAGCGTGCCGCTGCCCTGCAGGCTGCCGGAGTTGCCCGGCGCGGAGATGTTGAGCGTGCCGCCCGCCACGTCGGCCGAAATCAGGCCGTTGTTGGTGAGCGTGTTGTTGCCGCTGGTGTAGAGGGCCTGGCCGATATTGCCCTGGCCGCGCACCACCACGGTGGACGCGAGCGTGGTGCTGCCGCCGCCTTCGATCGCCAGCCGCGCGCCGGCGTCGTTGAGGTTGACGACGCCGCTGCCGTTGAGGGCCACCGCGTTGCCGGCGGAGTAGGCGCTGTCCAGGCTGAGGACGCCGCCGTTGGCGACGTTGATCGCGCCGCTCAGCGTATTGGTGTCGATGAGCCTCTGGCGCGAGTTGGCGATGCCGGTCAGGTCCAGCGTGCCAGCGATCGTCGTGCCGTCGAGGAAGTTGCCGCTGCTGTTGACGGCCTGGATCACGCCGCTGCCCGATGTGCCGAGCGTGCCGCCCTTGATGGTGATGCCGCCGAGCACCACGTTGCTGGCGTTCTGCGCGTTGATCTGGCCGCCGCTGTTGTCGACGTTGGTGGAGATGGCGAGCGTGCCGCCGTCGCGCGCGTCGAGCACGCCGTTGTTGACCACCGAGCCGTTGTAGGCCGGCTGCATCAGCGTCAGCGTGCCGCCAGCCACGTCGGCCGAGATGCGGCCGTTGTTGGTGAGCGTGTTGTTGCCGCTGTAGTAGGCGGCCTGGCCGATCTTGCCCTGGCC
>JAFECX010000144.1 GCA_018241895.1 Pseudomonadota bacterium
CAGCCCCGCAGACGGCGGCAAGTCTGGCGCTCGAAGTTCAAATCGAGACCAGTCTGGGCGCGCGAAAAGCGCTGACCGATCATCAACTTACCCGCGACTCGCTTGAGGACGTTGGGACACTACTGCACCAACGTAAGCGGTAAGCACGCGGCGTTCTTCCACCGAGCCGTGCTGCCTCGAACAATGCGCTCATGTGCAACGACGCGAGGACGATGCGATGGGCGGGGTGAAGCGCAGACGACTTGATCTGACGAGCTGGCGAGAGGTGATGCGCCGCTTCGACGCGGCTGGGACGTCGATACAGGCGTTCTGCGCCAGCGAGGGGCTGAGCTCGACGAGCTTCTACCGTTGGCGCCAGAGGTGGATGACGCAGATCACGATGGTGTCGCGGCGACGCGGCAGGGAACGGCGGCAGCAGCGCGTGCGCTCTCGGCGGTGGGCTTCGTCGAGCTGGGCAGCCTGCTGGGCGCCGGTGGCGGCGCCGGCGCGCTGGAGCTGAAGCTCGACCTGGGCGGCGGCGTGCTGCTGCAGCTCACGCGGCGCTGAAGGGGGTGCGACGATGTTCTTCCCCGAAGCGCGCGTGCGCGTGTACCTGTACGGCCGCGCGGTGGACACGCGCCGTTCCTACGACGGGCTGTATGCGATCGTGCGAGCCACCTTCGCGGGTGATCCGACCGGCGGCAACCTGTACGTGTTCGTCAACCGGCGCGGCTCGCAGATGAAGGTGCTGAGAGGTGGCCCCGAAAACCTGAACACAGCGATGAGTGGAGACTGTGCCCTGTGAACGGCCCGCGAGGAGCGGGCTGACAAGGAGCCAGAACATGAGCAGAAGACCACGCCGCAACCACTCGCCGGCGTTCAAGGCCAAGGTGGCGCTGGAGGCCATCCGAGGCGACAAGACGCTGGCCGAACTGGCCAAGCAGCACGATGTGCACCCGAACCAGATCACCGACTGGAAGACGCAGCTGCTCGAGCGCGCGTCCAGCGTGTTCGGCAGCGAGGCGCCGGTCGAGCCCAAGGCCGACCTGAAGGTGCTGCACGCCAAGATCGGCCAGCAGGCGCTGGAGATCGATTTTTTGTCCGGTGCGCTCGGCAGGGTCGGCTTGCTGAGCGCAAAGCGATGATCGACCGCGAGCACGAGCTGCCGCTCAAGCGCCAGGCCGAGCTGGCGGGCATCAGCCGCGGCAGCGTGTACTACGTGCCCAAGCCGACGAGCGCGGCCGATCTGGCGCTGATGCGCGCCATCGACGAGCTGCACCTGGAGCACCCGTTCGCGGGTGCGCGCATGCTGCGCGACATGCTCAAGGTGCGCGGCTTCGATGTCGGGCGCAAGCACGTCGCCACGCTGATGCGCCGCGTCGGCATCGAAGCGCTGTACCGCAAGCCCAACACGAGCAAGCGCTACCCGGCGCATCAGGTCTACCCGTACCTGCTGCGCGGGCTGGCGATCGAGCGCGCGAACCAAGTCTGGGCGATGGACCTGACCTACATCCCGATGGCGCGCGGCTTCGTCTACCTGGCCGCCATCATCGACTGGGCGAGCCGCAAGGTGCTGGCCTGGGACGTGTCGATCTCGATGGAAGCAGACTTCTGCGTGCGCGTGCTCGACCAAGCGCTCGCCCGCTTCGGCAAGCCCGAGATCTTCAACACCGACCAAGGCAGCCAATTCACGAGTCTGGCGTTCACCGAGCGGCTGAAGGCCGAGGGCATCGCCATCAGCATGGACGGGCGCGGCTGCTGGCGTGACAACGTGTTCGTCGAGCGGCTGTGGCGCAGCGTGAAGTACGAGGAGGTGTACCTGCGAGCCTACGAGACCGTGAGCCACGCGCGCGAGGGCATCTCTCGCTACCTGAACTTCTTCAACACCGCACGGCCTCACACGGCGCACGGCGGCAAGACACCGGACAGCGCGTACTTCGCGTCGCTGCCGGCGACGCAAGCAGCGGCCTGAACGGGCGGCACAATGAGCGGCCAACACGGGTTGCCCACCGCGTCGGTCGTGCGTTCGTCGCAAGCGACGCCCGCCCGCCGCCGTGGACAACCCTGCGCCGCAGTCAACCCGGCGCACTTCCACTTACTAATACTTGCGTAAGTAAAGCCACATGATCTACAATCGCGCATGCGCTGTAAGAAGACGGTTGATGCACGTAGCTATTCGCACGAGGCCCTGGAGCAACTGAGGAGGGATTCGGTCAAGCGCGTGCAGGCTGGCGAGAGCCCGGAGGCGGTGGCCAGCGGCCTGGGGATCAATCGGCGCACGATCTACCGTTGGCTTGCGGCGTACCACTACGGTGGCGAGGAGGCGCTGGCGGCCAAGCCGATCGCCGGTGCGCCGCCAAAGCTGGACGCCAAGGCGATGGCGCGGTTGTCCAGAATGATCCGCGACAAGACGCCGCAGCAGTTCAAGTTCGAGTACGCGCTGTGGACCTTGGCGCTCATTCGCGAACTCATTTCAAGGCAGTTCGACGTCAGGCTCTCCGAGGTCTCGGTGGGCCGCTTGATTAAGCGTCTGGGCTTTTCTGCGCAGCGCCCTCTATATCGCGCATGGCAGCAGAACCCCGAGTTGGTGCAAAGCTGGCAGGAGACGGAGTACCCCAAGATTGCGGCGCGGGCGAAGAAGGAAGGTGCGTTGATCTTCTTCGCTGACGAAGCCGGAGTGCGCTCGGACCACCACGCCGGCACGACCTGGTCACCAGTTGGCCAGACCCCGATCGTCAAGGCCACCGGCGCACGCTTCGGCTTCAACATGCTGTCGGCCGTCAACGCCCTGGGGCACTTCCGATTCATGACGGTCGAAGGCACGGTCACGGCAACGGTGTTTCGGGAGTTCCTCAAGCGTCTGCTTGTCGGTATGCAGCGCAAAGTCTTCCTGATCGTGGACGGACACCCTGCACACAAGGCAAAGCTGGTTCGGGCGTTCGTCGCCGAGAACGCCGAGCGCATCGAGCTGTTTTTCCTGCCGCCGTACTCGCCCGAACTCAACCCGGACGAGCTGGTCTGGAACAACGTCAAGTCGCGTGTTGCCAAGTTGGGCAGCCAGACCAAAGAGGAACTCAAGGCCGCCGTTCATGGTGCGCTCAGGCGCCTGCAGTTCCTGCCCGAATCGGTTGCCGGCTTCTTCCGTACGCCTTCTTGTCTCTACGCTGCTGCGTAGCCTGCAGCATGTGGCTTTACTTATGTGTGTCTTAGTATCGTCTCCCGATTCGTGTTCAGACGGATGGGGCCACCTCTGAGCTCGCGCTGGTACTCGTGTTCTGCGGTGTTGAGGTAGGAGCGCCTGAATTCCACGGCTCGGCGCTCCGGGGTATAGGCCACCCGGCGCACCAGCAGCAGGGGGCTGGCCACCGGCACGCCGAGCAGCCCGGCCACGTCCTCGGGCGCGCCGAGCGCGCGCACCGTCTCGGTCGTGCGCACGACTGAGATGTCGAAACCGCGCTGGTACAGGTGGTACAGCGTATTCGTGCGCGCACGCAGCCGCTCGGCGCTCAGTCCGGCAAAAAGCTCCGCCGGCACCGAGATGTCGTCGATCATCACCGGCTTGCCGCCCAGGCGCAGCACGTTGCGATAGCTGAACAGCGCCGCGCGTGGCGGGATCTGCAGCCGCTCGGCGGTTTCGTCGTCGGCGCGCGCCTTGCGAAAGCCGACCAGTTCGACCTGCGGATACTCCTTCGTGCCGTCGTGCCGGATGACGTTGAAGAACAGGAACAGCATGCGCTCACGCGAATGCGTGGCGACGAAGGTGCCGCGGCCCTGCTGGCGCAGCAGCACGTTCTCGGCCACCAGTTCGTCGATCGCCTTGCGCAGCGTGCCGATGGCGATGCCGTAGCGCTCGGCCAGCCGGGGTTCGGCCGGGATGGCCTCGCCGGGCCGCCACTGGCCGGCGGCCAGCGCATCGAGCATCTTGCGCTTGACCTCCTTGTAGATCGGTCCGCGTGTTGGGGTGGTGGTGACGTCGTCTCGGTCCATGCGGCGATTGGCGGCGGCTGCCCGGCACGCGCCTGGCGCGCGCCCGCGATTGTGCCAGCCCGCCGACTCAAGGGCTAGGTGAGTTGAATCATTTAGTTGACTTGGTCGAGGCGGGTGGCTAGCATCCGGGTCTGCCCATCCCCGTGGTGTCCGCGCGCCGGGCATCGCACCTGCCACTCACGTCAAGGAGCGCTCGATGATTCACGTGGTTTTGCACGACGCCAAGGACACGGTCGCGGTGGCCGTCGTCGAGGGCATCAAGGCCGGCACCCAGCTCGAGGCCTGGATCATGGACGACGACAAGATGACCAGCGTCAAGGCCACGCAGGACATCCCGATCGGCCACAAGGTCGCGCTCCGGGACATGGCCGTCGGCGACACCGTCTACAAGTACGGCGTCGACATCGGCAAGGTCGTCGCGCCGATCAAGGCCGGAGAGCACGCCCACGTGCACAACATCAAGACCAAGCGCTGGTAAGCCGCTGCGTCGTCGTCATCCCACCGAAAGAGGCCATCGAATGCCAGTGATCGACAAGAACACCACCTTCTGGGGCTACCGCCGCGAGAACGGTCGCGTCGGCGTGCGCAACCACGTCGTCATCCTGCCGCTGGACGATCTGTCCAACGCCGCCGCCGAAGCGGTGGCCGCGGCGATCAAGGGCACCATGGCGATCCCGCACCCCTACGGCCGGCTGCAGTTCGGCCCCGACCTCGACCTGCACTTTCGCACGCTCATCGGCACCGGCTCGAACCCGAACGTGGCCGCGGTGGTGGTGATCGGCATCGAGGAGGGCTGGACGCAGAAGATCGTCGACGGCATCGCCAAGACCGGCAAGCCGGTGGTGGGCTTCGGCATCGAGGGCCACGGCGACCACGAGACGATCCGGCGCGCGTCGGCAGCGGCCAAGCAGTTCGTGCAGCACGCCACTGCACTGCACCGCGTCGAGTGCCCGATCGCCGACCTGTGGGTGTCGACCAAGTGCGGCGAGTCCGACACCACCTCGGGCTGCGGCTCCAACCCGACCGTGGGCAACGCGTTCGACAAGCTGCACCCGCTGGGCACGACGCTGTGCTTCGGAGAGACCTCCGAGATCACCGGCGGCGAGGACATCGTCGCGGCGCGCTGCGCCAACGAGCAGGTGCGCGAGCGCTTCATGTTCATGTTCAACCGCTACCAGGACATGATCAACCGCTGGCGCACCACCGACCTGTCCGAATCGCAGCCGACCAAGGGCAACATCGCCGGCGGCCTGACGACGATCGAGGAAAAGGCGCTCGGCAACATACAGAAGATCGGCAAGAAGTGCACCGTCGACGGCGTCATCGACAAGGCCGAGGAGCCCACGCATGCGGGTCTGTGGTTCATGGATTCGTCCTCAGCCGCGGCCGAGATGGTGACGCTGTGCGCGGCCTCGGGCTACGTCGTGCATTTCTTCCCGACCGGGCAGGGCAACGTGATCGGCAACCCGATCCTGCCGGTGATCAAGCTGTGTGCGAACCCGCGCACGGTCCGCCTGATGAAAGAGCACATCGATCTGGACGTCTCGGGCTTGCTGCAGCGTGAGACCAATCTCGACCAGACCGGCGACAAGCTGCTCGAGATGATGCTGGCCACCGCCAACGGGCGCTGGACCTCGGCCGAGACCCTCGGCCATCGCGAGTTCGTGCTCACGCGCATCCACGAGTCGGCGTGATCGACGCGGCCGCCGTCACCCGACGCCGTGCCCGGTGTGCGCGGCGGCTTTTCGACAGAGGGGTAGGTGCCTGATGCGCATCGTCGTCAGCGAGTTCATGGACCTGCCGGCGATCGAGTCGCTGCGCGAGGCGTTCGAGGTCGAGTACGCGCCGGCGCTGGTCGACGATCGCCCGGCACTGCTGGCGCAGGCCGCTGGCGCCGATGCGTTGATCGTGCGCAACCGCACGCAGGTCGATCGCGAACTGCTCGCGGCGGCACCGCGGCTGCGCGCCGTCGGCCGCCTCGGCGTGGGCCTGGACAACATCGACGTGGCCGCCTGCGAGGGCGCCGGCGTCGCCGTGTTCCCGGCCCTCGGCGCCAACAGCCTGGCCGTGGCCGAATATGTCGTGGCCACGACGATGCTGTTGCTGCGCGGGGCCTTCTTCTCGAGCGCCGAGGTGGCGGCGGGGCACTGGCCGCGCCAGCGGCTGTCGCAGGGGCGCGAGACGGCAGGCAAGACCATGGGTCTGATCGGATTCGGCGACATCGGGCGCACCACGGCCAGGCTGGCGCAGGCCCTGGGCATGCGGGTGCTCGCGCACGACCCGGTGCTGGCGCATGACGCGCCCGTGTGGGCGCAATCCGGCGTCACGCCGTGCACGCTCGAGTCGCTGCTGGCCGAGGCCGATGTGGTGAGCCTGCACGTGCCGCTCACGAATGCCACACGCGGGCTCGTCGACGGCGCGCACCTGGCGCGCATGAAAGCCGGCGCCGTGCTCGTCAACACCGCGCGCGGCGGCGTCGTCGACGAGGAAGCCCTGGCCACGGCGTTGCGCGCGGGGCGCCTCGCTGGCGCCGCGCTGGACGTGTTCGCCGTCGAGCCTGTGCGTGCCGGCTCGGCGCTCGCAGGCGTACCGAACCTGATCCTGACGCCGCACATCGGCGGCGTCACCCGCGAATCGAACGAACGCGTGAGTGCACTCGTGGCCGAACGCGTCGGTGGCTTTCTGCAGGCCTGCCGCACCTGAGCGGCAGGCCGCTTCGATGGCCCACGTGCATGCGGCACCGCCTGCGCCGCCCGGAACTCTCCCATGGCCAGACTGTCCATTGCCCGGTTGAACGAACTCGCCAGTGCCGCGCTGCAGCGAGCCGGCGCTGCGCCCGAAATGGCACGCATGGCCGCGGCCGCACTCGTGGCGGCCGAAGCGCAGGGCCTGGGCTCGCACGGGCTGGCGCGTGTCGCCCAGTACGCAGGGCATCTGCGCAGTGGGCGCGTCGATGGCAGCGCCCAGCCGACCGTCGTTCGCTCACGCGCCGCCGCCTGCCTGGTGGACGCCGGCGAGGGGCTGGCCTTCGGCGCCTGCGCACTGGCGGTGCGTGAGGCGATCACGCGCGCCCGCGCCGGCGGCGCGGCGTTCGCCGGCGTCACGCGCAGCCATCACTTCGGTGCTGCGGCGTGGCACCTGGAGCCGGTGGCCGCTGCCGGCATGGTGGGCCTGGCCTTCGGCAACTCGCCGGCGGCGATGCCGGCCTGGGGCGGGCGGCGCGCGATCTTCGGCACCAACCCGATTGCAGCGGTGTTCCCGCGGCGCGCTGCGCCGCCGCTGGTGATCGACCTGTCGCTGTCCGAAGTGGCGCGCGGCAAGCTGATGGTCGCCGCGCGCGAAGGCAGGCCCATCCCGGCGGGCTGGGCGCTCGACAAGGAGGGCCGTCCGACGACCGATCCGAAGGCCGGCCTCGAAGGCCTGATGCTGCCCGCCGGGGGGCTCAAGGGGGCGATGCTCGCGCTCATGGTCGAGTTGCTGTGCTGCGCCCTCACGGGCGCGGCGTTCGGATTCGAGGCCGACTCCTTCTTCTCCGAAGCGGGCAACCGGCCGCACCTCGGCCAGGCTTTTGTCGTGATCGATCCCGATGCACTGGCCGGCAGCGAGGTCTTCCACGAGCGCATGGAGACGCTCGTCGCGACGATGCAGCTCGATCCCGAGGTCCGCCTGCCGGGCCAGCGGCGGGTCGAGCTTGGACAGCAGGCCGAGGCGCAAGGCATCGAGGTGCCCGACGCGCTGGCCGCGCAGCTCGAGTCGCTGGCAGCCTGATCGACGCGCCGATGTCGCCCGCGTGCGCGCCGGGGTGGTCAGCTCCGGTGTGCGGCGAGCGCCGGGTGTGCGGCCGCGCCGGCCGCGCCGGCCGCGCTGAGTGCCCGCTCGAGGCGCTGGCGCTGCGGCCGCCCCGAGTGCGGCGCGTCGGCGCAGCCGCGGAATGGGCATGAACTTCCCCGTCGAGATCCTGGTCGGGGTGGCCTGTGTGCTGCTGTTTGCCTACACGGTGGTGGGTCTCACCGGCTTCGGGGCATCGATGGTGGCGATGCCGATGCTGGTGCACCTGCTGCCGCTGCGCATCGCCTTGCCGATGATGCTGATCTTCGACCTCGTCGGCGGCATTGCCATCGGCGTGCGCAACCGCCGATCGGTCGATCGCGGCGAACTGCTGCGCCTCGTGCCGTTCATGCTGGTCGGCATCGTGCTCGGTGTGACGGTGCTGGTGAATGCGCCGGAGCGCGCCTTGCTGCTGGTCCTGGGCGTCTTCGTCCTCGTGTTTGCCGCCTGGAGCCTGCTGGTGCGGGCCGCGGCCGCGCCGATCCGGCCGGGCTGGGCGGTGCCGCTGGGCACACTGGGCGGCGTCTTCAGTGCATTGTTCGGCACCGGCGGGCCGATCTACACCATCTATCTCGCCCGCCGCGTCCAGGACAAGAGCCGGCTGCGCGCGACGGTCTCGCTGCTGCTGTTCGTGAGTGCGCTGGCACGGCTTTTCTCGTTCGTCGCCGCGGGCCTGTTCTCGCCGCCCGGGCTGCTGCTGCTGATTTTGCTCATGCTGCCCTGCGCGCTGGCCGGGATGACCCTCGGCACGCATCTGCATCACCGCCTGCCCGCGCAGCACGTCGTCAAGGCCGTGTGGGCGATCCTCGTCGTCGGTGGCGCGACGCTGGTGCTGCGCAATCTTTGAGGGCGCGACTGCGCTCGCGCCGCCGGCCGCCTCCGGCGCAAGCCCGCCGCGGCGCTGGGCGCGTGTGACGGCAGCCGGCCGCGCGCTTGGCTGCTCGCCGTCCGCTCCTGCGGATCACAGCGCGATGCGCGCGACATTGACGCCCAGCAGCGTCGTGGCCGCGACGAACAGGGCGGCGATGGCGACGCGTTGATAGGTGCGGTCGCTGGCGCGCCGGAACAGCCGGCTGCCGAGCATGCCGCCGCCGAAGAACACCGGCGCCAGCAGCGCGGCATCGCCTGCACCCGAAAGCGTGAGGAGCCCGAAGCCGAGCATCGAGACGATGGCCGCGGCCTGGGCGATGCCGCTCACGCCGATGATGTCGGCGCGCTTGTACACGGCCGCACGAGGATCGGCAAGGAAATACAGGACGCGCGGCGGACCGCCGATCGAGCCGAATCCGGTGAGAAAGCCCGAGACGAGGCCGACGCCGACGTCGGCGCGTCGCTGCGCGCCCAGCGCCGGCATGGCGCCGCGCCACACCAACACCGTCATCACGACGACCGCGGCGCTGATCGCGACGTTGCTCACGGCTGGGTTCAAGGCGAGCAGGCTCAGGTGCCCGAGCGGGATGGCGACGCACGATGCCAGTCCCATCGTCCACACGCGCCGATGGCCCATGTGCGCGAGGCTCGACGGCACGAGCATGGCCGTGGCCAGCGCCTCGAGCAGCGTGCCGATGACGACGGCCACCCTGGGCCCCAACATCAGGCCGACCGCGGGCACGATGAGCAGCGACGAGCCGAAGCCGGCAAAACCGCGCAGCGTACCGCCGAGCAGCGTGACGGCCAGCAAGGCCGCGATCTGCTCGGCCGGCAGAGCGGCGAGCCCGGGCATCACATGGCGTGTGGCGAGGGGCTGAGCGTGCCGCCCGAGGCTCGCGCAGCCGCCCGGCGCCGATCATGCGCGTGCGCGTGGTGCAGCGTCGCGCCAGGCACGCGTTGCAGGCTCGTGCTCGCTCAGTGCTGCATGCCCCACTTGCGCACGGTGTGCCGCTCGAGCGTGCGGAAGATGAAGTTCTCGACCAGCAGGCCGATCAGGATGACGGTCAGCAGGCCCGCGAACACGTTGGCGATCTCGAGCTGGTTCTTGTTCTCGTAGATGTACCAGCCCAGCCCGCCCGAGCCCGAGCTGACGCCGAACACCAGCTCCGAGGCGATCAATGTACGCCAGGCGAAAGCCCAGCCGATCTTCAGGCCCGTGAGGATGCTCGGGAACGCCGCGGGGATGAGGATCTTCAGCACGTAGTTCATCCCGCTCAGGCCGTAGTTGCGGCCGACCATGCGCAAGGTGTTGGAGACGGCGCTGAAGCCCGAGTGCGTGTTCAGCGCCACCGCCCACAGGACCGAGTGCACGAGCACGAAGATCAGGCTGCCGTTGCCCAGCCCGAACCAGATGAGCGCGATCGGCAGCAAGGCGATGGCCGGCAGCGGATTGAACATCGAGGTGAGCGTCTCGAGGAAATCGGTGCCGATGCGCGAACTGATGCCGAATGCGGTGAGCAGTGCGGCCAGCGCGATGCCGATCGCGTACCCGGATAGCAGCACCTTGATCGAGGTCCAGACCTTGAGCGCCAGGTCGCCGAGGAACATGTCGCGGGCGAACGCGCTCATGGTGGCGCTGAAGCTCGGGAACAGCAGGTCGTTACCGAGGATGCGGGCACCGATCTCCCACGCCAGGGCCAGCACCAGCAGGATGAACCCCTTGCGCACGCTGGCGAGGTTGTAGACGCGCTCGAACGGCGACAGCGGCTTTTCCACGACCCCGAAGGCCGAGGCATCCACCGTCTCGTGCCGAATGTCGGGGCGCGCGACCAGCACCGCATCCTTGCTAGACATGTTTGGCCTCCTGCTCCTCGATCTGGTCGGCGAAGAGCATGTCGTGAATCCTGGTTTCCAGCGCCTTCGTGGCCTCGGCGTCGGCATCACGGGGCACGCTGGCGAGCTCGGCCTTGACCTGCCCCGGATGCGGCGACAGCAGCAGGATGCGGCTGCCGACCTTGATCGCTTCCGGGATGGAGTGCGTGACGAACAGCACCGTGAAGTGAGTGTCGTCCCACAGTTGCAGCAGCTCGTCTTGCATCTTGCGCCGCGTCAGCGCATCGAGCGCAGCGTAGGGCTCGTCCATCAGCAGCACGTCGGGCTCCATCGCCATGCCGCGTGCGATCGCCACACGCTGCTTCATGCCGCCCGACAGCATGTGCGGGAAGTGGTCGGCGAACTTGGTGAGGTTCACCTTGTCGATGTACTGCATCGCCTTGTCGGCCGCCGCACGCCCCTTCAGCTTGCCCGAAGCGAGCAGCGGGAACATGACGTTGTCGCGCACGCTCTTCCAAGGCAGCAGCTGGTCGAACTCCTGGAACACCATCATGCGGTCGGGACCCGACTTGCTCACCTTGGCACCCTTGAGGCGGATCTCGCCTTCGGTGGGTTGCAGGTAGCCGCCCACGGCCTTGAGCAGGGTCGACTTGCCGCAGCCCGAAGGGCCGAGCAGCACGTAGCGATCCGACTTGAACACCTGGAAATCGACTCGGTAGGTGGCCGTGACCAGGTGCTCGGTCGTCTTGTACTGCAGTGTGACGCCCTTGACGTCGAGCAGCGGGGCAGGTGTCGGTCCGACGCTCATCGGCAGTGTGCGTGCAGCGGGGCCGCGCCGGATCCGTCAGCTGCCGGGCTGATCATGGATGTTCGGGAAGAACATGTCCTTCCACGAATCGGGCATGACCTTGATCGAGCCGACCTTGTGCATGAAGTTGACGTACTTCATGACGTTGTTCGGCGTGGTCGTGAAGACCATCTGCGGATCCTCGAGCATCTGCACGATCTGTTGGACCGAGCTCTTGTCCTTGGCCAGGCGCAGGTAGGTCTCGGCAGCCCACTTCTTGTCCTTGTTGATCATGTCGATCGATTCCGCGAACGCCTTGTAGAAGGCGTCGTACAGCTTGGGATTCTCGGCGCGGAACTTGGTGGTCGTCCATACCAGGTTGAAGGTCGCCGGGCCACCCAGGACGTCGTACGAGCTCACGACGGTGCGGATGCCCGGCTTTTCGAGTTCCTGGTACTGGAACGGGGGCGACGTGAAGTGTCCGGTGATCTCGCTTGCGCCCGACAGCAGCGCGACCATCCCGTCGGGGTGGCTCATCGTCACCGTGAGCTTGTCCAGGCGGTTCTGCTGGCCTTCGCCGAAGGCCTGCTCGGCGGCCATTTGCAGCGTCACCGCCTGGATCGACACCTTCACCGCGGGCAAGGCGATCTTGTCCTTGTCGGTGAAGTCCTTGAGGGTCTTCACGTTCGGGTTGTTCGTCGTGAGGAACAGCGGCATCGAATTCATCGCGCTCACCGCCTTCACGTCGTAGTTGCCCTTGGTGCGCGCCCACAGGGTGACCATCGGGCCGACCCCGCCCGAGGCGAAATGCAGGCTGCCCGAAAGCAGCGCCTCGTTCATCACGTTGCCGCCGGCGAACTTGGACCAGTTCACCTTGACGTCGCCGGCGCCCATGGCCTTCGCCTGCTTCTCGATCAGCTTCTGGTCTTCCATGATCATCAGCGGCAGGTAGCTGATGCCGTATTGCTGTGCCACTCTCAGCTCACTCAGTTCGGCGCGCGCGGTCGAGGTCATCGTGAGTCCGGCGATGAGCGCAGTTCCCAGTAGCGTGCGGATGCGCATGGCAGTCTCCTTTGTTGCGGTGGCCGTGGGATTGTCGAGACGTCGCGGCGGCTGGGCGGTGCAAGCCCACGCTGCGCAGACGGGTACGCGGACGCCGCACCCCAAGTCGGGTGATGCTAGACGAGCCGATCGTGCGAGGCAACTAGATGATTCATGTGAATTAGACGTGGCGAGACCGCGCAGCCAGCCCGGCGCGGCGGCTGGGCAGCCGTTTCGCGATTGCGCGCGTGCGACCGCCAGGCGCGCGCTGCGCCAGCAGCGCCGGGCACGGTGCCAGCGGGTGCCCGGCCGCTTGGTGTGCAGGTGTCCGGCTGCCAGGAATCGATCAGCTCCCGGCTTCGGGTACGAGCAGGCTGTGCCCGGGCTGCACCCGCGTGAAGCGAACGGCCTCGCGATCGATCTGGAAGGCGCCGTCGTGCCAGTACGCAACCGTGTAGCTCGACTGCGCCAGATTGCCGGTACCGGGGTGGTCCTCGCGGAAGTGCGCGCCGCGTGAGTCCTCGCGCGCCAATGCGGCCGCGGCGACGACGCGGCTTACCGAGATCAGGCTGCGCAGGTTCAGCCAGTCGTGCCAGCCGAGATGGAACGCGCGGTCGCCGGCCGCCACCCCGGTGCGCGCCAGCCGTGCATCGAGCTCGCGCAGGCGCTCGGCGGCGCGCTCGAGCCCTTGGGCGTTGCGCAGGATGCCGACGTCGTCCCACATGCATTCGAACAGCGCGTCGCGGATCGGCTCGAGATCGCCCGCGGTCAGCGCAAAGGGTGCCTCGTGTGCCGCGATGCTGCGTTCGATCGTCGCCCGGTCCGGTTCACGGTGCCCGCGGCAGCTGCGTGCCCAGTGCGCCATGCTCTGGCCCGCAATGCCGCCGAAGACGGTGGAGTTGGCCACGCCGTTGCCGCCCAGGCGGTTTGCGCCGTGCACGCCGCCGGTGTCCTCGCCGGCGGCGTACAGGCCTGCCAGTTCGGTGCGGCAGTCGACGTCGAACACGACACCGCCCATCATGTAATGCGCTGTCGGAACGACCTCGACCAGGCCGCCGGCGAGATCGAAGCCGCAGTCCGCGCAGCGCTCGACCATGCCCTTGAACAGGCGGCGCACGTTGTCGGGCCCCAGGTGGTGCATCTGGATGTACACGCCGCCGTTCGGTGAGGTGCGCCCGGCGCGCATCTCCGCGTAGATCGAGCGCGAGACGATGTCGCGTGTCGCGCGCTCGGCGCGCTCGTCGTAGCGCTGCATGAAGCGCTCTTTTGCGCCGTTGAGCAGCTGGCCGCCGGCGCCGCGCAGGCCTTCCTCGAGCACCGTTCCCGTCATGCGCGTGCCCGGCCCCGCGAGCAGGCCGGTCGGATGGAACTGCACCATCTCCATGTCGCGCAGTGCGAGGCCGGCGCGCAGCGCCATCGCCAGCCCGTCGCAGCTCTTGTCGCCCGACGGCGTGTGGTACTTGTACATCGTCGGCCCGCCGCCGGTGGCCAGCAGCACGGCCTGGGCCTGCACGAAGACGAAGTCGCCGCGTCGCATGTCGATCATCAGCACGCCGGCGATGGCGGCGCCGTCGGCGCTGGGAACCAGCTCAACCGCGCGGTGCTCCTCGAGCCGGCCGATGTCGCGCGACCAGACCTGTTCGGCCAGTCGGTTGATGATCTCGATGCCGGTCAGGTCGCCCTTGTGCACCGTGCGGTCGAAGGTCTGGCCGGCGAACGCCTTCTGGTGCACGGTGCCGTCGGGATTACGGTCGAAGAAGCAGCCGAGCTCGTTCTCGAGCTCGTGGATGCGCTCGACGGCGCCGTTGACCAGCGCCCAGGCGAGCTCCTGGTTGGCCAGCCACTTGCTGCCCTCGATCGTGTCCATGAAGTGGCGCTCGACCGAGTCGCCCGCGGCCAGCGCCACGTTGTAGCCGCCTTGCACCATGCGTGTACAGCCGCACTTGCCCAGCAGGCCCTTGACCGCCACGGTGATCGCGAGCTCGGGCGCCGTCTGGTGCGCGTGCAGCGCGGCGAACAGCCCGGCGCCGCCCGAGCCGAGGATCAGGACGTCGGTCTTGAGGTGGCGCAGCTTCATGTCGTGCGCACGCCCAGGCCGGCCAGCACGCGTGCGCGGCGCGCCTCGACATCGTGCCGGACCGTGTCGTACAGGCTGGCGCCGTGGCTGTCCATCGCCACCAGCAGCGGGCCGAAGTCGCGGATGCGGAACTTCCACAGCGATTCGGGGTTGAGGTCGTCGAGGTCGACTTCCTCGATCTGCTCGATCCAGGTGGTCTCGAGCGCGGCGGTGCCGCCGACGATCGCCAGATACACCCCGCCCAGCTCGCGGAACGCCGCCAGCGAGGCCTCGCGCAGCCCGCCCTTGCCGATGACGATGCGCACGCCCTCCCTCTGCAGCAGCGGGCGCGTGAAGCGCTCCATGCGGTCCGAGGTCGTCGTGCCGATGCAGATCGGTGCATAGCCCGACGGGTGCTCGGCACTCGTGCCGACCTTCTTCACGTTGGGTGCGGTGTGGATCACCGCGTGCCCGCGCAGGTCGAAGCGCGTCGTGCGCCCGTGGTCGAACATCGCGATCTGCGTGGCGTCGCGGATGCCGAACAGCGTGCCCTGGAGCGTCACCGTGTCGTTGATGCGCAGCTGCCGGATCTGCTGCTCGGTGAGCGGCGTCGTGAGCTCGTGGTGGGCCATGATCAGAATCCGAACGAGATGCCCGCAGGCGTGAAGGTGGCCGTGGCGCGCCGTGCCGAATGGCACTGCATGTTCACCGCCACCGGATTCATCGTGATGTGCGTCGCTGCCAGCTCGATGTGCACGGCGAACGCGGTCGAGTCGCCGCCCAGCCCCTGTGGGCCCACGCCGAGCAGGTTCACGGCCTGGCCCAGTTCGGCCTCGAGCTGCGCGCCTTCGGAGTCGGCGCAGCGGCTGCCCAGCGCGCGCGTGGCGGCGCGCTTGGCCAGCGCCACGCACAGGTCGGAGCTGCCGCCGATGCCCACGCCCACGATGGTCGGCGGGCAGGTCTTGCCGCCGGCGGCGATCACGCAGTCGACGACGAAGGTCTTGATCGCGTCGATGCCTTCGGCCGGGATCGCCATCTTCAGGAAGGAATTGTTCTCCGAGCCGCTGCCCTTTGGGATCATCTCGATCTCCAGCGTCTGGGCGCGCTCGTCGAAGCCGAAGTGCAGCACCGGCACCTCGATGCCGCACGAGGTGTGCTCGTTCTTGCGCGTGATCGGGTGCACCACCGACGAGCGCAGCGGGTGCTCGCGTGTGGCCCGCTCGCAGCCCCGGCGGATCGCCTGCGCGAGGTCGTGGCCGTCGACCTCGACGCCGCGGCCGATGCGCACGTTGTAGATCGGGATGCCGGTGTCCTGGCACAGCAGGTTGCGCGTGTCCTCTGCCACGCGGATGTTGGTGACCATCGTCGCGAGCACGCCCTGCGCGGTGCGGTCGGTCTCGCCGGCGCTCAGGCGGGCGAAGCCTGCCTTGATGTCCGGCGGCAGGATCTTCAGCGCGCGGATGTACAGCTCCTTGGCCGTCTCCTCGACGGCGGCCAGATCGATCCTCAAGACGACCTCCTGCAGTTCAACCGCCGGCGGGCGTGGTGGGTGTGGCCTCATGCATGCCGTCGGCCCGTCAGCCCGCCAGCGCCAGCACGAACGACAGCCCGGCCGCCAGCGCCAGGCCGGCTGTGGCCGCGATCCAGTTCTTGCGCAGGCCCGTCCAGGGCCTGAACTCCAGCACCAGAACCCTGAGTCCGCCCGCCAGGTGCACGCTCAGCAGCACCACCAGGCCCCATTCGGCGAACTTGAACAGCGGCTGCTCGGTGACGCGCAGGAAGCCGTCGAGCGCACTCGCGCCGTGCAGCGCTTCGCCGAGGGCCCAGAAATGCAGCGGCAGGAAGGCGGCCAGCGCAATGCCCGAGCAGCGGTGCACGAAGAAGGCCCACCACGACGGGTGATTGCGCGCGCGCACTCCGCTGCGGCGCAGTGGGACAGGGCGCCCGCGCGCCTTCATGCCACCACCGCGTACACGGCCCGCAACCCCAGGATCGCGAGCAGCAGCGCCGCCACGGCTGCCGCCGCGTTGGCCGGCCATGCCCGCCAGCCCAGCCATTCCTCGGCGACGCGGGCCAGCCCGATCGGCACATGCACGGCACAGGCCAGCACGAACGCGCCGTAGAACAGCGCCACCGCCCAGTTGCCCCGGGTGCGGGCGAGGATCTCGGCGGCGCTCAGTCCGCCGCGCACCGCCATGATGATGCCCACCAGATGGATTGCGACAAAGAGCGACAGCGCCATCGCGCTGAGCCGCTGCAAGGCCCACAGTCGCGTCTGCGTGGTGATCGAACTCATGTCGGTGCTTGCGGCCGTGCCTTGTGGCGCCCCCATCACAGCTTGCCGCGCAAGGCGCGGCGCGCGCTCAGATACTTGAGCCCGGCGATGCTGGCCGTCGGCGAGATCGCCTTCGGGCAGCGCTCGGTGCACGAGCCCAGCGAATGGCAGGCGTGGCAGCCGGCGTCGCCCGCCACCGCGTGCAGCCGTTGCGCCTGATCGACGTCGCGCACGTCGTTGACGAGCGTCCAGGCCCGATTGAGCGCGGCCGGGCCCAGGTAGTCCGGGCGCCAGCTCACGACGTCGCACGACGCATAGCAGATGCCGCAGCCGATGCACTCGATGCCGGCGTTGGCGGCGATGCGCTCGGCCGAAGCCGGGTCGACCCGTGCGAACTCGTCGCGGCGCGTCTTGCTGCCCTGGAAGCGTCCTTTCGCGCGTGCCCACTTGTCGAAGAACTCGCTCATGTCGCAGGCGAGATCCTTTACCACCGGCAGGTTGGCGAGCGGGGCGATCTCGAGCGCGTCGCCGTCGGCCACCTTGGCCACGTGGGTGCGGCAGGTCCAGCGTGCCACGCCGTTGACCGTCATCGCGCAAGAGCCGCACATGCCGACACGGCAGGCGAAACGGTAGGCCAGCGTCGGCTCCAGCCGGCGCTGGATGTAGGTGACGACGTCGAGCACCGTCTGGCTGGGCTGGCGCGGCACGTCGTAGGACGAGAAACCGCCGTCGGCGCCACCGCGCCAGACCTTCACCTGCAGACTGCCGAGCATGCCGGCATTGTGGGAAGGCTTGCGCTGAAGGAAAAACGAATTATTCTTCGCCGACCATAAAAGAATCCTTTTGAATGAGTTCGATCCGGACGATGAAGACCTTCCTTGCCGTGGTGCGGCATGGCAGCTTCGCGGCAGCCGGCAGCGCCATCGGCCTGAGCGCGGCGGCCGTCGGCCTGCAGATGCGTGCGCTGGAACAGAGCCTGAGGCAGCCGTTGTTCGACCGGGGTGGCCGTTCGGTCGTGCTCAACACATCCGGCCGGCGTGCGGTCGCGCGCATCGAGGACCTGGTGCTGCGTTACGAGGAGCTGGTCGGCTACCGCGACGACGGCGCGCTGGTCGGGACGGTGGTCATGGGTGCGCTGGTCTCGACGCTGATGGGCGCCTTTGCCGATGCGCTGTGGTCGCTGCAGCGCGAGAACCCGGGCTTGGAAGTCAAGTTGTTCGCCGGCAAGTCGAGCGATTTCGCCGAGCGCGTCGACAAGGGCCTGCTGGATGCGGCCATCGTGACTTGCCCGCCGCACGCGCTCGCGCGCAGCCTCGTGTGGACGCAGCTGTACGTCGAGCCGATGGTGATGATCACGCCGCGGCGGCCCCACTTCGAACTGCCCGCCGAGCCGTTGCACGCGCTGGCCACGGCACCCTTCATCCGCTTCGATCGCGAGACCTGGACCGGGCTGCTGGTCAACGACGTGCTGAGCCGCTCGCAAGTCGAGGTACGCGACGAGATGGAGCTCGATTCGGTCGAGGCCATCCTGGCGATCGTGCGCCAGGGTTTCGGCGTGTCGATCGTGCCCAAGCTCGCCAATCTGCGCTGGGCCGCGGATCGCGACCTGCGCGTGCTCGAGCTGCCCGGGGTGGACGTGAGCCGGCGCGTCGGCCTGCTCGAACGCTCCCGGCACACGCGCACGCGCTTCACCGGCGCGATCAAACGCTACTTCGCCCAAGCGGCAGGCGGTGCCGCGGCGCGCGCCACCTGACAAGCCGTGAACGAAATGCCCGATGTATCCTACATGCTGGCTGATCGGCGCGAAGCGGCGCGCATCGGCGGCGGCGTGCAGGCGGGTCGAGTAGATCGCGCTGCTGAAGCGAACGGCGGTGTTGTGGTCGCTTGCGGCGCTGCGGCGCGGCCCCGGGCGCTTTGAGCTTCGTGCTGGGGCTGGGGGCCAATGATCGCGCCGCCGCCGTCTTCGCCAAGCTGCACCGCGGACTGCGCAGCCCGCTCGCCGCAACGCCCTGAGTGATCGGCCACGCGACCCGCCGCGTTCATCCAGTACTCACCTGCAGCCCAAGCCCGGCGCAGCGGCCTGCGTGCACACCCGCTACCGCAGCGCAATCGACGAGCGCACGCGCCAAATATCGCAGCCAACGGCATGAATGCCGTCGTGAACAGGCCAGCCGCAGGTCAACCGCCATACAGCATCGGCCTCACGCTGGACAACCGTTCCAGCATTTTCGTCCTGGTGGTCTGGGTCACGGATCCAGGTCATGACAGTAGTGTCCCAACGTCCTCAAGCGAGTCGCGGGTAAGTTGATGATCGGTCAGCGCTTTTCGCGCGCCCAGACTGGTCTCGATTTGAACTTCGAGCGCCAGACTTGCCGCCGTCTGCGGGGCTG
>JAFECX010000145.1 GCA_018241895.1 Pseudomonadota bacterium
CGGGCGCAGCCGAGAGCACCATCGTGGCGGCCGCTGCCGCGCCGGCCGCCGACCCGGTGGCCGCAGGCGCCAAGCTGGCGCAGAGCCTGGGCTGCCTGGCCTGCCACGCCACCGACCGCGAGCGCAAGGTCGGCCCGGGCTGGGGCGGCCTGTACGGCGCGCAGACCAAGCTCGCCGACGGCTCCACGGTGACCGCGGACGACGCCTATCTCGAACAGAAGATCGAGCAGCCCGCCGCGCACACCGTCGCCGGCTTTCCGGGCGGCGTGATGCCGAGCTTCGCCAGCGTCACGACGCACGAGCAGCGCCTGGCGATCATCGCCTACATCCGCAGCCTGGCGAGGAAGTGATGCGCATCGAGTACCAGACGCAGCGGCTCAGCCTGCGCTTCTTCATGCTGATGTTGGTGCTGTTCGCGGTGCAGGTGGGCTTCGGCCTCGTCGTCGGCGCGCAGCGCGTCGAGCCCGCGCTGCTCGAAGGCGCGCTGCACTTCAACGTCGCGCGCAGCGAGCACACGAACCTGGGCATCCTGTGGATCCTCTCGGGCTTCATCGGCACCATCCTGTTCGTCGGGCCGCTGCTGTCCCGGCGCGAACTGGCGACGCCCTGGCTGGTCAAGGTGCTCTTCTACGCGCTCGTCGTCGTCGTCGTGTGGAACGTCGGCACGCTCACGCTGGCGCAGCGCGGCATCGCGGGCTGGTGGGCCGGTCAGCCGTGGCTGCAGGAGGGGCTCGAGTACATCGACGCCGGGCGTGCGGCCGACATCGTGATCCTGATCGGCTTCGCGATCCTGGCGACCATCGTGCTGCGCACCTTTCCGGCGCGCAAGGACTGGAACGAGATCCACTGGGGGCTGGCGATCGGCGTCACCGCGCTCACCGTGGTCTGGGTGTTCGGCATGTTCTTCGTCGGCCGCCTGGACGGCCAGGAATACTTCCGCTGGTTCGTCGTGCACTACTGGGTCGAGGGCGTGTGGGAGGTGATCCACATCAGCCTGATCGGCTTCATGATCGTGCTGATGTTCGGCGCCAACGTGCGCACGGTGGGCTACGCGGTGTTCTGGGGTGTGACGCTGGTGTGGCTGTCGGGGCTGCTCGGCAACGCGCACCACTATTTCTGGATCGGCACGCCCGAGTTCTGGCAGTTCTGGGGGTCGCTGTTCAGCGCCCTCGAGCCGCTGCCGCTGGTCTTCTGCTTCTGGCACATCTACCTCGATGCGCACCACGACGGGCGGCCGCTCGCCAACGCACCGGCCTTCTACTTCATCCTCGGCTCGGTGGTGCTCGAGCAGGTGGGCGCCGGCATCCTCGGCTTCACGATGACCTTCGCGCTCACCAACGCCTGGTCGCACGGCACCTGGGTGACGCCGGCCCACGCGCACCTGGCGTTGTTCGGCACCTTCGGCATGCTCGGCCTGGCGGCGGCCTACCTCGCCGTGCCGGCGGTGCGCGGCATCACCGACTTCGACCAGCGGCTGGGCAAGCTCGGGTTCTGGCTGCTCCTGCTCGGCATGCTGGGCCTGTCGCTCGCGTTCGCGCTCGGCGGCACGGCACAGGTCTACAACATGAGGATCCTCGGCCTCGACTGGTACGGTGGCGATCTGCGCCGCGCGATGCTGCCCTTCCAGATCCTGGTCCCGGTATTCGGCCTCGTTTTCACCGTGGGCGCGATCGTGGTCATCTACGACCTGCTGACGCTCGGCGCACGCCGCACGGCAGCGCACGACCGGCCCGCGGCGGGCACGGCGGACGGCCGGCAGGCGGTCGCGGGCTGGGGGCGCCGGCTCAGCGGCTTCGAGGCCGGCATCTGGCTGCTCACGCTGTGGATCTTCGGCGCCGTCATCACGCTCGGCCTGCTCAGCTTCAACCTGCCGACCGTGCGCTCGGGTGAGTCGCTGCTGCCGCACATCCTCTCGGGCATCGGTTATCCCGGGCTGCTCGTGACCACGCTGCTCTTCGTCTGGCGCTTCCTGGCGTCGATGGAAGCGCGCGGTGCGCAAGCTGCGCGCGCTGCGCCGGGCGCCGACGAGGGCGTCGCACGGCGGGCCCACGCATCCGCCTGAAGAGGCACGCACGGCGCGCGGCACCGGGCGCGCCACGCACAAGGCCGCGGCACCGGTCGGCAATGGGCGCACCCGCATAATCTGGGCCGCCGCCAGGCAGGCGCGGCACATGCGCAGGGGCGCTCCGTGAACACAAGAATCAGGCTCGGCATCGCCGGCTACGGCAACCTCGGTCGCGGCGTCGAAGCGGCCGTCGCACGCAACCCCGACACCGAACTGGTGGGCATCTTCACGCGGCGCGCGCCGGCTTCGGTGCAGCCGCTGTCGGCCGCCACGCCGGTGCACGCGCTCGATGGCATCGACGCGCACGCCGCTCGCATCGACGTGCTCGTGCTGTGCGGCGGCTCGAAGTCCGATCTGCCGCAGCAAGGGCCCGCGCTCGCCGCGCGTTTCAACACCGTCGACAGCTTCGACACGCACGCGCGCATTCCCGACTACTTCGCCGCCGTCGACGCGGCGGCGCGCGCCGGCGGCAAGACCGCGATCGTCGCCGTCGGCTGGGACCCGGGCCTGTTCTCGCTGGCCCGCGTGTACGGCGAGGCGGTGCTCGCGCAGGGCGCGACCTACACCTTCTGGGGACGTGGCGTGAGCCAGGGCCACTCGGATGCGATCCGGCGCGTGCCGGGCGTGCGCGCCGCCGTGCAGTACACGATCCCGGTGCCCGAGGCGATCGAGCGCGTGCGCCGCGGCGAGAATCCGCAGCTCACGACGCGCGAAAAGCACACGCGCGAATGCTGGGTCGTGCTCGAGCCGGGGGCCGACCCACGCGCGGTCGAGCATGCGATCCGCACCATGCCCGACTACTTCGCCGACTACGACACCTGCGTGCACTTCGTCGACGAGGCGACATTGCGCCGCGAACATGCGGCGATGCCGCACGGTGGGTTCGTGATCCGCAGCGGGCGCACCGGCGCGAACACGGCGCAGAAGATCGAGTTCTCGCTCGCGCTGCACAGCAACCCCGAATTCACGGCCAGCGTGCTCGTCGCCTACGCACGCGCCGCGGCCAGGCTGGCCGCGCGCGGCGAGCATGGTGCACGCACCGTCTTCGACATCGCGCCGGGCCTGCTTTCGCCCCAGAGCGCGGCCGAGTTGCGCGCCGCGTTGTTGTGACGAAGCGCCACGCACACCCGTTGCCGACGCACCCCCGAGCCCGAGCACAGCCATGGACATGACGCGCGAGTACACGACGCAGGCGCCCACGCGCGAAGAGATCGACGCGCTGCCCGGCACGACGCTGGTCGAATTCGGCACGTCCTGGTGCGGGCACTGCCAGCGTGCCCAGCCGCTGCTCGAATCGGCGCTCGCAGCGCAGCCGCAGATGCGCCACCTCAAGATCGAGGACGGCCCCGGGCGCCGGCTCGGGCGCACGTTCGGCGTCAAGCTCTGGCCGACCCTCATCGTGCTGCGCGACGGCCACGAGATCGCGCGCCTGGTGCGGCCGACGACGGTCCGGGCCATCGCCGAGGCGCTGTCCGCGCGTCCGGACGCCGCGGCGTAGTCCGCCCGGGCGCCAGGTTCAGACCTCGAGCCACTCCCTGCGGATGTAGGCGTTGGCCCGCAGCTCGGCGGGCGTGCCCTCGAACACGATGCGCCCGTGCCCCATCACGAGGCAGCGGCCGGCCACCTCGAGCGCGATCGCCAGCTTCTGCTCGACCAGCAGCACGGCGAGGCCGCGCCGCCGCAGCTCGCGCAGGTACTCGGCCACCAGTTCGACGATCTTGGGTGCCAGGCCCTCGGTCGGCTCGTCGATCATGATCAGCTCGGGATCGCCCATCAGCGTGCGGCACAGCGTGAGCATCTGCTGCTCGCCGCCCGAGAGCACGCCGGCCTCGGTGTCGCGGCGCTCGGCCAGGCGCGGGAACATGCGGTACATGTCGTCGGCCTGCCAGCGCGCCTGCGCGGCACGCGGCTTGCGGCCGAGCATCAGGTTCTGGTGCACCGTGAGCGTGGGAAAGACATCGCGGTTCTCGGGCACGTAGCCGATGCCGGCGCGCGCGATCTCGAACGCCTTCTTGCCCAGCATCTCGTGGCCGCGCCAGCGCACCGATCCCGTCGCGTCGACCAGGCCCATGATGGCCTTGACCGTGGTCGAGCGCCCCGAGCCGTTGCGCCCGAGCAGCGCGACGATCTCGCCGGGCGGCACCCGAGCGCTCACGCCGTGCAGCACGTGGCTCTTGCCGTAGAAGGCGTGGACGTCGTGCAGTTCGAGCATCGCGCGGCCCCTCGATGCGCCTACACCCCGGCCGGCGCGCGCGCGCCTGCCAGCACCGGGCCGAGGTAGGCCTCCTGCACGCGCGCATCGGCGCGCACGCGCTCGGGGGTGTCGAAGGCGATGACCTCGCCGTACACCAGCACCGCGATGCGCTCGGCGAGGCCGAACACGACGCCCATGTCGTGCTCGACGGTGAGCAGCGTCTTGCCCGCGGTCACCTCGCGGATCAGGGCCACGAAACGTGCGGTCTCGCTCTTGCTCATGCCGGCCGTCGGCTCGTCGAGCAGGATCACGTGCGCGCCGCCCGCGATCGTGACGCCGATCTCGAGCGCGCGCTGCTCGGCGTAGGTGAGGTTCGTCACCAGCACGTCGCGGCGCTTGTCGAGCCTGATCATCTCGAGCACCTCGTCGGCGCGGTCGTTGGCGTCGTCGAGACCGGCGAGGAACTTCCAGAACGCGTAGCGGTAGCCCAGGCTCCACAGCAGCGCGCAGCGCACGTTCTCGAACGCCGACAGGTGCGTGAACAGGTTGCTGACCTGGAAGCTGCGCGCCAGTCCGCGCCGGTAGATGCGGTACGGCGGCAGGCCGTCGATGCGCGCGCCGTCGAGCAGGATGCGGCCACGGGTGGGCGCAAGGCGTCCGCTCACGAGATTGAACAAGGTGCTCTTGCCGGCGCCGTTGGGCCCGATGATCGCGACGCGCTCGCCCGCGCGCACCTGCAGCGTTGCGCCGCGGATGATGGGGGTCTTGCCGAAGGTCTTGTGCACGTCGAGCAGTTCGACGGCGTACTCGCAAGCGGCCGTCACAGCGCCTCCCTGCGCTTGATCTCCCGCTCTATCTCTGCCTGCACGAGACCCCAGTCGTCGACGAAGCGCCGGCGCACGAACTCGAACATCGCCGCGCCGATGGCGAACACGAAGCCGGCGCCGAACCAGCTGTCCAGCGCGCTGGCGTCGATCGTGGCGCCGGCAAAGCGCAGCCGGGGGCCCAGCGACGCGTCGAGCTGCAGGTGGTAGACCATCTCGATCATCGCGGCGGCGCCGGCCAGCATCGCCAGCACGCAGCCGCCGAGCGCCAGATACGCGCTCCAGATGCGGCCGAGCTTGCCGAATGCCGCCAGCCTGAGGTTCGTCATGACGAGGCTCGCGATGCCGCCCGGCGCGTACATCACCATCAGCATGAACAGGAGGCCCAGGTACAGCAGCCAGGCCGGCGTGATCTCCGACAGCAGCACCAGCGCCAACACCATCGCCACGGCGCCGATGATGGGCCCGAAGAAGAAGGTGGCACCGCCCAGGAACACGAACAGCAGATACGCCCCCGAGCGCAGCGCGCCGACCACCTCGGCGGTGACGATCTCGAAGGTGAGCGCCGCCAGGCCGCCGGCGATGCCGGCGAACAAGCCCGAGACCATGAAGGCGAGGTAGCGCACGCGCTGCGCGCTGTAGCCGACGAACTCGACGCGCTCGGGGTTGTCGCGCACGGCGTTCAGGATGCGCCCGAGCGGCGTGCGCGTGAAGGCGAACATGGCGGCCGTGCTCGCGAAGCAGTACGCCGCGGCCAGGTAGTACATCTGGATCTGCGGCCCGAACGTGACGCCGAGCCACGGCGCGCCGGACGTGCGGTCGCCGCTCACGCCGCCCTCGCCGCCGAAGAACTCGGGGATCATCAGCGACATCGACCACACCAGCTCGCCGATGCCCAGCGTGATCATCGCGAACGTGGTGCCCGCCTTCTTCGTCGTCACGTAGCCCAGCAGCGCAGCGAAGAACAGGCCCGCCAGCCCGCCCACCAGCGGCACCAGGCTGACCGGCAGCCAGATCGTGCCCGCCGCGGCCAGATTGAGCGTGTGGATGGCGACAAACGCGCCCAGCCCGCTGTAGACCGCGTGCCCGAAGCTGAGCATGCCGCCCTGGCCGAGCAGGATGTTGTAGGCCAGGCAGGCGACGATGCCGATCGCGATCTGCGCCAGCATCGACTGCATGAAGTTGCTCGTCCACACCAGCGGCGCCGCCACGAGCGCCAGCGCGTACAGCCCCCACACCAGCCAGCGCCCGACGTTGTAGGGCTCGAAGTGGTAATGCGGGCGGCCTTCGTGGATGCGCGCCATCAGTCTTCCCGCGTCCCCATCAGGCCCCTGGGCCGCAGGATCAGGATCAGCACGAGCAGCAGGTACGGCAGGCTGGGCGCCACCTGCGACAGCGTCAGCTTGACGAAGGTGTTGCCGGCCGCCGCCGCCGACAGCTCGACACCCAGGGCCGCGAGCAGGCTGCCCAGCGAGTAGTCGAGCGCCACCGAGAAGGTCTGCACGAGGCCGATCAGCAGCGAAGCCAGGAACGCCCCCGCCAGCGAGCCCATGCCGCCGACCACGACGACGACGAAGATGATGGTGCCGACGGTGGCCGCCATCGCCGGCTCGGTGACGAAGGTGGCGCCGCCGATGACGCCGGCCAGGCCGGCGAGCGCCGAGCCGGCGCCGAACACCAGCATGAACACGCGCGGCACGTCGTGTCCGAGCGCCTCGACCATCTCGGGGTGCGTGAGTGCGCTCTGCACGACGAGCCCGATGCGCGTGCGCGTGAGCAGCAGCCACAGCGCGATCAGCATCGCCACCGCGGTCAGCATGAGAAAGCCGCGCGTGGCCGGAAACGGCGAGCACACCACGCGCACCGCGGCATCGGCGGCGCGGCACAGCGCCGCCGGCGCCGCGCCGGCGACGACCTCGAGGCCGTGCGCCGACGAGTTCACGAGCGTGAAGGCCGGCCCGCGCAGCAGCTCGGGCGGCTGGAAGTCGACTGCCGTGCGCCCGTAGACGAGCTGCACCAGTTCGAGCACCACGTACGACAGCCCGAAGGTGATCAGCAGCTCGGGCACGTTGCCGAACCGGTGCACGCGGCGCAGCGCGTAGCGCTCGAAGGCGGCGCCCAGCGCGCCGACGACGAGGGGGGCGAGCACCAGTGCCGGCCAGAAGCCCACCCGCCGCGCGATGCTGTAGGCGACGTAGGCGCCCAGCATGTAGAAGCTCGCGTGCGCGAAGTTGAGCACGCCCATCATGCTGAAGATCAGCGTCAGGCCCGAACTCAGCAGGAACAGCAGCAGCCCGTAGCTCAGGCCGTTGAGCATCGAGATGGCGAAGAATTCCATCGTGCACGGATTGTCGGCGCCCGCGGACCGGGCCACCGCCGGGCCACCGCCGGGCAGCCGCCGGACATTGGCCGGAGGACGGCCAGGCCACAGAGCGGGGCCCGCACGACCACGTGCGTGCGGCCCCGGCCGCACGCGTGCGGCCGTCTCAGGGCCGCTTCATCTGGCAGCTCGTGGGCGTGCTCGAGACGTAGTTCGGGAACTCGCGCACCGGCACCAGCGTCATGCCGGTGTTCTCGGGGCTGTACGGGTACTTGGCGCTCGCCTTCTCCCACACCGACAGGTACAGCGGCTGCTGCAGCTGGTGGTCGGTCTTGCGCATCTCGACCTCGCCGTTGAAGGTTTTCCAGCTCAGGCCTTCGAGCGCCTGCGCGACCTTCACCGGATCGGTGCTCCTCGCCTTCGCCATCGCGTTGCCCAGCCCCTCGAAGATGCGGATCGTCGAGCCGGTGTAGAAGTCGTCGTTGTACTTCTGCCTGAACTCCTTCATCCAGGCTTCCATCTGCCCGCCCATGTTGTAGTGGTTGTAGGCGATCTGGTAGACGCGGTCGGCGCCGTTCGTGCCCATCGCGGTCGGCGTGCCCGTGACGCCGGCATAGTAGGTGTAGAACTTGCCCGTGTAGCCGCCCTCGTTGGCGGCCTTGATGAGCAGCGTGAGGTCCGAGCCCCAGTTGCCGGTGACCACCGTGTCGGCGCCCGCGGCCTTGATCTTGGCGATGTAGGGCGCGAAGTCGCGCGTCTGCGCCAGCGGGTGGTAGTCCTCGCCGACGATCTTGACGTCGGGGCGCTTGCGCGCCAGGTTTTCCCTCGTGAAGGCGGCGATCTGATGGCCGTGCGAGTAGTTCTGGTTCAGCAGGTAGACCTTCTGGATGTCCTTCTGGTCCTTCATGAAGGTCGTCATGGCCTCGATCTTCATCGACGTGTCGGCGTCGAAGCGGAAGTGCCAGAAGCTGCACTTGCCGTTCGTGAGGTCGGGGTCGACGGCGGCGTCGTTGAGGTAGATCACCTCCTTGCCCGGGTTGCGCTCGTTGTACTTGTTGATGGCGTCGACCAGCGCCAGCGCCACCGACGAGCCGTTGCCCTGGATGATGTAGCGGATGCCCTGGTCGGTCGCGGCCTTGAGCGCGTTCAGCGTCTCGGCCGGGCTGAGCTTGTTGTCGATGAAGCTCATCTCGAACTTGACGCCGGCCGGGTTGCTGGCGCTGAACTTCTCGGCGAAGAACTCGTAACCCTTGCGCTGGCTGATGCCCACCGGGCCGAGCAGGCCCGACATGGGGTCGATGCGCACGATCTTGACGACCTGCCCCTGCAGCGGCTTGGCTTGGGCGCCGGCGGCAGCAGGCGCCAGCGCAGCGGCCGCAACCACGGACAGGGCGACGAGGCGCCGCGACGTCTTGGACAGGCTCATGGACGGATCTCCAGCGGGTGTTGAATGGGCCGAAGTTAGCGGAAGCGCCGGGCGCCCGCGGCCGGGACTAACCCGCAGCGAGTCATCCGCGCCGACATGGCCCCTCGATCGCGCAGCATGCCCCAGCACGCGACAATCGCCGGCGCCGGCCTTGGCGCCCCGAAGTTGCGGGCGAATGCGCAGGCCGCCGGCCCTCCTGGCACACACCGAACTGCATGACCGCCGATCAGATCGAGACCCTGCTGCGCGCTGCGCTCGCACCGACCGCGCTCGAAGTCGAGGACGACAGCGGCCGTCATGTCGGCCACGCCGGTGCGCGCGAAGGCCGTCACTTCACGGTGCGCGTCACGAGCCGGCGCTTCGCCGGCCTGGCCCGGCTGGCGCGGCACCGCCTCGTGTATGATGCCCTCGGCCCTCTGGCCGCGCAGGGTGTTCATGCGCTGGCCATCGAGGCGCGATCACCCGACGAAGCCTGAGCCGCCCGCCCGGGCCCCTTCGAACCGGGTTCGCCCATCCCGCCGCCACCGCCGCGGCGCTCCTGTCTCCCAGCCACCTGCCCTCGTCATGAAGTCGAAGACCCTCGTCGTGCTCGCGGCCGCCGCCGCGCTCTCGCTGCCCGTCGTCGCTGCGGCACAGAACGTCGCCCTGGTCAACGGCAAGCCGGTGCCCAAGGCGCGCGTCGACGCGCTGCTCAAGCAAGCGCAGCGCGCCGGCCAGCCGCTCGGCCCCGAGATCGAGAAGCAGGCGCGTGACCAGGTCGTGCTGCGCGAGATCTTCGCCCAGGAGGCCGAGCGGCGCGGCATTCCGGCGACGGCCGAGTTCCAGGACCAGATGAAGCTGGCGCGCGAGAGCATCCTGATCCGCGACCTGTTCGACGACTACATGAAGAAGCACCCGGTCAGCGACGCCGAGGCGCAGGCCGAGTACGACAAGTTCAAGGCGCAGGCGGCGGGCACCGAATACCGCGCGCGCCACATCCTGGTCGAGAACGAAGACGAGGCGAAGAAGCTGATCGCCGAACTCGAGGCCGGCGCCAGCTTCGAGGAGCTGGCCAAGAAGTACTCGAAGGACACCGGGTCGGCCGCCAACGGCGGCGACCTCGACTTCGCCAAGCCCGAAAGCTACGTGCCCGAGTTCGGGCAGGCGCTCACGAAGCTGAAGAAGGGCGAACTGACGAAGGAGCCGGTCAAGACGCAGTTCGGCTGGCACATCATCCGCCTGGAAGACACGCGCGAAGCGGCGTTCCCGTCGTTCGACGACGTCAAGGCGCAGATCAAGCAGCGCCTCGAGCAGATGAAGCTGCAGAAGTACCAGGAAGAGCTGCGCGCCAAGGCCAAGACGGACTACAAGTTCCCGGACCAGCGATAGACGCGAGCACACGCCACAGAACCGAGGGCTGCGATGTGCGGCCCTTCTTGCGGCCCGCCGCGCGCGCCCAGCCCGCCCCCCGGCCCTCCAGCCCCTCGACTCCTCAGGGCAGCAGCACCGAACAGCCGGTGGTTCTGCGCGCTTCGAGATCGCGGTGCGCCTGCGCCACGTCGGCCAGCGCGTAGCGCTGGCCGATGCGGATCGTCACGTGGCCGTCCATGACCATCGCGAACAGGCGTTCGGCGATCTGCTGCGTCGCCTCGCGCGTGGCGATGTGCGTGTACAGCGTCTGCCGCGTCACGTAGAGCGACCCCTTGGCCGCCAGGATGCCGGGCGCGAAGGGCGGCACCGGCCCCGACGAGTTGCCGAAGCTGACCATGAGGCCGAAGGGCCGCAGGCAGTCGAGGCTGCGCTCCCAGGTGTCCTTGCCCACCGAGTCGTAGACGACCTTCACGCCGCTGCCGCCCGTGATCTCGCGCACGCGCGCGGCGAAGTCCTCCTTCGTGTAGTCGATGACGTGCGCGGCACCGTGCGCAAGCGCGAGCGCGCACTTGGCGGCGCCGCCTGCGGTGCCGATGAGCCTCAGGCCGAGCGCCCTGGCCCACTGGCAGGCGATCAGCCCCACGCCGCCGGCCGCGGCGTGAAAGAGCACGTGGTCGCCCGGCTCGAGCCCTTGTGCCGGGCGCACGCGCTCGAGCAGGTACTGCGCCGTCATGCCCTTGAGCATCATCGCGGCGCCGGTCTCGAACGCGATCGCCTCGGGCAGGCGCACGACGTTGTTCGCCGGCATGACGCGCACCTCGCTGTAGCTGCCGGGCGGATTGCCCGTGTACGCGGCACGGTCGCCGGGCGCCAGGTGCGTCACGCCCTCGCCCACCGCCTCGACGACGCCGGCGCCTTCCATGCCCAGGACGAGCGGCAGCGGGCTCTGGTACAGGCCCGTGCGCTGGTAGACGTCGATGAAGTTCAGGCCGCAGGCGTGATGGCGGATGCGGATCTCGCCGGGGCCGGGCGCGCCCGGGTCGAGCTCGACCAGCTTCATCTGCTCGGGGCCGCCGTAGGCGGCGATCTGGATGGCCTTGGGCATGGCTGCGGCTCCCTCGCGGTTCGCTGCGGTCCTGTGCAGTTGCCTGCGTCACAAGGGTAAGCGATGTTGCGCGCCACGCGCCGCGCGTGGCCTCGCGCGCACGCATCGCGCACCGGCTGCCCGCACGCGCCGCAGGCCCGGCGCTCACGTGGCACGATCGGGCCCATGCCCGTCGGGCCCGTTCCCGTAGGTCCATGCCCGTCGGGCCCGTACCCGCGGCACCCGTTCCCGCTCGATGAAGAAGCTGCTGCAAGCGCCCAACCTCGCCATCGCCACGCTGTGGGCCGACCAGCTGCGCTCGGCCGGCGTCGCGACCAGCGTGCAACGCGCCTACGCGAGCAGCATCGCGGGCGAGATTCCACCCGACCAGGCGCTGCCCGAGGTCTGGGTCGACGACGCGGCCGACCATGCGCGCGCCCTCGCGCTGCTCGACGAGTGGCGCCGGCGCCCCGAGCGGCGCTGGGCCTGCCCGCGCTGCCACGAGATCGTCGAAGGACCGTTCGATCTGTGCTGGAACTGCGGGGCACCGGCGCCGGCGTGACGTGCGCATGAGGCTCACGCTGCGCCTCACGGTGCTGCTGACGCTGCCGCCGCTGCTGTGGGCCGGCAACGCGGTGGTCGGGCGCCTGATGGTGGGCCAGGTGCCGCCGCTCACGCTGAACCTGCTGCGCTGGCTGCTCACGGCGATCATGCTGCTGCCGCTGGGCTGGCGCGCACTGCGCCCGGTGCAGGCGCTGGTGCGGCGCTGGCCCTACCTGCTCGCGATCGGCGTGCTCGGCGTCGGGCTGTACAACTCGCTGCAGTATCTGGCGCTCGTGACGTCCACGCCGATCAACGTCACGCTGGTGGCGTCGAGCCTGCCGGTGTGGATGCTCGGTGCGGGCACGCTGTTCTTCGGCACGCGCGCGACGCGGCCGCAGTTCATCGGCGCGCTGCTCGGGCTGGCCGGCGTGGCGGTGGTGATCGCGCGCGGCTCGCCGGCGTCGCTGCTGGCGGTGCGCTTCGTTCCCGGCGACCTCTTCATGCTGCTGGCCGTCGTCGGCTGGGCCTTCTACAGCTGGCTGCTGGTGCGCCCGCCCGCGCACATGCGCGGCGACCAGCGCCCGCCCTGGGACTGGGCCGGCATGCTGCTGGTGCAGGTCGCCTTCGGCCTCGTCGCCAGCGGCGTGCTGGCCGCCGGCGAGCAACTCGCCGGCGTCGGCCCCATCCGCTGGAGCTGGCCGGTGGTCCTGGCGCTGCTGTACGTCTCGCTCGGCGCCTCGCTCGTCGCCTATCGCTGCTGGGGCATCGGCGTGGCCGAGGGCAGCCCGGCACTGGCCGCGTTCTTCAACAACCTGACGCCGCTGTTCGCCGCGCTGCTGTCGGCGCTGGTGCTCGGCGAGGCGCCGCAGCCGTACCACGCCCTCGCCTTCGCGCTCATCGTCGGTGGCATCGCGGTCGGGATGCAGCGTTAGCTTCCCGCGCGGCGCAAACCGATCGCGCGCCTCGGCCCCGGTGCGCGCGCCGCCAGGCACGAGACGTCGGGGCGCCGCGGCGCATCAACCCGGTGCCGTCGCCGCGCGCTCTGCGCCCAGATAGGCGGCCTGGACCGCCGACGAACGCAGCAGGTCCTGCGCGCTGCCTTCGAGCACGATGCGGCCGACTTCGAGCACGTAGCCGCGGTCGGCCAGCTTCAGCGCCATGCGCACGTTCTGCTCGACCAGCAGGATCGTCACCCCGCCCTTGCGGATCTGCTCGAGCGCCTTGAAGATGCCCTTGACGATGATGGGGGCCAGACCGAGGCTGGGTTCGTCGAGCAGCAGCAGTTGCGGGCGTGCCATCAGCGCGCGGCCGATGGCCAGCATCTGCTGCTCGCCGCCGGACATCGTGCCGGCGAGCTGCTTGGAGCGCTCGCGCAGCCGCGGAAAGAGCGCGTAGACCTCGTTCAGACTCTGGTCGAGCTCGCGCTCGGGCCTCGCGTAGGCCCCGAGGCGCAGGTTCTCGGCCACCGACAGCGTGCCGAACACGCGCCGGCCTTCGGGCGACTGCGCGATGCCCTCGCGCACGATGCGGTCGGCGCCGGCGCGCAGCAGGCTCCTGCCCTTGAACTTCAGTTCGCCGCCCGCCGGCTTCAGCAGGCCGCTGATGGTGCGCATGAGCGTCGTCTTGCCGGCTCCGTTGGCGCCCACCAGCGCCACCACCTCGCCGGCATCGACGTGCATCGAGATGCCCTTGAGCGCCTCGATGTGGCCGTAGCGCACCTGCAGGTTCTCGATCGCCAGCAGCGGCGCGTTCATGTCGTGGCTCCGTGGGCGGCGCGCGCCACGCCTTGCGCGTCGTCGTCGTCGTCGTCGTCCTTGCCCAGGTAGGCTTCGATGACCTGCGGGTCGTTGCGGATCTGTGCCGGCGTGCCTTCGGCGATCTTGCGGCCGAAGTTGATGCACACGATGCGGTCGGTGACGTTCATCACCACGTTCATGTCGTGCTCGACCAGCAGCACGGTGACGCCGCTGTCGCGGATGGCGAGGATCGTGCGGTTGAGCTCGAGCGACTCCTGCTCGTTCAGCCCGGCCGCCGGTTCGTCCAGGATCAACATCTTCGGCCCGGCGACGAGCGCGCGCGCCAGTTCGACGCGCCGCTGCAGGCCGTAGGCGAGCGAGGTCGCGTCCTCCTCGGCCACCCCCCACAGGTCCAGGCGTTCGAGCAACTCGCCGACCTGCCTGCGCTGCAGGCTCTCCTCGCGGCGCTGCGCCGGCGTGCCCAGCAGTGCCTGCCACCATTGCTGGCGCGTCTGCAGGTGCAAGCCGGCCTGCACGTTTTCCAGCACCGTCAGGCCGGCGAACAGACGGATCGTCTGGAAGGTGCGGAAGATGCCCAGCGCCGCCACGCGGTGCGGCGCCGCGCCGGTGATGTCGCGCCCCTGCCACCACACCCTGCCCGAGGTCGGCCGGTACACGCCCGTGATGAGGTTGAACACCGTCGTCTTGCCGGCGCCGTTGGGACCGATGAGCCCGAACACCTGGCCGGCCTGGACGCCGAAGTCCAGCGCATCGACCGCCTGCAGGCCGCTGAAGCGCATGCCCACCTGCTCGAGCCGCAGCAGCGCCTCGCTCATCGTCCCGCGTCCTTGCTGCGCGGCCAGATGCCCTGCGGGCGCAGCACCATGATGACCACCATCGCGATGCCGAAGACGAAGTAGCGGTACTCGGCAAAGCCGCGGAACACCTGCGGCACGACGAACATCAGCACGGTGCCCAGCAGCACGCCCGGAATCGAGCCCTGGCCGCCGACCAGCACGATGGCGAACAGCGTCACCGATTCGGTGAACACGAAGGCCCCCGGGCTGACCGCCGACATCAGCGCCGCGAACAAGGTGCCGGCAAAGCCGGCCAGGCCGGCGCCGAGCGCGAACGCCAGCACCCGGTAGCGGCCGGCGTTGATGCCCAGCGTGCTGGCAGCCAGCTGATCGAGCTTCAGGTAGCGCAGCGTGCGCCCCAGGTGCGAGCGCTCCAGGTTCAGGATCAGCCAGAGGGTGAACGCGAAGGCCAGCCAGTTCAGATAGAACATCGCCTTCTGGCTGCCCAGCTGCCAGCCGAACAGCACAGGCGCGCCGACGCCGAACAGCCCGTCGCCGCCGCCGGTCACGCCGCCGACGTTGTTGTTCAGCACGAGCACGAAGATGGCGTTGAAGCCGATCGTCGCCACCAGCAGGTAGTCGCCGCGCAGGCGCACGATCGGCGCGGCGAGCAAGGCACCGAGCGCGGTGGCGGCGATGACGGCGAGCGGCCAGGTGGCCAGGATCGGCCAGCCGAACTGCAGGTTCAGGATCGCCGTGACGTAGGCGCCGACGCCGAAGTACACCGCGTGGCCCATGTCGAACATGCCGGCGCGGCCGAGCACGATGTCCTGGCTCAGCGCGACGACGGCGTACACCGCGAACAGCGCGGCGATGAAGACCCAGGTCGGGTCGAGCACGAGCGGCACGCCCAGGCCGGCCAGCCACAGCAGCACGCCGACCAGCACGGCGCGCGAGCCGCGCCGGCGCGCGGGGGCGCGGGAACCGGCTGCGACGGCTGCGTCGTCGCTCATACCTTTTCGGCCACCCGCTCGCCGAGCAGCCCGGTCGGGCGCACCAGCAAGATGGCGATGAGCAGCGCGAAGGTGATCGCACCCTGCCACGAACTGGAGACGAAACCCGCGGCGTAGGCGTTGACCAGGCCGAGCAGCACGCCGCCCAGCATCGCGCCCGGGATGTTGCCGATGCCGCCGAGGATGGCGGCGATGAAGGCGTTCAGCCCGTACGTCCAGCCCATCGTGAAATAGACCTGACGGTAGTACAGGCCGATGAACAGGCCGCCGATGGCCCCCAGCGCCGGGCCGATCACGAACACGCTGGTGATGACGCGGTTGACGTTGATGCCCATCAGGCGCGCGGCGTCCTGGTCGATCGCCGCCGCGCGCATCGCAGTGCCGAAGCGCGTGTGGTGCACGAACAGGTACAGCACCGCCATCAGCAGCGCCGAGCCGCCGATGATCAGCAGCTGCAGCAAGTCGATGCGCGTGCCCGCCACCTCCCACGCGCCGCTGGGCAGCAGGCCTTGCGGGAAGACGCGCAGCTGCGGACCCCAGATCAGCATGATGCCGTTCTCGATCAGCAGCGACGCACCCAGCGCCGAGACCACCGCCGCCAGCCGGTCGGCCTTGCGCAGCGGCCGGTAGGCGGTGAATTCGAGCACCGCGCCGGCCAGCCCGACGACGACGATCGCAGCGACGAAGGCCAGCACGACGAGCCAGGTCTGCGTGCCGCCGGCGCCGACGCCGCCGCCCAGCACCACGAGGCCGATGTAGGCGCCGAGCACGCTCAGGTCGCCGTGCGCGAAATTGATCAGCCGCAACACGCCGTAGACCATCGTGTAGCCCAGCGCGATCAGCGCGTAGATGCCGCCGACCGTCAGGCCGTTGATGGTCTGCTGCCAGAAGACGTCCATCGGCGGCGGCGGCGGCGGCGGCGGCGGTGCCTACTTCGTGGCGCTGGCCGGGTAGACGATCGTGTAGCTGCCGTCGGCGTTGACGGTGAACGCGACGAACGGGCTGCCGATGCGCTCGCCCTTGTCGTCCCAGGAGAACTCGCCGGTCAGCCCCTGGAAGTTCTTCAACTGGTGCAGCGCCGGGATCAGCACGTCGGGCTTGACGCTCTTGACCTTCTCGGCCGTGGCGATGATCGCGCGCAGCCCGTCGGCGTTGGTCAGCGTGAAGATGCTCGGCGGCTCGTGACCGTAGGCCGTCTTGTATTCGGCGAGGAACTGCTTGGCCGCCGGGTACGGCAGGTCGGCCGGCGCCGGGACGTTGATGATCGTCGTGCCGGTGACGGCCTTGCCGGCGATCTTCGCGAACGCGACGTTCTGGTTGGCGTCGCCGCCGACGAAGGGCGCGTTCATCCCCAACTGCGCCATCTGCGCCTTGATCAGGCCGCCGTCGTTGTAGTAGCCCGAAAAATAGAGGACGTCCGGGTTCAGGCCCTTGAGCTTGGTGAGCACCGGCGTGTAGTTCTGCGAGCCGGCTTCGATGAAGGCCTTGTCGAGCACCTCGGCGCCGGTCTTCTTGACTTCGGCCGCGACGGCGTCGGCCAGGCCGGTGGCGAAGCTCGAGTGGTCGGTGACGATGGCGATCTTCTTGTAGCCCTTGTCCTTGAAGTACTGCGCGGTGAAGATGGCTTCGGCGCTGTTCGGCGGGGCGTTGCGGAAGAAGGTCTTCACCCCCTTGGCGGTGAGCTCGTCGCTGGTGCCGTCGCTGGTCTGGATGACGTTGGCGCGCGCATACAGCGACTGCGCCGCCAGCGCCGCGCCGCTGGTGTACGAGCCGATGATCGCGAACGCCTTGTCGTTGATCAGCTGTCGCGCGCAGATGGCGGCCGGCGCCGCCTGGCCCTGATCGTCGCAGACCTTCACTTCGAGCATCTGCCCGAGCAGCCCGCCCTTGGCGTTCTGCTGCTTGACGAGCAGCTTGACGGCGTCGGCGATGCCCTGGCCCTCGTTCGCGTACTGGCCGGTGATCGGCGCCTGCACGCCGACGATCAGCGGCTCGGCCGCCCAGGCGCTCGATGCGGCGGCCAACGCCAGCACGCCCAGCGTGGCGATCGGGCCGAACGGTGCGAAAGGTGAGGCGGTGGGTCGAAAAGCGCTCATGGAGAACCTCGGTCTGGTTGGATCTGCCCGTCGGATGCTGCCCGTCATACCATCGAGGCCACGCAGTGATACTTGGTTGCGCCTCGAGAGCCGGCATCGTAATGAGCGCAACCATCGATCGACATCAGGCGAAACCCCAGTGGGATCGACGATCGACTTGTAAGAACCTTCGGCTTGCGATCGGACCTGCGGGTTGTACGTTGTGAAACCTCGGCTCCACGGCGACGCCATCGATATGCGTCGCGAAGGCGCAACCCGCACCACACAGGAATCAAGTCCATGTCCACGACGACGCTCGGCGTCAAGCTCGACGCCGGCACGCGCGAACGCCTCAAGCAGGCCGCGGCGAGCATCGACCGCACGCCGCACTGGGTGGTCAAGCAGGCCATCTTCTCGTACCTCGAGCGGCTCGAGACCCAGGGCGTGGCGCCACCCGCGCCTGAAGCCACCGACGTCCGGGAGGCCGAACCAGCGTCCCTGGTTGCACCCACGGCGCCACAGCCGTTCCTCGACTTTGCGCAGAGCGTGCTGCCGCAATCGGTGCTGCGCGCCGCCATCACCGCCGCCACGCGGCGGTCCGAGCCCGAAGTGCTGCCGGCGCTGCTCGAACAGGCCCGTCTGGGCGCGGACGACGCCGGCGCGGTGCGGCAGCTCGCCTTGCGCCTGGCGCAGGGCCTGCGCAACCAGAAGGCGGCGGCGGGGCGCGCCGGCCTCGTGCAGGGCCTGCTGCAGGAATTCGCGCTGTCGTCGCAGGAAGGCGTGGCGCTGATGTGCCTGGCCGAGGCACTGCTGCGCATCCCGGACAAGGCCACGCGCGACGCGCTGATCCGCGACAAGATCGGCCAGGGCGAGTGGCACACGCACCTCGGCCAGAGCCCGTCGCTGTTCGTCAACGCCGCCACCTGGGGGCTGATGCTGACCGGCAAGCTCGTCGCCACCCACAACGAGGCGCGGCTGGCGGGCCTCTTGGCGCGCGTGCTCGGCAAGGGCGGCGAGCCGCTGGTGCGCAAGGGCGTCGACATGGCGATGCGGCTGATGGGCGAGCAGTTCGTCACCGGCGAGACGATCGCCGCCGCGCTCGCCAATTCGGCCCCCATGGAGGCGCGCGGCTTTCGCTATTCGTACGACATGCTCGGCGAGGCGGCGCTCACCGACGCCGACGCGCAGCGCTACCTGGCCGCGTACCAGCAGGCCATCCACGCCATCGGCAAGGCCTCGCACGGGCGCGGCATCTACGAAGGGCCGGGCATCTCGATCAAGCTGTCGGCGCTGCATCCGCGCTACGGCCGCGCGCAGTACGAGCGCGTGCTGGGCGAGCTGTATCCGCGGCTGCTGGCGCTGACGCTGCTCGCGCGCCAGTACGACATCGGCCTGAACATCGACGCCGAAGAGGCCGAGCGGCTGGAGATCTCGCTCGACTTGCTCGAGCGCCTGTGCCACGAGCCGCAGCTGGCCGGCTGGAACGGCATCGGCTTCGTGATCCAGGCCTACCAGAAGCGCTGCCCGATGGTCATCGATCACCTGGTCGACCTGGCGCGGCGCAGCCGCCGCCGGCTGATGATCCGGCTCGTCAAGGGCGCGTACTGGGATTCGGAGATCAAGCGCGCGCAACTCGACGGCCTGGAAGGCTACCCGGTCTACACGCGCAAGGCCTATACGGACGTGTCGTACCTGGCCTGCGCACGCAAGCTGCTGGCGGTGCCCGAGGCGGTGTATCCGCAGTTCGCCACGCACAACGCGCAGACGCTGGCCGCCGTGCACCAGCTCGCCGGGCAGAACTACTACCCCGGCCAGTACGAGTTCCAGTGCCTGCACGGCATGGGCGAGCCGTTGTACGAGCAGGTCGTCGCGCCGGTGGCCGCCGGCGGGCTGGCGCGGCCGTGCCGCATCTACGCGCCGGTCGGCGTGCACGAGACGCTGCTGGCCTACCTGGTGCGCCGGCTGCTGGAAAACGGCGCCAACACCTCGTTCGTCAACCGCATTTCCGACGTCGACGTGGCGCTGGAGGAACTGATCCGCGACCCGGTCGAGCAGGCGGAGGAGATGGCGCGCGCCGACGGCTGCATCGGCGCGCCGCACCCGAAGATCGCGCTGCCGCGCGAGCTGTACGGGCGCCTGCGCGTCAACTCCGCGGGCATCGACCTGAGCAACGAGCAGCGGCTGGCGTCGCTGTCCAGCGCGCTGCTGGGCAGCGGCCACGTGCCGTGGCGTGCCGCCGCCGCGGCGGCCGCGGCCGATCTCGGCGACTGGCAGCCGGTGTGCAACCCGGCCGACCGGCGCGACGTCGTCGGCCAGGTGCGCGAGGCCAGCGCCGAGCAGGTGCAGGCGGCGTTGCGCAGCGCCCGTGCCGCCGCCCTGGTCTGGCAGGGCACGCCGCCGGCCGCGCGCGCCGCCGCGCTCGAGCGCGCGGCCGACCTGCTGGAAGGCGAGGGCCAGCCGCTGATGGGGCTGCTCGTGCGCGAGGCGGGCAAGAGCTACGCCAACGCGCTCGGCGAAGTGCGCGAGGCGGCGGACTTCCTGCGCTACTACGCCGCGCAGGTGCGCGCCACCTTCGACAACGGCACGCATCGGCCGCTGGGCGTCGTCGTGTGCATCAGCCCGTGGAATTTCCCGCTGTCGATCTTCACCGGCCAGGTCGCGGCGGCGCTGGCCGCGGGCAACACCGTGCTGGCCAAGCCCGCCGAGCAGACGCCGCTCGTCGCCGCGCAGGCGGTGCGCCTGCTGCACGCCGCCGGCGTGCCGGACGAGGTGCTGCAACTGCTGCCCGGCCGCGGCGAGACGGTGGGCGCGCGGCTGGTCGCCGACCCCGGCGTCAACGGCGTGCTGTTCACCGGCTCGACCGAGGTCGCGGCGATCCTGCAGCGCACGCTGGCCGAGCGCGTCGATGCCACGGGCCGCTCGATCCCGCTGATCGCCGAAACCGGCGGGCAGAACGCGATGATCGTCGACTCGTCGGCGCTGCCCGAACAGGTGGTGGCCGACGTGATGTCCTCGGCCTACGACAGCGCCGGGCAGCGCTGCTCGGCGCTGCGCGTGCTGTGCGTGCAGGAGGACGCCGCGCCGCGCATCGTCGAGATGCTGCAAGGCGCGCTCGCCGAATGGCAGGTCGGCAACCCCGAGCGCCTGGCCGTCGATGCCGGCCCGGTGATCGACGGCGAAGCGCGTGCGCGCATCGAGCGGCACATCGAGGCCATGCGCGAGCGCGGCCGCAAGATCCTGAGCGGACAGCGCAGCGACGCGGCCGAACTGGCGCACGGCGAGTTCGTGCCGCCCACGCTGATCGAGCTGGAGAGCCTGGACGAACTCGATCACGAGGTCTTCGGACCGGTGCTGCACCTGCTGCGCTGGCGCCGGTCCGAACTGGGCCGGCTGATCGAGCAGGTCAACGCCACCGGCTACGCGCTGACGCTGGGCGTGCACACGCGCATCGACGAGACCATCGACCAGGTGGTGGCTGCCGCCCGGGCCGGCAACATCTACGTCAACCGCAACATGGTGGGCGCGGTGGTCGGCGTGCAGCCCTTCGGCGGCCACGGGCTGTCGGGCACCGGCCCGAAGGCCGGCGGGCCGCTGTACCTGTTCCGGCTGCTGGCCAGGCGCCCGCCACGCGCCGTCGCCGACGCGCTGGCGGCGATGGGCGCGCTGCAGCACAGCGCCGACGACGCGCAGTGCCTGCAGCGGCACGAGGACCTGACGGCGCTGGCCGACTGGGCCGGCAGCGCAAAGCCGCAGCTCGTCGCGCTGTGCCGCGAGTTCGAGAGCCAGTCGCCCGGCGGCAGCACCTGGGTGCTGCGCGGGCCGACCGGCGAGCACGACAGCTACAGCATCGTGCCGCGCGAGGTCGTGCTGTGCCTGGCCGACGACCCAGGCGACCTGCTCACGCAGCTGGCCGCGGTGCTGGCGGTGGGCGCCACGGCGCTGTGGCCGATCAACGAGACGACGGTCGAGCTGCGCACGCGGCTGCCGCAGCGCGTGGCCGCGCGCGTGCGGCTCGTCGCCGACTGGCAAGACGCGGGCGTGGCCTTCGACGCGGTGCTGCACCACGGCGACGGCGACCACCTGCGCGCCGTGTGCCGCCAGGTCGCCAGCCGCGGCGGCGCCATCGTCGGCGTCACCGGCATGCCCAAGGGCGAGACGGCCGTGCCGCTGGAGCGCCTGGTCATCGAGCGCTCGCTCAGCATCAACACGGCCGCGGCCGGCGGCAACGCCAGCCTGATGACGATGGAATGACGCGCGCGCGCCGCGAGCGCAGCCCCTGCCCTCGGCGCCCGCGAGCGCTGCCGAAGGCCGCCCGCGCGCGCGCCCGATCAGAACGTGCCCGGATACGCGCCGCCGTCGATCAGCAGGTTCTGCCCCGTGATGTAGCCCGCGTGCACGCTGCACAGCCAGGCGCAGCAGGCGCCGAACTCCTCGGGGGTGCCGAAGCGCCCGGCCGGCACCAGCTGGCGCCGCGCCTGGGCCACCGCCTCGGGCGAGCGCCCCGAGCTGGCGGCCACGCTGGCGAAGCCGGCGCGCAGCCGCTCGGTGTCGAACGATCCGGGCAGCAGGTTGTTGATCGTGACGCCGCGCGCCGCCAGGCGCGCCTGGCGCGCGGTGCCGGCGACGAAGCCGGTCAGGCCCGAGCGCGCACCGTTGGACAGGCCCAGGAAGTCGATCGGCGCCTTGACCGCGCTCGACGTGATGTTGACGATGCGCCCGTAGCCGCGCGCGGCCATGGCGTCGGCGGTGGCGCGGATCAGCTCGATCGGCGTCAGCATGTTGGCCTCGAGGGCCGCGAGCCAGGCGTCGCGGCCCCAGTCCCGGAAGTCGCCCGGCGGCGGGCCGCCGGCGTTGTTGACGAGGATGTCCACCTGCGGGCACGCGGCCAGGGCCGCCGCACGACCGGCCTCGGTGGTGATGTCGCCGGCCACGCTGCGCACCTCGACGCCGGGCGCGAGCGCGCGCAACGCGGCGGCCGTCGCCTCGAGTCCCTGCACGCCGCGCGCCGTGACGACGACATTCGCACCCTCGCGCACCAGCGCCTCGGCGCAGCCCCTGCCCAGCCCCTTGCTGGCCGCGCACACGAGCGCCCACTTGCCGGCGATGCCCAGATCCATGTCTTCGCCTTTCCTGGTCTGCTCCTAGGAGCGTGAGCGGCCGGCGCGTGCAAGCAGCCAGATGCCGGCGATGACGAGCGCGCTGCCGGCGAAGATCCAGGCATCGAGCGGCTCGCCGAGGATCGCCACGCCCATGCCGATCGTGGCCAGCGGCCCGATCATCCCGGTCTGCGCGGTGAGCGTGGCGCCGATGCGCTCGATGGCCATCATCACCAGCAGCACCGGCACGAAGGTGCAGGCGACGGCGTTGAGCAGCGACAGCCAGATCACCTCCGGCGCCACCAGCGCCGCCGCCAGCGGCCGCACGAGCAGGAACTGCACGATGCACAGCACGCTCGCCACCGAACTGGCCAGGCCCGTCAGGCGCAGCGAGCCGATGCGCGCGACGACGTGCCCGCTGTAGACGAGATAGACGGCGTAGCTCACGGCGCTCGCGAACACCAGCAGCGCACCGAGGGCGACGTTCGAGCCCTCGAGCCCGGCCTCGTGGCCGAAGACGAGCGCGATGCCGAGGTACGACACGGCCATCGCCGCGATCTGGCGCGCGTCGACGCGCTGGCCCAAGCGCAGCATCGCGAACAGCAGCACGAGCGTCGGGTTCAGGTACAGGATGAGCCGCTCGAGGCTGGCCGTGACGTACTGCAGGCCAGCGAAATCAAGAAAGCTGGCGAGGTAGTAGCCGCTGAAGCCCAGCCCGGCGACGACGAACCGGTCGCGCAGCGGCAGCGGCGGCCGGCCGCGCCCCGCCCACCAGGCGAGCAGCGCGAACATCGGCAGCGCGAACAGCATGCGGTACATGATCAGCGTCACCGCATCGACGCCGTAGCGGTAGGCGAGCTTGACGACGATCGCCTTGCCGGCGAACGCGAACGCGCCCACCGTCGCGAAGGCCAGGCCCTGTGCGTACTGCGTTGCCCGGGGGGCGGCGGCGCTCATCTGCGGTGCGGCATCGGCCGCCCGCGCGGCCTTCGCGGTGCGTGCGGTGCGCGCCGCACGGCACGCACCGGCCTGCCGCCGGCGCCTGCGCCGCGCGCCCTCACCAGCCGACCGCGTGCGCCGCGCGCCCTCACCAGCCGACCGCCTGGCCGTCGCGCCGCGGGTCGCTGGCCGCAGCGTAACCGTCGACGCCGGGGTCACCCAGGCGCCAGATGAACTGTCCGGCGCCGTAGTCCTGGTAGCTGTCGGCGAACGGCTCGACACGATGGCCGAGCGCACGCAGGCCCTCGGCAGTGGCCGTATCGAAGCCGTCCTCGACGTTGACGATGCCGCCGAACCAGCGCCAGCGCGGCGCATCGCAGGCGGCCTGCTTGTGCTGCCGGTAGTCGAGCATGCGCACGAGCGTCTGCAGGTGCGCCTGCGGCTGCATGTCGCCGCCCATGATGCCGAAGCTCATCTGCGGCCGGCCGTCTCGGGTGAGGAAGGCCGGGATGATGGTGTGGAACGGCCGCTTGCCGCCTCCGACGACGTTGGCGCGCGTGGCGTCGAGCGTGAAGCCGTGGCCGCGGTTTTGCAGGCTCAGGCCGTAGCCCGGCACCACGACACCCGAGCCGAACCCCATGTAGTTGCTCTGGATGAAGCTCACCATCATGCCGCGCTCGTCGGCGGCGCTCAGGTAGATCGTGCCTCCCGTGGGCAGCTGACCGGGGCCGTGATCCTGTGCGCGCCCGGGGTCGATCAGCTTCGCGCGGCTGGCGAGGTAGGCCGGCTCGAGCATCTGTGCCGGCGTGAGCGTCATCGCGCGCGGCTCGCCGACGTGCCGGTAGACGTCGGCGAAGGCCAGCTTCATGGCCTCGATCTGCAGGTGCTGGCTCGCCACGCCGTCGACCGGCAGCGCAGCGATGTCGAAGTGCTGCAGGATGCCCAGCGCGATCAGCGCCGCGATGCCCTGGCCGTTGGGTGGAATCTCGTGCAGCCGATGGCCGCGGTAGTCCTGCCCGATGGGCTCGACCCATTCGGGGCGGTAGGCGGCGAAGTCGGCCGCGCTCATCGCGCCGCCGTGCGCGCGCGCGTGCGCCGCGGCGGCCTCGGCGATCTCGCCGCGGTAGTAGGCCTCGCCGCGCGTGCGGGCGACGAGGCGCAGCGTGCGCGCCGCGTCGGCAAAGACGAAGCGCTCGCCGACCTCGGGCGCGCGCCCGTGCGGCAGGAAGGCGGCAGCGAAGCCCGGCTGTGACGTGATCTCCCCGAGTGCGGCGGCATTGGCCCACTTGTGCTGCACGACCACCGGCACCGCGCAGCCGCGCTCGGCAAAACGGATCGCCGGCGCCAGCAAGTCGGCAAACGGCAGCTTGCCGTAGCGCTCGTGCAGCGCCACCCAGCCGGCCACCGCACCGGGCACCGTCACCGAATCCCAGCCGCGCCGGGGCGGCGTCTTCGCATCGGCGCCGTACTTGCGCCTGAAGTACTCGGGGCTCCAGGCCGCGGGCGCACAACCGCTGGCGTTGAGCCCCTGCAGCCGTTCGCCGTCCCAGAGGATGCAGAAGGCGTCCGAACCCAGGCCGTTGCTGCACGGCTCGCAGACCGTCATCGCGGCGGCCGTGGCGACGGCGGCATCGACCGCGTTGCCACCGCGCTGCAGCATCGCGAGGCCCGCCTGCGCCGCCAGCGGATGCGACGTGGCGACGACGTTGTGCGCGAAGACCGGCAGGCGCCGGCTCGCATAGCCGACGTTCCAGTCGAAATGGATGCTCATGGCAGCGCTCCGGCGGGTCGTGCGCGCGAGTATCTCGCAGCGCCCTCGGGGCGCACGGCGCTGCGCGGCCATGCCGTTGCGCTGCGATGCCGGTGCGCCCTGCACGCGCGCACCCGCGCAGGACGCGGCCGCGGCCGGGCGCTCGCGCTCAGCCCGGCGGCGCGTCGGCCTCGCGGCCCGCGCCGGCGACGTAGCGCCGCACCAGCGGCGGCCCTGCACCCCGGTGCAAGGCAATGCGCTGCGCACGCAGCTCGGCATCGAAGGCGGTGAAGCGCGCCATGCGCCGCTGGTGCTCGATCCAGTCCTCGTCGACGAAGTACTCGATGTAGCGCCCCGGGGTGGACACGTCGCGGAACAGCCCCCACGACAGCGCACCCTGGCGCAGCCGCGCCCGTCGCGTGCGCTGCATGACGTCGGCGAATTCGGCCGCGCGCTGCAGGTCGATCTGGTACTCGATCGTGACCATCACCGGGCCCTCGTCGGCCGCGATCGGGATCGCCGGCGTCGGCGGCGGCTGCAGGCTCGCCGGCCTGTAGTCGGGCTCGGCGCCGGCGCCGACCTTGAGTCGGCGCGTGAGCGGCAGCGCCAGCGTGCCGAATGCGGCCGCGGCCCAGATGGCGACGTCCACGCTCGCAAAGCTGGCCACCTGCCCCCACAGCATCGAGCCGGCCGCGGCACCGCCCATGAGCGCCATCTGGTAGATGCTCATGCCGCGCGCGCGCACCCAGTCGGGCATCGCGAGCTGCGCCGAGATGGTGAACGAGTTGGCCACCGACAGCCATGCCATGCCGATGACCACCATCGCCGGCAGCGCGATCCACAGCTCGGGCACGAGCACGATGAGGCTGGACAGCGCCGCCTGCACCAGCGTGCCGATGACGACGAAGGCGTCGCGCGTGAAGCGCTCACGCCAGCGCGGGAACTGCAGCGCGGCGACGATGGCGCCGCCCCCCATGCACGAGAGCATCAGCGTGAAGGTGCCGGCGCCGCCGCCGTGCAGTCCGCGCGCCAGCAGCGGCAGCAGCGCCAGCAGCGCGGTCGTCTGCACGAAGAACACGAAGGTGCGCAGCAGGATCACGCGCAGCCGCGGCGACTGCATCGCGAACGTGATGCCCACGCGCATGGCGCCGACGAAGCGTTCGCCCGGCAGCGTGCTCGCCTGCGGCTCGCTGCGCCAGCGCAGGATCAGCACCACGGCGATGCCCGCCAGCACGACGTTGCACACGAACACCGTCGCGGTGCCGAAGCCCGCGAGCAGCGCCCCCGCCAGCACCGGGCCGACGACGCGCGACAGGTTCATCGCGATGCCGTTGAGCGCCAGCGCCGGCGCCAGTTGTTCGCGCGGCACGACCTGCGGCACGATGGCCGCGAACACCGGCCAGCGCATCGCCAGCCCGATGCCGTTGCTGAAGGTCAGTACCAGCAGCGCCGGCGCCGTCAGCAGCCCGGTGAGCGCGAACAGCGCCAGCACCGCGGCGTTGGCCGACACCCACAGCTGCGTGCTCGCGAAGTAGCGCCGGCGATCGACGATGTCGGCCAGCGCGCCGCTGGGCAGCCCGAGCACGAACACCGGCAGCGTGCTCGCGGTGGACACCAGCGCCACCATCACCGGGCTGGGCGTGAGCGTGGTCATCAGCCAGGCCGCGGCGATGTCGTTCATCCACATCGTCAGGTTCGCCAGCAGCGAGGCGAACCACAGGCCGCGGAACACCGGACCTTCGAGCGGCTCGAGCGCGGCGGGCAGCTTCATCGCAACATCATCGCCGATACGCGAACCGGCCGGCCGCGGCACGGCGTGTTCAGTCACCCTGGAACGCCCCGTCGCGCGTCCCGCGGATCGCCGGCCGCGCGACGACCACCACCATCGCCACCGTGGCCGGCAGCAGGCCCGCCGACCACGGCCGCGTGCCGCCGCGCCCGGCCGCGCACGCCCGAGGGCGGCGCCAGGTCGAGGACGTGCGCCCCGGGCCCCGGCCGGCGTGCGCTCCCGAGCCGTCAGCCGCGCATGTCCAGGCTCGGTGTGCTGCGCAGGACTTCGTCGACGCTGGTCTGGCCTTCGGCCACCTTCATCGCACCGGCCAGCCGCAGCGGGCGCAGACCGTCCTTCATCGCCTGGCGTCGCAAGGCCGCGGCATCGAGCACCGGGTGAATCGCCTGACGTGCTGCCTCGCTCATGACGAACAGCTCGTACAGGCCGGCGCGACCGCGGTAGCCGGTGTTGCGGCACTCGAGGCAGCCCACCGGCTTGTAGGCGCGCACGCCGCCGGCCAGCCGCCAGGGGCGCACGATCTCGTCCAGCGTCTGGCGCGTCGTCGCCTCGTCGCGCGCCTTGCACGCCGGGCACAGCGTGCGTGCCAGGCGCTGCGCGAGCACGCCGATCACGGTGGCGCTGACGAGATAGCCGGGCACGCCGAGATCGGCCAGCCGCGTGACGGCACCCACCGCGTCGTTCGTGTGCAGCGTGCTGAACACGAGGTGTCCGGTCAGCGCGGCCTGGATCGCCATCTCGGCGGTGGCGAGGTCGCGGATCTCGCCCACCATGATGATGTCCGGGTCCTGCCGCATCAGCGCGCGCAGCCCTTCGGCGAAGCCCAGCTCCAGCGCCGGCTGCACCTGGGTCTGGTTGAACGCGGGCTCGATCATCTCGATCGGGTCCTCGATCGTGCACACGTTGACCTCGTCGGTGGCCAGGCGCTTGAGCGTGCTGTACAGCGTCGTCGTCTTGCCGCTGCCGGTCGGGCCGGTGACGAGCACGATGCCGTGCGCGTGCCGGATGAGCCGTTCCCAGCCAGCGCCCTCGTGGGCGCCGAAGCCGAGCGCGTCCAGGCTCTTGAGCGCCGCCTCGGGGTCGAAGATGCGCATCACCATCTTCTCGCCGAAGGCGGTGGGCAGCGTGGACAGGCGCATCTCGACCTCGCCGCCGCCCTCGCGCGCCGGGCGCACGGTCTTGATGCGGCCGTCGAGCGGGCGGCGCTTCTCGACCACGTCCATGCGGCCGAGCAGCTTGATGCGCGAGGTCATCGCCGCCATCACCGCGAGCGGCACCTGGTACACGGTGTGCAGCACGCCGTCGATGCGAAAGCGGATGGCGCCGATCTCGCGCCGCGGCTCGAGGTGGATGTCGCTGGCACGCTGCTCGAACGCGTACTGCCACAGCCAGTCGACGACCTGCACCACGCCCTGGTCGTTGGCGTCGAGCTGCTTGTTGCTGCGCCCGAGCTCGACCAGCTGCTCGAAGCTGGCCGCCGGCGCCACCTCGCCGCTCCTGGCCGCGGCGCGCACGCTCTTGGCCAGCGCGTAGAACTCGGTCGTGTAGCGGCGCAGCTCGTCGGGGCTGGCCAGCACCAGCCTGACACGGCGGCGCGTGTGGGCCTCGATCTCGGGCACCCATGCGACGTCCAAAGGCTCGGCGGTGGCGATCGTGACCTCGCCGGCGCCGACGGCGATCGGCAGCGCCGCGCGCAGTTGCGCGTACTGCGCGCTCATCACGTCGGCGACGCGGCCGACTTCGACGCGCAGCGGATCGATGCGCAGATACGGCATGCCGATGCGCGCGGCGAGCCAGGCCGTGAGCGCCTCGGCGTCCAGCGGCGTGCCGTGGCCGGCGCGCACGAGTCCGGCGCCACCCAGGCGCACCAGCGGATGCAGCCTCGAGTCCCCGGCGCCGAAGCGCTGATGCACGCGCGCCGCGTCCTCGGCGCTCACCCAGCCGTCGCTGCGCAGCCACTCGAGCAGCTGTGCCCACGCCAGACGGCCGGGCCGATGCGCCGCCGGCGTCGCCGACCCCGTCGACGCCACGGGTCGAGGTGCGGATCGCGCGGCCGACAGCATCGGCGCATTCTGCTGCGCCGCCGCGCTGCGAGACGGCGAAACAGGGCCGCTGCCCGCCCCGACTTCGGGCTTTGACGCTGCGGACCCGGCTTCGGCGGCCCCCGTGGTCGACGCGCAGGCCGCGCGGGACAAAGAGGACGTGTTCGCCGTCATCGCGCTGCGCCCACCCGTGCCGGTGGACGCGTCACCGTGCGCGGAAGGACGGCCCGCCCGCCGCACCCCCTTGCGCGCAGCGCCCTCGCCCTCAGCGCAGGCCGGTGACCTGCCTGGCGCTGCCGCTGCCGCTGCCGCTGCCGTTGCCGCTGCCGTTGGGGGCGCCGCGCCTGCGCCCAGTCGCCGTCCCCACGGCCCGCCTCAAGGCAGATACTCGCCGCCGTTGACGTCCAGACAGGCCCCGGTGATCGCCTGCGCATGATCGCTGGCCAGCAACAGGGCTGCGCGCGCACATTCCTCGTCCGTGGCCATGCGCCCCAGTGGAATGTTGGCGACGATCTGCGCCTGCAGCGCGGCCACGCTGGTCTGCTGCTGCTCGGCCATGGCACGCAGGCCCTGCTGCACCGGCACGCCCCACATCCAGCCGATGAACACGCTGTTGACGCGGATCCGATGACGGCCGACTTCCTGCGCCAGATACTTGACGGCCACGGCCTGGGCGCCCTTGGAGGCGGCATACCCGGCTTCGCCCGCATAGGGCTTGCGCGTCGCCATCGTGTTGATCATGACGATGGCGCCCCCCTGCGGCGTCTGGCGCTGCATCTGGCCGATCACCTGCTGGCTGAGCCGCAAGGTGCCGATGACATTGGTTTCGTAGGCTTGGCGCCAGCCGTCGAGTCGCGCGCTGCTGACCGGTTCGAAGCGACCGTGCTCGAATGCGCTGTTGAGCAGCACATCGATGCGCCCACACTGCGCCACCACCTGTTCGGCCAGCCGCGCACACTGCGCTTCGTCGGTGATGTCCGTCGCCACCTTCATGACCTGGCAGCGGGCCGTCGCCGCGCCCAGGGCGCGGATCGCGGCTTGCGCGGCATCGAGCCTCGCCGGGGTGCGGGCGGCGCAGACCACCGCCGCGGCACCGGCGAGCGCGGCTTCGACGGCCAGCTTGATGCCCAGTCCCGGGCCGATGCCCGAAACGATCACCACTTTTCCTTCGAGCAGCATGGCCTTCCGTTCTCGAACTCAATGCGGTGACAGGATATACGCCTCGCGGTAGGCGGCAAAATCGCGGCCGATCTGCTCGGGCGACAGGCCGAAGTGCTCCAGGCTGTAGTCGTGCGCAGGGCGCGTCTCGCGCCGGTGCGCCACCAGGTAGTGCTGCATGCGCCCCTCGACGTCGCCCGGCAAGGACAGCCCGGCAAAGGCGTAGAGCTTGCGCACCACCGCCAGCGGCTCGCGCAAGGTGTCGTCGAACCAGACATCGTGAAAACGTCCGCCGCGGCCCGCAGCCGATTCGCGCGCGCGAAACTCCAGGCTGCGCTGCATGCCGCGCGCGAAAATCGCCGACCATTGCCGACCGACGCGCAAAGGATCCACCTTCTCGCCGTAGATCTGCCACAGGGTTTCGTTGAAGCTGGCGATCGACGGGATGGTCTGCAGCGGATCACGGTGGGTCTGGACGATCTGGGCATCGGGAAAGACCGCACACAACACGTCGAGCTGGCGCAAGTGATGCGGTGTCTTCAGGACCCAGCGCCCGCTGCTCGCGGTCTCGCCGCGCCGGCGCTTTTGCCATTGCAGGAACTGCAGCAGCCGGCGCAGATGGCGATAGGCCGGCTGCGGGTCGTGTTCCTGCAGCCAGCGCGTATAGCCTGGAATATCGGCATAGGCGTCGAAGAAGGCGCAGAAGGAATGTTCGAGCAGTATGCCGTCCTCGTCCGCCGCTTCGGCATCGAGCGGATGGATCGCCGCCAGCTTGGGCATCGCGGCCAGCATCGCAGCCACTTCGGCGCGTGCGCGCTCGATGCGTGGATCGAGCGCCGCGCCGGGCATCGCCTGGGCCGATGTCTCGGGCGCCGGCAGCGGCACCGGAAAGCGCGCCTCCCACCACAGCAGCGGATAAAGGCGCGCGTCACAGCCGAGGATGCGCTGCAGCAGCGTGGTGCCGGTGCGTGGCAGACCGACGATGACCAGTGGCGAGCGAATCTCTTCGGCTGCGATCTCCGGCAGCCGGCGGAAATGATCTTCGACGAGCAGCCGGTTCCTGAGCAGTTCGACGATGCGTTCGTGCAGCAGTTGCCGGCCGACGGCCGACAGCCGCGCTTCGCCGTCGAGGGCCTGCAGCAGCGCCTGCAACGCAGGGCGAAAGTCAGCCGCGCCAAAATCATCCGGCCCCCCCGCGCGGCGGCGCGCCTCCTGCAGCAAGGCGTCGATATCAAAGGCCATCGCCTGCCCCTTGCGCCGCCGCCAGGGAGGCAAGCTCGCTCAGTTTGACGACCCGGGTCTGCGGCGCCGGCGTCTGGCTGGCGCCGATCCAGCGAAAACACATCGTGCCGGCGCGGTGCCCGGCCGTTTCCAGCCAGTTGGGCAACCCCGGATCGCGATGGGCCACGATCAGTCGCACGCCGCCGGCGGCGTCACGGCGCGCACTGTGCTGGTTGTGATGGATGCGGTGGTGGCGGTAGTCGAGAGACTCCATCCAGTAGTTGTCGAGCTGGAAGTTCCAGAAATCGCACGGCGGCAACTGCGCGACTTCGACCAGCAGCGCTTCGTCCTCGTCCAGCGCCCAGTGGCCGTGAAAATAGAAGATGTTCGGGTCTCCGCCCGCCGCCTGGAACATCTGCTGATCGCGTGCCGGCAGCGTATTCACCGGCTGCGTGCGAAACAGCTGCACCCAGTCGGCAAACAGCCGCGCCGTGTTTTCGACGAACGCCGCGGCGCGCTGCAGGCGGTCGTGCAACGCGACGGGATCGAGGGGCGGCCGCGGGCCGGCGCCGAGGCATTCGATCTCGAGTTCGGCCGCCTGTTCGCGCGCGCGATCGAGAAAGGTCTGGCGCACCAGCAGCTGATTCGTCTCGACCGTCATGGCCAGCCAATTGCCGGCTCGACGCTGCGTACTCAGCCGGAGTTCGAAAGTGCCGTCGGCATCCACCTGCAGATCGCGGCCGTCGAGAAAACCGCTACCCGGCATGCGGCCATCGGCGTCGGCGTAGCCGCCGCTCTTGGTGGCGAAGTAGAGGCCGTGAACGCTGCCGCGGCGGCCGCGCACCAGGTAATCGTGGCGGCCGTCGAGGCGCGCCGACAGATAAAGGTTGTCGGGGTTGTCGGCGCCGATCTTCGCCGTTTCGTGCGATGGCCGCACGAAGCCGGGGTACAGTGGATCGCCGTATTCGACGTGCATTTCCAGCGCGATCCGGGCCAGCCGGGTGAGATAACGCCAGCCTTCGGCACGCGTCAGTGCATCCACGGGCGCCTCGGGCCGCAGGATCTGCTGGCCGGCGCGCTCGAGCGTGTCACAAAACCGAACCCAGGTCTCGCCACTGACGATGGCGGCTTGGGTGGCGCGGTGGTCGGCGTCGGGCATGGCCGGCTCCCGGAGTCGTGAGCGACGAATGTGCCGCGTTCTGCGCGCGGCCCCCATCAGGGGACCGGCGCGTCGTTCGAGAACCCTGTGAGGTCCTGGATCCTGGATTCTCCACTGCCGCGCACGCTGGGCGACGTCATGCCGAGAGACCGCCTGGGGCGCATCCGGGTCGTTGCCAAGAGCCGTCGGCGCCCTGCCCCCTGTGGCGCGGGCGGGTAGCGGTCGGATCGTGCGCGATGGGCAGGGCCTCGCGGTGCGCCGGCGGCCGGCACGTTCGGCTGCCCGCCGCTGGGCGCAGCTATCGGACGGGTGTGCACTGGCCCGCCTCGGCATGCGCGACGCTGGCGTCCAGCGGCCGCACCATGCGCAGCCACTTGCGCGCCGGCACTCCGAAGCGGCCGTAGCGCTGCTCGATCGCCGCGGCACGCACCTGCAGCACGTCGCGTGCGGGCACGGCGGCGTCGCGCGCGGCGACGACGATCGTGTTGCCTTCGCGCGTCGGCCGCAGGCGCCAGACCTGCGCCGCACCGAACGCGGCCGCGATGCGCGCGACGCTGCGCTCGAAGCTGGCGTCGCGGCCGAACAGGTTGACCGCCATCACGCCGCCCGGCTCGAGCACGGCACGGCAGGCGCGGTAGAACTCCAGGCTGTCGAGCACCGGCGCCGCGGCCTCCTCGTCGTACAGGTCCACGTGCAGCAGGCGCACGCTGGCGCGCTCGGCCTGCGCCAGCCAGTCGGCGGCGTCGCCGAGCACGACCTCGGCCTCGCGCGGCAGGCGGAACTTGGCCGCATTGACGGCGACGACCTGCGGATTGATCTCCACCACGGTGCAGGCCATGCGCAGCTGGCGCGCACAGAAGCGCGTGAGCGCCCCCGCACCGAGCCCGAGTTGCACGGCGCGGCCCGCGCCGAGCGAATCCTCGGGCAGCCACAGCAGCGCGGCCAGCATGCGCTGCACGTACTCGAGCTCGACCACCTGCGGCGCCTTGATGCGCATGGCGCCTTGCACCCACACCGAGCCCAGGTGCAGGTAGCGCACGCCGTCGTGCTCGGAGATCGAGACCGGCGGCAGCTCGACCGGCGCGCGTTGCGCGGCACGCGCCGGCGGCGCCGGCGACTCGCGTTCGTCCTGCGTCATGCCTGCGTCACACCTGCGTCCTGCAGCCGCGCTCGGCCGCTCACGCGCCCACGCTTGCGAACGCCGCGCGCCAGGCCTCGAGCTTGCGCTCGAAGCTCCAGCTCGCGTTGGCCGGGCTGCTCGAGGGCAGCCGCACGGCCTGCAAGCCGAGCGCGCGCACGAGCGGCATCGAGCGCGCCGACTCGCCGCCGTTGTGCGCCACCAGCACCAAGCCCGGCGCGCGCCGGCGCAGGCTGTCCAGGTCGTTCATCCGCGCCGCCTCGATCGCCGTGTCGAGGCTGCCGGCGCGCCGGCAGCTCTCGTACACGTCCCACAGCCCGAGGCCGCGGCGACGCAACTCGGCCAGCCGCGCGCGGTAGCTCATGCCCACCAGATCGACCTCCCACAGCGCCGACAGCAGCAGCCAGAAGTGATTGCGCGGATGGCCGTAGTACTGCTGCGCGCGCAGCGAAGCCTCGCCGGGAAAGCTGCCGAGGACGACGAGCCGGGCGTGGCGCGGGATAAGCGGCGCCAGGCCCTGCAGACGCGGCCCGCCCGCAGGCGCCGTCGCGCGGCGCGCGCTCACAGCCGGGCCACCTTCGGCAGCGCGGCGCACACGTTGGCGCCGGTCACGGCGGCGGTGTGCTCGAGGCTCCAGCCGCGCAGCGCGGCCAGCGTGGCGGCGATGCGCGGCAGCTCGGCCGGCTCGTTGCGCTGCTGGCCGCGGCCGTCGTCGCGCTCGGCCGCGCTGCGGTACAGCCACTGCGGCGCGATGTCGGGTGCGTCGGTCTCGAGCACCGGCACCGACTCGGGCAGCGTGCGCGCCAGAGCGCGGATGCGCAGCGCGCGCTCGAAGGTCATCGCACCGCCGAAGCCGAGCTTGAAGCCCAGCGCGACGAAGGCGTCGGCCTGCACGCGGCTGCCGTTGAAGGCGTGCGCGATGCCGCCCGCCACCTCGATGCGGCGCAGCCCGGCGAGCAGCGCGTCGGCCGAGCGCCGCACGTGCAGGATCACCGGCAGCCCGGCATCGCGCGCCAGGCGCAACTGCGCGACGTAGAAGCGCTGCTGGCGCGCGCGGTCGTGGCCGGGCACAAAATGGTCGAGGCCGATCTCGCCCACGGCGACGAGCCGCGCGTCGTCGCGGTGGCGCTCGAGCGCCGCGCGCAGCCGCCCGAGGTCGTCGTCCGATGCCTGCTCCACGTACAGCGGGTGGATGCCGAGCGCGTAGGCGCCGCCCACCTCGTGCGCGAGCACACGCAGCGGCTCGAAATCCGCCGCCCGCACCGCCGGCAGCACGAGCCGCCGGACACCCGCGGCGCGTGCGCGCGCGAGCACCGCCGCGCGGTCGGCGTCGAACTCCGGCGCGTCGAGATGGCAGTGCGAATCGATCCACATGCCGCGATGATGACGCAGCCGGGCGCGTATCGCGGGCACGCTGTGGCGGCATGGGCAACGTGGTACTGTGTCGTCGACGACCCGCCCCGCCGCATGAAGAAGGTGCCCCTGTACAGCCGCTCGCCGCGCCCGCCGGCGGGGCCGGCTCCTGTGCCCGGCACAAAGACGGCGCTGAATGCGCTCGCGGCGCCGGCGGTGCAGTCCGCAGCACCCGTCCGGGCGGCCGGGGCGCCCGCCGCCACGCCGGCCGACGGCGCCGAC
>JAFECX010000146.1 GCA_018241895.1 Pseudomonadota bacterium
AGGTCGAGAACTTGTAGCCGCGGCGGTATTCGAACTTGTCGACCGCCTTCATCAGGCCGATGTTGCCTTCCTGGATCAGGTCGAGGAACTGCAGGCCGCGGTTGGTGTATTTCTTGGCGATCGAGATCACCAGCCGCAGGTTGGCCTCGATCATCTCCTTCTTGGCGTCGCGGCTGGCCTTCTCGCCCTCGTTCATGCGCTTGTTGATCTGCTTGAGATCCTCGAGCGGCACCACCGCGCGCGCCTGCAGATCGACGAGCTTCTGCTGCAGTTCCTGCACCGCCGGCAGGTTGCGCTGCAGCACGACGCTGTAGGGTTTGGCTGCAGCAATCTCCTTCTCGGCCCACTTCAGGTTGAGGACGTTGGGCGGGAAGGTGCGGATGAAGTGCTCCTGCGGCATGCCGCACTTGTCGACCACGATCTTGCGGATCTCGCGCTCGTAGCGGCGCACGTCGTCGACCTGGCTGCGCAGGATGTTGCACAGCCGCTCGATCGTCTTGACCGTGAAGCGGATCGTCATCAGGTCGTCGCTGATGGCGTGCTGGGTCCGGTTGTAGGTCGACGACCTGTAGCCGTCCTTCTCGAAGGCGCGGCGCATCTTCTCGAAGTGCGTGCGCAGCAACTCGAACTTGACGAGCGCGGCGGTCTTCAGCTCCTCGAGCTTCTTGGTCAGCGCCTTGCTGCCGCCCTGGCCGTCGTCGTCGTCCTCCTCGTCGAACTCGTCGTAGTCCTCCTCCGCCACGTAATCGTCGGCCTCGTCGTCGCTGACGAAGCCGTCGACGACCTCGGAGATCTGCATCTCGCCGGCAGCGATCCTGTCGGCGTAGGCGAGGATCTCGGCGATCGTCGTCGGGCTGGCGCTGATGGCGTACATCATCGCCTGCAGGCCGCCTTCGATGCGCTTGGCGATCTCGATCTCGCCTTCGCGCGTGAGCAGCTCGACGGTGCCCATCTCGCGCATGTACATGCGCACCGGGTCGGTGGTGCGGCCGAACTCGCTGTCCACCGTGGACAGCGCCGCCTCGGCGGCTTCCTCGGCCTCCTCCTCGGTGGCGGTGCTGGTGGTGCCGCCGGCGATCAGCAGCTGCGCGGCGTCGGGCGCCTGCTCGTAGACCGCGATGCCCATGTCGTTGAGCATCGAGACGATGGCCTCCAGGATCTCCTCGTTGACGAGCTTCTCGGGCAGGTGGTCGTTGATCTCCTGGTGTGTCAGGAAGCCGCGCGTCTTGCCCATCTTGATGAGCGTCTTGAGCTCCTGGCGGCGCTTGACGGCCTCCTCCTCGGTGAGCGCGGTCTCGTCGAGGCCGAACTCGCGCATCAGCGCGCGCTCCTTAGCGCGGCTGACCTTCATGCGCAGCGGCTTGGCCTTCTCGGCCTTTTCGTCGACGACTTCGGGCTGGGCCTCGGCCTCGGCCTCGAACTCGCCTTCGACGTCGGCGAGATCGACATCGTCCTCCGGTGCCGCCGCCTTGGCCTCACTCTTCTTGCCCGGCTTGCCGCTCGGCTTGACCTCCGGGCGGGCGTTGCCCTTGGCAGGCTTTGCCGGCTTGGCTGCCTTGGCCTCGGCCGCCGCCGTGCCGGCGGCCGCCTTCACGCCCTTGACCGGCTGGGTGTCCGCCGGCTTGGCCGCCGTGACGCTCGAGCGCGCGGGGCGAGCCTCGACATTGGCCGCCCTGGCCTCGGCGTGGCTTCCCTTGTCGTGTGCCGCCTTGCCGGCGTCGGACTTCGACGCGACCTTGACCTTTTGGCCTGCGGTCTCCTTGCTGTCCTTCGGCGTGGCAGCGGCGGTCTTCTTGGCGCTCATGCGGATCCTTCGATGAGGGACATGCCCGTGCCGGTCCGCCAGGATCGGCATGCGCATGCAATGCGGCGGCCACGCCGATGCAGCGCAGCCGGTCGTTCCGTACTTTGGGGCAGACGTGCGGCAGGCAAGCTGACGTGAACCGCAGACGATGCAGTCCTGGCGGGGATGGTCGACCGATGCAACCCGTGTCGGGGGTGGTCTGGGCCCGGAGGTGCTGTGTTCACTCTTGCCGCGGCAAGCCGGTGGATTATACCGAGCAGCACGCACCGAGGGACCGCATCGCACGGACGGCCGCACGGGCCCCGGAACGTCGCTTGTCGTGCCCCCCGGCGCCGGCAGCGAGGTGCGGCTGCCGGCGCGCCACGCTAGTGCCGCCCCAGCAGCTTCATCGCCTCTTGCACCTGCAGCGCACGGCGCGTCTGCGCCAGGGCAGCGCTCAGGTCGTCGCGCAGCGGCTCGATCGGCACCTCGGTGTCGTCGATCAGCGCCAAGGCGGCCGCCCCCCAGGGTTCGCCGCCGATCGGCTCGCGCAGCTCGGGCCAGGCGCTGGGCCCGTGCTCGTGCACCCAGCGGTCGAGCCAGCGGAACAGCTCGGCATGCCAGCCGGGCAGCGAGGCGAGCAGTTGATGGTCGTCGCCGCTGAGTTCGTCCCACCAGTCGCTGCGTTGCAGCAGCAGTCGCACGAGCTGGTCCTGCGGCAGGCGGGCGGCAGCGCGCGGCGGTGGCGCGCGGCGCGAGACGGCCAGACCCGAGCGCTGCGCCGGTGCGCCAGCCATGCCCCAGCGGGAGGCGAGATCGGCACGCGGCAGCCGCGCGCGCTCGGCGAGCTCGCCGAGCATCTGGTCGCGCAGCGCGCCGGCAGGCAGCGCGTGCCACAGCGGCCGCGCATGCGCCAGCATGCGCGCGCGACCCTCGGCGGTGGCCAGATCCGCGCCGGCCGCCGCCTGCTCGACGAGCTGGCGTGACAGCGGCACCGCCTCGGCGAGCGCGGTCTCGAACGCAGCCACGCCGCGTTCGCGCACGAAGCTGTCGGGGTCGTGTTCGGGCGGCAGGAACAGGAACTTCACGCTGCGCAGATCGCTCGCGTGCGGCAGCGCCGCCTCGAGCGCGCGCGCCGCGGCGCGGCGCCCGGCGGCGTCGCCGTCGAAGGCGAAGACCACCGAGTCGGTGAAGCGAAAGAGCTTTTGCACGTGCTCGGCGGTGCAGGCCGTGCCCAGCGTCGCGACCACGTGGCCCAGGCCGCTTCGGGCCAGCACCACCACATCCATGTAGCCCTCGACGACGAGCGCGCAGCCCTTCTCGTGCAGCGCCTGGCGCGCCTCGTGCAGCCCGTACAGCTCGCGCCCCTTGGCGAACAGCGGCGTCTCGGGCGAGTTGATGTACTTGGGCTTGCTGTCGTCGAGCACGCGGCCGCCGAAGCCGATGATCTCGCCGCCCACGGCGCGGATCGGGAACATGATGCGGTCGCGGAACCAGTCGTAGCGGCCGCGTTCGTGGCCGGCGGCGGCATGCGCGCGCTCGTCGGCATCGCCTGCATCGTGCCGGCGCACGAGCCCGGCCTCTTCCAGCCGCGGGTCGTCGTACTGGGCGAACACGCCGGCCAACGTGCGCCAGCCCGCGGGTGCGTAGCCCAGCCCGAAGCGCGCGGCGATGGCGCCGGTGACGCCGCGCTCCTTCAGGTAGGCGATGGCGTGCGGGCTGGCCTTGAGCTGCGCGCGGTAGAAGTCGGCCGCGCGCACCAGCAGCTCGCCGAGCGAGCGGCGGCGCGTGGCGAGCGTCTCGCGGCGCTGGCGCTCCTCGGGGCTCACGTCCTCCTCGGGCACCTGCATGCCGGCGCGCTGTGCCAGCTCGCGCACCGCCTCGACGAAGCTCAGCCCGAGGTGATCGCCGAGGAAGCGGATGGCGTCGCCACCGGCGCCGCAGCCGAAGCAGTGGTACAGGTTCTTGCCCGGGGTGACCGAGAAGCTGGGGGTCTTCTCGGCATGGAACGGACACAGCCCGCTCAGGTTGGCGCCGCTGCGCTTGAGCTCGACATGCGTGCCGATGACCTCGGCGATGTCGGTGCGGGCCAGCAGGTCCTGGATGAAGCCGGCGGGGATCACCCGGCCAGTGTAGGACCTGCTGCCGAGCGCATCGCTCCAGCGGGTGCCGGCGTGCTCGCCAGCGCGAACATGCCGCGGTACTCGCGCACCCAGCCGGCCACCTGGTCGGCGCGCATCGGCGCGGCGATGCCGGTGCCCTGGCCGATGTCACAGCCCAGCTCGAGCAGCGTGCGCGCCTGCGCCGGCGATTCGACGCCTTCGGCGACGACGGTGCAGCCGAACGTGTGCGCCAGCCCGATCACGCCTTCGACGATGGCGCGGTCCTGCGCGTCGTCGAGCATGTGGTGCACGAAGCTGCGGTCGATCTTCAGCACGTCCACCGGCAGCCGCTTGAGGTAGGTGAGGGTCGAGTAGCCGGTGCCGAAATCGTCGAGCGCGAAGCGCACGCCCAGCGTGCGGCAGCGCGCCAGCAGCGCCGAGGTGGCGTCGATGTCGGCGTGCGCGGCGGTCTCGAGCACTTCGAGCTCGAGCCAGCGCGCCAGCGGCTCGGCGTGACGCGCCAGCAACTCGGCCAGGCGCTGCGCGAAGTCGGGCTCCTGCAGGTGGCGTGCCGAGATGTTCACGCTCACCGAGATCTCGAGGCCGGCGCGATGCCATTGCGTCAGGTGCTCGAGCGCCTGCGAGACGACCCAGTCGCCGATGCGCGAGGACAGCCCCGTGTTCTCGATCAGCGGCAGGAACTGCATCGGCGGGATCACGCCCTGCTGCGGATGGTCCCAGCGCAGCAGCGCCTCGAAGCCGAGCACGCGGCCGCTGCGCATGTCGACCTTGGGTTGGTACAGCAGCACGAACTCCTGCTGGTCGAGTGCCTCCTGCACGCGGCCGATGGCCATCACGCGCTCCTCGGTGCGGCGGCGGTGCTCGGGGTCGAAGAAGAGGTAGCCGTTGCGCCCGGACTGCTTGGCGCCGTACATCGCGTGGTCGGCGTGACGCAGCAGCGTGTCGGCGTCGCTGCGGTCGATGGGGTAGATGGTGGCGCCCATGCTGGCCGTCACGTGCACCGGATCCTGGCCGGTCTCGATCTGGTAGGGCTGGGCGACGACGCGCAGCACGCGCTCGACGGCCAGGCGCGCCTCCTCGATCGTGTCGGCGCGCAGCAGCAGCACGAATTCGTCGCCGCCCAGCCGCGCCGCTGTGTCGGTCCAGTTGCCGCGGCTGCGCAGCGCGCTGCGCAGCCGACCGGCGAGCTCGGCGAGCAGGCGGTCGCCGGCGGCGTGGCCGTAGCGGTCGTTGACCGGCTTGAAGCGGTCCAGGTCGAGGTAGCACACGATCAGCAGGTGGCCGTCCGCGTCGCCGCTGTTCATCGCGTCGGCGAGCAACTGCGCGAGCCGCGTGCGGTTGGGCAGGCGCGTCAGCTCGTCGAAGTGCGCGTGGCGCTCGAGCTGCTCGCGCTGCGCGCGCTGCTCGGTGATGTCGGAGATGACGACGACGTGGTAGCGCAGCGCGCCCTCGGCATCGCGCACCGCCGAGATGGTGGTCTGCAGCGTGCAGCCGGCGCCGTTGCGCCGCCGCTCGAGCAGCTCGCCGCGCCAGCTGCCCTGCTCGCGCAGCGCGGCCCACATGGCGGCGCGCTGCTGGCGTGCCACCGGGTCGGCCGGCGCCGGCCGCAGCAATGACGGCACGCTGCCGAGCACCTCGTCGCGCCGCACGCCGAGGATCTCCGAGTACGCGGGGTTGACGTCGAGCGCGCGCATCTCGGGGTCGGTGACGAGCAGGCCCTCGTGCAGGTGCTGGAACAGGCTCACCGACATCAGCTGGCGCTCGCGCCCCTCGTGGCGCTCGTGCACGTCGGCCAGCGTCGCCAGCAGGCGCGTCGGGCGTTCGGCGCCATCGCGCTCGATGACCAGCAGCGTGGCCTCGAACCAGCGCCAGCTGCCCGTCGCGTCGGACTGCATGCGCAGCTCGAGCTGCAGGCGGCCGGCCGCGCCGTCGGCCAGCGCTGCCACGGCCGCCTCGAGTGCGGGGCGCTCGTCGACGTGCACGCCTTCGACCCAGGCCGCCGGCGTCCAGCGCTTGTCGTGAAAGCCCGCGAGCGCGCGCCAGGCGATCGAGGCGAAGCCTTCGTTGCGCCGCAGGTACCAGTCGGCGACGCCCAGGCGCGAGCCGTCGAGTGCCCATTCCCAGCGCTGCGAGTGCGCACGCCATTCGGTCACCGCGGCGTGCGACATGAGGCCGAGCAGCAGCGCCGTGGCGACCCAGATCGCGAGCCCGATCTGCGTCTGCACGGGCGCGCCCCAGGGTGGCGAGGGCAGATGCGCGGCCCAGGACGCGGCGACGCTCGCCGCGAGCAGTCCGCAGGCGGCCAGCGTGAGGTGTCCGCGCAGCGCCAGGGCGCTGAGCAGCACCAGCGGCAGCAGCATCGCTGCCATGCCCGCCACGGCGGGCGCGGGCGGCGCCAGTGCGAGCAGCGCGATGCACGCGACGAGTGCCGCCGCCGCGCCCAGCGTCTCGGGCCACGAGGCCTGGGGTTGCAGTGCACGCAGCACGCGGCGATCGAACGCCAGCGCGGCCAGCGTCGAGACGCCGAGACCGAGGTTCAGCACCACGAGCCCGGTGCCGATGTCCGCGACGCGCAGGCCGGCCGTGCTCGCGGCCAGGGCCGCGGCCAGCCAGCCGCAGGCCGGCAGCGTGGCCAGTGCGAGTGCGATCGACAGACGCAACGCGTCGCGCGCGCGTTCGAGCCGGACATCGAACTCCAGCCAGCGCAGCAGCAGCCGCGCGCCCACGGCCGCGATCACCGTCGCGACGGTGCCGGCCAGCGTCATCCAGGGGCCGTAGCCGAGGCCGGCGAGGGCGAGCGCCTGCCCCAGCAGGGGGGCGGGCAGCACGCGCGGCCCCCAGCGCAGCAGCGCGACCACGGTCAGGCCCGCCGCCAGCGCCACCGGCGCCCAGGGGCCGATCGGCACGCTCGAGCCGCCGGCATAGGCCAGCAGCAGCGCGGCCAGTGTCAGCGCCGGCCAGCGCACGGCCGACGCCCCGGCCCCGGTCCACCCGGCGATGCGCTGCGCGAGGGTGGCTCCGGTGCTCAAGGCGGGCTCAGATGCGGAAGTCGTCGAGCGGGCGGCCCTCGGCCAGTGCCGCCGCCAGCCACTTGGGCTTGAGGCCGCGGCCCGACCAGGTGGCGCCGCTTGCCGGATCGCGGAACTTGGGCGCCACCTTGCCCAGTGCCTTGCCCTTGCGCGACGCTGCGCGCTGCCCGGGTGCGGGCGCGTTCTTGGCCATCCTGCCCGCGTGCGTGGGCGTTGCCGCCTTGCCGATGTCGGCCGCGGTCAGCCCATACTGCGCCATCAGCGTGTGTATCTTGGTGATGGCACCGTCGCGCTCGGCGCGCTGCTTGTCGGCGATCTTCTTGTCGAGGGCGGCCTTGCGGGCCAGCAGGTCAGCGAGCGTGGCCATGATGCTCCTTGTCGTTCAGGCCGAGGGTGGGACGTAGCCGGCGGGCGTGTCCGCCCCGGCGCCGAAGAAGAACTGCTCCATCTGCCGCGCCAGGTACTGGCGCGCGCGCGCATCGGCCAGGCTGAGGCGGTTCTCGTTCACGAGCATGGTCTGGTGCCGCTTCCAGATCTCGAACGCCTCCTTGGAGACGTGCTCGTAGATGCGCTTGCCCAGCTCGCCGGGGTAGGGCGCGTAGTCCAGGCCCTCGGCTTCCTTCTTCAGGTAGATGCACTGCACCATGCGCGCCATCGCGGTCTTCCTTCAAGCCAGTTTCTTGATCAGCACCTGCGAGCGCCGGTCCCAGTTGTATTTTCGCTTGCGCGCCTCGGGCAGCCAGTCGGGATCGACCTGTACGAAGCCGCGCCTGAGGAACCAGTGCATCGTGCGCGTCGTCAGCACGAAGATGCTGCTCAGGCCCAGCGCCCGCGCGCGGTGCTCGATGCGCTTGAGCAGCCGCTCGCCGTCGCCCTTGCCCTGCGCGAGCGGGCTCACCGTGAGCGCGGACATCTCGCCGCTGCGCGCCTCGACGTAGGGGTACAGCGCGGCGCAGCCGAAGATGATGCCGTCGTGCTCGATCACCGTGTAGTTGGCGATGTCGCGCTCGATCTCCGAGCGTTCGTGGCGCACCAGCGTGCCGTCGCGCTCGTAGGGCTCGATCAGTTGCACGATGCCGGCGACGTCGTCGGAGCCGGCTTCGCGCAGGCTCTCGAGCTTCTCGTCGACGACCATCGTGCCGATGCCGTCGTGCGTGAACACCTCGAGCAGCAGCGCGCCGTCGGTGGCGAAGGGCAGGATGTGCGAGCGCTCGACGCCGCCCTCGCAGGCCTTGACGCAGTGCTGGAGGTAGAAGGCGGTGTCGGTCGGATGCGCCGGTGGCGGCAGCGCGGCGAGGATGCGCCGCGCCTCGGCCAGCGCGAGCTCGGTGTCGATCGGCGCCTCGGGGTCGTGGGGCTGCTCGCGGATGCCCGGCATCTCGGTCATGAAGACGAGCTTGTCGGCCTGCAGCGCGAGCGCGCTGGCCGTGGCCACGTCCTCCATCGACAGCACGAAGGCCTCGCCGGTGATCGAGAAGCCGAACGGCGACAGCAGCACGATGGCGCCGGAGTCGAGCGCGCGGCGTATCGCGGCGTGGTCGACGCGGCGCACCAGGCCGCTGCGCATCGTGTCGACGCCGTCGACGACGCCCACCGGCGTCGCGGTGAGGAAGTTGCCCGAGACCACGCGCACGGTGGCGTTGGCCATCGGCGTGTTCGGCAGGCCGAGGGAGAAGGCGGCTTCGATCTCGAAGCGCAGCTGACCGGCCGCCTCCTGTGCCGCGTCGAGCGCCACCGCATCGGTGATGCGCATGCCCTTGTGAAAGCGCGGCGCCTGTCCCTTGGCGGCGATCTGCTCGTCGACCTGCGGCCGAAAGCCGTGCGCGAGCACGATCTTCACGCCCATGGCGTGGAAGATGGCGAGGTCCTGCACGAAGGCCTCGAGCTTGCCCGCGGCGATCGCCTCGCCGGCCAGGCCGACGACGAAGGTCTTGCCGTGGTAGGCGTGGATGTACGGCGCGACGGCGCGAAACCAGGGCACGAAGGTGTGCGGGAAGACGGCGCTCATGGCGCTGTGGGTGCCGGGGGCATGGAAGGAGGCGGGCGGAGCGGCGCGTCATTGTGCCGCGGATAATCCGCGCCCCGTGCCGAGTCCCACCGCGACGGGTCAGGCCGCCGGCACGCCGCGGCGCGCCAACCCGATCCCCCGCATCACGTATCCCGAATCGCTGCCCGTCAGCGCCCGGCGCGAGGAGATCGCGCGCGCGCTCGGCGCGCATCAGGTCATCGTCGTCTGCGGCGAGACCGGCTCGGGCAAGACGACGCAGCTGCCCAAGATCGCGCTCGAGCTCGGTCGCGGCCGGGGCGCGGGCGGGCGCGGGCTGATCGGCCACACGCAGCCGCGGCGCATCGCCGCCACCAGCGTGGCGCGGCGCATCGCCGAGGAGCTCGCGACGCCGCTGGGCGAGGTCGTCGGCTACAAGGTGCGCTTCAACGACCGGCTGCACCCCGGCGCCAGCGTCAAGCTGATGACCGACGGCATCCTGCTCGCCGAGACGCAGGGCGACGCGCTGCTCGCGCAGTACGACACGCTGATCGTCGACGAGGCGCACGAGCGCAGCCTGAACATCGACTTCCTGCTCGGGTATCTGAAGCAGATCCTGCCGCGGCGCCCCGACCTCAAGGTCGTCGTCACGTCGGCCACCATCGACGCCGAGCGCTTCGCGCGGCATTTCGCCGGCCCCGGCGGCCCGGCGCCGGTGATCGGCGTCAGCGGGCGCCTGTTTCCGGTCGAGCAGCGCTGGCGGCCGTTCGAGGAACGCCGCGACTACGGCCTCGAAGACGCCGTCGCGGACGCGGTGGACGAGCTGTGGAGCGGGCCGACGGGCGGCGGCGACATCCTCGTCTTCCTGCCCGGCGAGCGCGAGATCCGCGACGTCGCCGAGCATCTGCGCGCGCGGCTGGTGCGCGCGGCCAGGGGCGGGCCGGCGCCGGAGATCCTGCCGCTGTACGCACGGCTGTCGCAGGGCGAGCAGGATCGCGTGTTCGCGCCCAGTCATGGCCGGCGCATCGTGCTCGCGACCAACGTCGCCGAGACCTCGCTCACGGTGCCGGGCATCCGCTGCGTCATCGACCCCGGCCTGGCGCGCGTCAAGCGCTACAGCTGGCGCAGCAAGGTCGAGCAGCTGCAGGTCGAGCCGATCAGCCAGGCCGCCGCCGACCAGCGCGCGGGGCGCTGCGGGCGCGTCGCCGACGGCGTGTGCGTTCGCCTGTACGACGAGCAGGACTACGCGGCGCGCCCGCGCTACACCGATCCGGAGATCGTGCGCAGTTCGCTCGCCGGCGTGATCCTGCGCATGCACAGCCTGCGCCTGGGCAGCGCGGAGGCGTTCCCGTTCCTCGAGCCGCCGCCGCGAAAGGCCATCGCCGACGGTTACGCGCTGCTCGCCGAGCTCGGGGCGGTCGACGAGGCGAACGCGTTGACTTCCATCGGCGCCGAGCTTGCCCGGCTGCCGCTCGATCCGCGCGTGGGTCGCATGATCGTCGAGGCGCGCGCGCGCCAGGCGCTGGCCGAGGTGCTGGTCGTCGCCGCGGCGCTCAGCGTGCAGGACGTGCGCGACCGCCCGCTCGAGCACCAGCAGGCGGCCGACGAGAAGCACCGGCCCTTCGACGACGAGCGCTCCGAGTTCGTCGGCACGCTGAAGCTGTGGCAATGGATCGAGGCCGGACGCGGCACGCACGGCCACGCGCAGGGGCGGGGCGAGCAGATCGACCGGCCGCGCCTGTCCAACCGCCAGCAGGAGCAGCGGCTGCGCGAGCAGTTCATCAGCCCCAGGCGCGTGCGCGAGTGGCGCGACGTCCATGCCCAGCTGCATGCGGTCGCGGCCGAGCACGGGTGGCACCTGAACGCGCAGCCGGCCAGCTACGAACAGCTGCACCAGTCGCTGCTGGCCGGGCTGCTGGGCAACATCGGCTGCCGCGTCGACGACGGGCCGCCCCAGGCCGGCGCTGCCCCGCGGGCCGATGGCGGACGGACACGACGCGACGACGGCACGTGGTACCTGGGTGCGCGCGGCATCAGGTTCTGGCCCCACCCGGGCGCGAACCTGTCGAAGAAGCCCGGGCGCTGGATCGTCGCCGCCGAGCTGGTCGAGACGACGCGCCTGTATGCGCGCGGCATCGCCGCCATCGAGCCGCAGTGGCTGCCGCCGCTCGCCGCCCACCTGCTGAAGAAGCAGTTGCTCGAGCCGCACTGGGAGAAGAAGGCGGCCCAGGTGGTGGCGCTCGAGCGCGCGACGCTGTACGGCCTCGTGGTCTACAACAACCGGCGCGTCGACTACGGCCTTGTCGACCCGGCCGCAGCGCGCGATATCTTCGTCCGCGAGGCCCTGGTGGCCTCGCTCGGCGCGGACGTCTGGGACGCGAAGTACCCGTTCCTGGCGCACAACCGCAGGATGCTGGCGCAGGTGCAGGAGCTCGAGCACAAGGCCAGGCGCCAGGACGTGCTGGTCGACGAGGAACTGATCGCCGCCTTCTACGACGCGCAGCTGCCGTCCGACGTGTGCTCGGGCGCGAGCTTCGAGCGCTGGTATCGCCGGGAGGTGCAGCGCCAGCCGCGGCTGCTGCAGCTCACGCGCGAGGAGCTGATGCGCCACGAGGCGGCCGGCGTCACGAGCGAGGCCTTTGCGCGCACGATCCGCCTGGGCGGCATCGACTGCGTGGCGAGCTACCTGCACGAGCCGGGCGACCCGCGCGACGGCCTCACGGTGACGGTGCCGATCTACGCCCTCAACCAGGTGAGCGAGGCGCGCTGCGAATGGCTGGTGCCGGGCATGCTCGCGGCCAAGGTGCAGGCCCTGTGCAAGAGCCTGCCGCAGCGGCCGCGCTCGCGCCTGGTGCCGCTGCCCGAGTACGCGGCCGCGTTCTGCGCCTCGACGGCCTTCGCGCAGGGCGGCCTGACGGACGCGCTGCTCGCCGGCGTGCGCGAGCGCACGCAGCTGCCGGTGCAGCGCGGCGACTTCAAGCCCGAACAGCTGAGCGCGCACCTGTTCATGAACCTGCGTGTCGTCGACGAGCACGGCCGCCAGCTCGGCATGGGGCGCGACGTGGCGGCGCTCAAGGCGCAATTGGGTGCGCAGGCGCGCTCGGCGTTCCAGGCGCTGGCGGTGTTGAAGGGCGGGGCGGCGACAACGGCACGCGCGCCCGGGGCGACGAGCACGACCGCCACGACAGGCGCGACGGATGCGCCGGATGCGCCGGATGCGCCGGATGCGACAGGCGTGCGTCGCGTCAAGGGCGCGCAGGCGCGGGCCGGCGCACCGGTTGCCGCTGCCGCGCCGGCGGTCGTTGCGAGCCACACGAACGCGCTCGCCGCGCCCGTGGGCGGCGAGAAGTACGCGGGCTGGACCTTCGGCGAACTGCCCGAGCTGATGGAGGTGCGCCGCGGCAGCCAGACGTTGGTCGGGTTCCCGGCGCTGGTCGATCGCGGCACGCACGTCGAGATCGAGGTCTGCGACGAGCCCGCGCTGGCCGCGCGGCGGCACCGCGCCGGCCTGCGCCGGCTCTTCGCGCTGCAGCTGCGCGAGCCGCTGCGCCATCTGCAAAAGAACATTCCCGGCTTGCAGGCCATGGCGGCGCACTACATGCCGCTGGGCACGCTGGAGGAGCTGCGCGAGCAGATCGTCGAGCTGGCGATCGAGCGCGCCTTCATGGGCGCGCCGCTGCCCACCGACGCGGCGGCCTTCGCTGCCCGAGTCCAGGAAGGGCGCGTGCGGCTCAACCTGATCGCGCAGGAGGTGGCGCGCCTGGCGGCCACCGTGCTGCAGGGCTACGCCGCCGCGCAGCGCAAGCTCAAGGACGGCCGCCCGCCGCGCGAGGTGGCCGACGACGTGCAGGCACAGCTGCAGCGGCTGGTCCCCAAGCCGTTCCTGCTGGCGACGCCGTGGGCGGCGCTCGGGCACCTGCCGCGCTATCTCGAGGCGATCGTGATGCGGCTGGACAAGCTGCGCGCCGATCCGACGCGCGACGCGCAGCGCATGGCCGAGTTGCGACCGCTCGAGCAGCGCTGGCTGCGCCGGCAGGCCGAGCTCGCGGGCGCTGCGCACGCGCGGCTCGACGAGTACCGCTGGCTGCTCGAGGAGTTGCGCGTGAGCTTCTTTGCGCAGGAGCTGCGCACGCCGCAGCCGGTGAGCGCGAAGCGGCTGGACAAGGTCTGGGCGCAGATCGATGTGTGAGGCGAGACTCGGCTGGTTTGGTCAAACCGCAATGATTCGCAATCAGGTTAGGATCGAGCGACGACCACTCTGTGCGGCCCAGCGCCGCTCACGCCCATGTCACCGACGCGACGCACCACCGTCTGCGCGCTGCTTGCCGCAGCCGTCCTTGCCCTCGTGACCCCGGCCGGTGCCCAGGAGCAGGTGCTCAACCTGTACTCGGCCCGGCACTACCCGACCGACGAGGCGCTGTATGCGAACTTCACGAAGGCGACGGGCATCCGGATCAACCGTGTCGAGGCCGACGACGCAGGCATCATGGCGCGGCTGAAGGCCGAAGGCGCGGCGAGCCCGGCCGACGTGATCTTCCTCGTCGACGCGGCCCGGCTGTGGCGTGGCGAGCAGGAGGGCCTCTTCCAGCCCGTCAAGTCGGCGCTGCTCGATCAGCGCATCCCGGCACAGCTGCACGGCACCGACGCCGGCCAGGGTGCGCTGTGGTACGGCATCACCACGCGCGCGCGCATCGTCGTCTACGACAAGGCGCGCATCAAGGCGCTCGACGTCGACACCTACGACAAGCTCGCCGCCCCGGGGCTGAAGGGCGAGCTGTGCATCCGCTCGGGCTCGCACCCGTACAACCTGAGCCTGTTCGGCTCCGTGCTCGAGCACCTGGGGCCGCAGCGCACCGAGGCCTGGCTCGCGGGCCTCGTCGCCAACCTGGCGCGCTCGCCCAAGGGCGGCGACACCGACCAGATTCGCTCGGTGGCTGCCGGCGAGTGCGGCGTCGCCGTCACCAACAGCTACTACCTGGCGCGCCTGCTGCGCTCGAAGACACCCGCCGACCGCGAGGTGGTGGAGAAGGTGGGCTTCGTGTTCCCCGACCAGTCCGGACGCGGCACGCACGTCAACATCTCGGGTGTGGCGGTGGCGCGCCACGCCAAGCATCGCGACGCGGCCGTCAAGTTCCTCGAATACCTCGTCGGCGACGACGCGCAGCGCATGCTGGCCGACGGCAACAACGAGTACCCGGCGGTGCCCGGCGTGCGCATCGACAACCCGGCGCTCGCCGCCTTCGGCCCTTTCAAGGCCGAGACGGTGCCGATCGCCAAGGTCGGGGCGAACACGGCGCAGGTCCAGCAGATGCTCGACCGGGTCGGCTTCAAGTAGCCCGACACCTCCGTCTTCTCCACGGTCGCGCCCGGGGCTTGCCCGCATGGCGCTGGCCGCCGCGCCGCTCCATGATGGTTGCGGGCAGCGTGCTCGGGCCATGCGTCGGCAGCACAGGCCGCCCGACAACCGACAAGGAGAAGACGGATGGACGGGACGAGAGGGATGGCGCGGCAGGTGCTGGCGGCGTTGGGCGCCGCCGCCCTTTGTGCCTGGGGCATGACCGATGTCGCCGCCGCGCGCGGCGACGACCGCGACACGGCGGTGCAGCTCGAGGTGCTGTCCAGCCCGGCGCACCAGGTGAGCGGCGGCGACGCGCGCATCCTCGTGCGCGCCGCGCCGGGGCTGCGCGGCAAGCTCGAGCTGTGGCTCAACGGCCGCCCGGTGACGGCGCCGCTGGCAGCGGTGGCCGACGGCCTCGAGGGTGTCGTGAGCGGCCTCGTCGACGGCCGCAACGTGCTGCAGGTACGCCAGCGCAGCGTCGGCGTGCGCGACACGCTGTTGCTGACCAACCATCCCGTCACCGGCCCGATCTTCACCGGCCCGCAGCAGACGCCCTTCGTCTGCACGACCAGCCAGTTCGGGCTGCAGCCGAAGGTCGACTCGGCCGCGCCGCCGGGCTACCGCGTCAGCGACGCCGGCGGCAACACCATCGGCTACAGCCGCGACTGCTCGATCGACACCTTCGTCACCTACCTGTACCGCACGAACGGCAACGCCTGGAAGACGCTGCCCGCCGGTCCGCGCCCGGCCGACATGGCGACGCTCACGCTGGCCGACGGCCGCACGGTCGACTTCGTCGTGCGCCGCGAGGTCGGCTCGATCAACCGCTTCCTGTACAGCTTCGCGATGCTGGCGCCGGCCGGCGAGAACCCGGCCGCGCCCGACCTCGGCCTGTGGAACCGCAAGCTGCTGTACTGGTTCCAGGGCGGCGTGGCGATCGGCCACAGCCAGGGCACGGTGCACAGCGGCTCGCTCAACCCTGACATCCTCAGGCTCGGCTACGCCATCGCGCACAGCAGCGGCAACAACACCGGCACGCACTACAACATGAACCTGGCCGGCGAGACGGCGCAGATGACCAAGGAGCGCTTCATCGAGCGCTACGGCGTGCCGGCCTACACCGTGGGCCTGGGCGGCTCGGGCGGTGCCATCCAGCAGTACCTGATCGCGCAGAACAACCCCGGCGTGCTCGACGGCCTGCTGCCGGTGCAGAGCTACCCCGACATGGTGACGCAGACCATCCACGTCGGCGACTGCGAACTGCTCGAGTACTACATGGACGCCACCGACCGCGCCAACCCGAAGTGGCGCGTGACCAAGAACCGCAGCCTGCTCGTCGGCTTCAACGCCGAGGAGGGCTTCGCCAAGGTGAACGATCCCTTCGCGCAGCTCAAGACGATGCTCGGCTACAGCACCGCCGTCGGCACCACCGAATGCGTGCCGGCGTGGCGCGGCCTCACGCCGCTGGCGATGAACCCATGGTACGGCGAGGCGCCCAACCAGCAGTTCTGGGCGCCGCAGAGCGACATCGCCGCCATCCGCTGGACCCACTACGACGATCTGCGCAACGTCTACGGCGTCGACGCCACGGGCGCTGCGCGGCCGACCTGGGACAACGTCGGCGTCATGTACGGGCTGGCATCGCTCAAGGCCGGGCAGATCACGCCGGCCGAGTTCCTGCACCTGAACTGGAACATCGGCGGCTGGAAGCACCCGAGCCAGATGGTGCAGGAGACGTTCCCGTTCTTCGGCACCTCGGCCGCCGAGATCCAAAAGGCGCTCACGATCCCCGGCTACTTCGATCCGTGGAGCCGCAAGAACATGAACGCGGCGACGCCGGGCCAGCCGGCGCCGCGCACGCATGGCGACGCGAGAGCGATGCGCGCGGCCTACACCTCGGGCCACGTGTTCAGCGGCCGGCTCGAGGTGCCGGCGATCGACCACCGGCAGTACATGGAACGCGAGCTCGACATGCACAACTCGCACCAGAGCTTCGCGCTGCGCAAGCGCGTGCAGGAGCACGGCAGCGACCCGCGCAACCTCGTCGTCTGGTTCACCGACACCCTCCCCAACACGCCCAAGGCGAGCAACACCTTCGACGCGCTGGCGCTGATGGACCAGTGGCTGACGAACATCCGCGCCCATCCGCGCCGGGGCGTCGCCGGCAACCGCCCGGCGGCCGCCGTCGACAGCTGCTTCGACAAGAGCGGTGCGCCGATGGCGTCGGGCCCGCGCGTGTGGGACGGCATCCTGAACAATCGGCCGGCCGGCGCCTGCACGCAGGCGTTCCCGATCTACCGCACCTCGCGCATCGTCGCCGGTGCGCCGATCGAAGGCGGCATCTACAACTGCGCCAAGAAGCCGCTGGCGCGCGCGCTTGCCGACGGCACCTTCGCGCCCTGGGTACCGGATCGCAGCGAGCGTGCGCAGTTGCAGCAGATCTTCACCGAGGGCGTGTGCGACTACAGCCGGCCCGACCAGGCGCGACCCGGCACCTACGTCGACGGCTGGCCCGGGTTCGGATCCGGGCAATCCGGACCGTACGCAGCAGCGGTGGGTGCGTGGCTCGACGACTGGCTCGGCCGCTGAAGCACGCAAGCCGCAGAAGGCTTCGACACCGGGCAGCACCCCCGGTGCGTGCCGCAACCCGGGCCGCACCCGCGCGGCCGGTGCCACACCAACGGACAAGGGCCCCGCGGGGCCCTTGTCGTTCGGCCGGCACGCCGCGTGCCGGCGTCGCGAGCGCGGCTCAGGCCGGCTCGGGCACGCTCGGCAGCCCCGCCAGCGCCATCGCCAGCTCGGCCTGGTCGTAGTCCATGTCGACCAGCTTGCCGGCCGCGTAGGCGCTGTACGCGGCCATGTCGAAGTGGCCGTGGCCGCTGAGGTTGAACAGGATGGTCTCGCTCTTGCCCTCGGCCTTGCAGCGCAGCGCCTCGACGACGGCGGCCTTCACCGCGTGGTTGGCCTCCGGCGCCGGCACGATGCCTTCGGCACGCGCGAACAGCACCCCCGCATCGAAGCACTCGGTCTGGTGGTAGGCCGACGCCTCGATCAGGCCGAGCTCCTTGAGGTGGCTCACCAGCGGCGCCATGCCGTGGTAGCGCAGCCCGCCGGCGTGGAAGCCCGGCGGCGTGAAGGTGCTGCCCAGCGTGTGCATCTTCACCAGCGGCGTGAGGTGGCTGGTGTCGCCGAAGTCGTAGGCGAACTTGCCGAGCGTCAGCGTCGGGCAGGCCGCCGGCTCGACGGCGACGACGCGTCGCTTCTTGGTCTTGCCGCCGCCGCGCAACTGCTGCCCGATGAACGGGAACGCGATGCCGGCGAAGTTGCTGCCGCCGCCGGTGCAGCCGATGATCACGTCGGGGTCGTCGCCGGCCATCTCGAACTGCGCCATCGCCTCCTGGCCGACGATGGTCTGGTGCAGCAGCACGTGGTTGAGCACCGAGCCGAGCGCGTACTTGGTGTCGTCGTTGGTCGCGGCGACCTCGACCGCCTCGCTGATGGCCAGGCCGAGCGAACCCGGGTGGTTGGGGTTCTTCTCGAGCACGGCGCGGCCCGAATTGGTGAGGTTGCTCGGGCTCGGGTGGCACACCGCGCCGTAGGTCTCCATCAGCGCGCGGCGGTACGGCTTCTGGTCGTAGCTGATGCGCACCTGGAACACCGTGACCGCGATGTTGAACAGCGCCCCGGCGAAGGCCAGCGACGAGCCCCACTGGCCGGCGCCGGTCTCGGTGGAGATCTTCTTGATGCCGGCCTGCGCGTTGTACCAGGCCTGCGGCACCGCGGTGTTGGGCTTGTGCGAGCCGGCCGGCGAGACGCCTTCGTACTTGTAGTAGATCTTGGCCGGCGTGCCGAGCACCTTCTCGAGGCGGTGGGCACGAAACAGCGGCGAGGGACGCCACAGCCGGAACACCTCACGGATCGGCTCTGGAATCTCGATCTCGCGCTCGGTGCTCACCTCCTGCATGATGAGCGACATCGGGAACAGCGGTGCCAGGTCGTCGGGTCCGAGCGGCTGCAGCGTGCCCGGATGCAGCGGCGGCGGCAGCGGCACCGGCAGGTCGGCCGCGATGTTGTACCAGTGGCGAGGCATGCGGCTCTCGTCGAGCAGGTACTTGGTGGTCGGCATCGTCGTCTCCTCTGGGCGGTTGGCGTCATTTCATGTTAGCGGGCGGCCGTGCAGGCGGCCACGGGTTTGTCCCTGCAGGTACTTACCCTCGCTCACCGGCGCCGTGCGCGCGGCCGCACTCCGCTCGGCCGGGCGCACGGCGTTGCCGAGGCCTGCTGCGCAGCGGCCGCTGCCCGAGCGCGCCGACCGCCGATGGCCGCGGCGCCCCCGTATCGCGAGTCGGCGGCCGCAGGATGCGATGCCGCACCGCGGACGCGAGTGGACCCGGCTGGCGATCAGGCCGCAATCGGTTCCGCGCGCCCGAGCGTGCGCAGCAGGTCGCGCAGGTAGTGCGCGCGCTCGCCGGGCGCGGCGATCTCGCGTTCGATGCGCAGCTTGGCGTTGCCGGCGAGCTTGACGGTGCGGTTCTTCTGCACCAGTTCGACGATGCGCTGCGGGTCCACCGGCGCATCGCCGCGGAAGGTGACGTTCATCGCCCGTGGGCCGGCGTCGATCTTGAGCACGCCGTAGCCGCGCGCCAGCACGCGCAGGCGGTGCGTGTCGAACAGGGTCTGCCCCTGCGGCGGCAGCTTGCCGAAACGGTCGGTGATCTCCTCGAGCAGCGCGTCGATGCGCTCGGCCTTGTCGGCCAGCGCCAGACGCTTGTACAGCGCCAGCCGCGTGTGCACGTCGGCGCAGTAGGCCTCGGGCAGCAGCGCCGGCGCATGCAGGTTGATCTCGGTCGTGGCCGCCAGCGGCGAGACGAGGTCGGCCGGATCGGGCTCGTGGCCGGCCTTCAGCGCGCGCACCGCCTCGGCCAGCATGTCGTTGTAGAGCTGGAAGCCGACTTCCATGATGTTGCCGCTCTGGCTCTCGCCCAGCACCTCGCCGGCGCCGCGGATCTCGAGGTCGTGCATCGCGAGGTAGAAGCCGCTGCCCAGCTCCTCCATCTGCTGGATCGCTTCGAGCCGCTGCGCCGCCGGCTTGGCGAGCGACTCGAGGTCGGGCACCAGCAGGTAGGCGTAGGCCTGATGGTGGCTGCGCCCGACGCGCCCGCGCAGCTGGTGCAGTTGCGCGAGGCCGAACTTGTCGGCGCGCGCGATGACGATGGTGTTGGCGCTCGGCACGTCGATGCCGGTCTCGATGATGGTCGAGCACAGCAGCAGGTTGTGGCGCTGCGCGACGAAGTCGCGCATCACGCGCTCGAGCTCGCGCTCGGGCATCTGGCCGTGCGCGATGGCGATGCGCGCCTCGGGCAGCAGTTCGGCCAGCCGGTCGCGCCGCGCCGCGATCGTCTCGACCTCGTTGTGCAGGAAGTAGACCTGGCCGCCGCGCTTCAACTCGCGCAGCACGGCCTCGCGGATGACGCCGCTGCCCTCGTTGCGCACGAAGGTCTTGATGGCCAGGCGGCGCTGCGGCGCGGTGGCGATCACCGACAGGTCCCGCAGCCCCTCGAGCGCCATGCCCAGCGTGCGCGGGATCGGCGTGGCGGTGAGCGTGAGCACGTCGACCTCGCTGCGCAGCGCCTTGATCGCCTCCTTGTGGCGCACGCCGAAGCGGTGCTCCTCGTCGACGACGAGCAGCCCCAGGCGCGCGAACTTCACGTCCGGCGACAGCAGCTTGTGCGTGCCGACGACGATGTCGATGCTGCCGTCGGCCAGCCCGTCGAGCGCGGTCTTGGTCTCCCTGCCGCTGCGAAAGCGCGATAGCTGGGCGATCCTGACCGGCCACTTGCCGAAGCGCTCCGAGATGGTCTGGTAGTGCTGCTCGGCCAGCAGCGTGGTCGGCGCGAGGATGGCCACCTGGCGGCCCCCGTGCACGGCGACGAAGGCCGCGCGCAGCGCGACCTCGGTCTTGCCGAAGCCGACGTCGCCGCACACCAGGCGGTCCATCGGCCGCGGGCTCACCATGTCCTGGATCACGGCGTGGATCGCGGCGCGCTGGTCGGCCGTCTCCTCGAAGCCGAAGCTGGCGGCGAAGGCCTCGTAGTCGCCGGCGCTGAAGCGGTGGACGAGGCCCTGGCGCGCAGCGCGTCGCGCATACAGGTTCAGCAGCTCGGCGGCGCTGTCGCGCACCTGCTCGGCCGCCTTGCGGCGCGCCCTGTCCCACTGCCCGCTGCCCAACCGGTGCAGCGGCGCCTCCTCGGCCGCCACGCCGGTGTAGCGGCTGATGAGGTGCAGCTGCGCGACGGGCACGTACAGCGTCGCGCCGTCGGCGTATTCGAGGTGCAGGAACTCGCTCGCGCCCGATCCCGTGCCCGAGGCGGCGTCGCCGTTGCCGACATCGATGTTGACGAGGCCGCGGTAGCGCCCGATGCCGTGGTTGAGGTGCACCACCGGGTCGCCGATCTCGAGCTCGGCCAGGTCCTTGATCAGCGCGTCGACGTTGCTTGCCTGCTCCTGCTTGCGCCGGCGCCGCGACTCGCGCGTGGTGGCGAAGAGCTCGGTCTCGGTGACGAACTGGACGTCGATGCCCGCGTCGGCGCCGTCGCGGTCGTGCCAGTGGAAGCCTTCGGCCAGCGGCGCAGCGGCAATCGCCACCTTCTGGGCGCCGGCGAGGAACTCGGCCAGCGTGTCCACGCTCGGCACCGTGATGCGGTGCTCGCGCAGCAGTTCGAGCACGGTCTCGCGGCGGCCTTCGCTCTCGGCCAGCAACAGCACGCGTGCCGGCGTCTCGCGCAGGTGGCGCTCGAGCCGCCCGAGCGGCGCCGTGGCGCCGCGATCGACGCTCACGTCCGGCAGCGGCCGTGCCCAGGCCAGCGGCCCGTGGCCGCGCAGCGCCAGGGTCGCGAACGGCTGGCTGCGCGCAAAGAACTCGTCCGCAGGCATGAACAACTCGGCCGGCGCGAGCAGCGGGCGCTCGGGGTCGTGCTGCAGGAAGCGGTGGCGTTCGCGCGTGTCGCTCCAGAAGCGCTCGACGGCCTCGCTCACCTCGCCGTGCAGCACGAGCGCGGCGCCGGCGTCCAGGTAGTCGAACAGCGTCGCCGTCTGCTCGAAGAACAGCGGCAGGTAGTACTCGATGCCGCCGCCGGCGACGCCGTTGGCGATGTCCTTGTAGATGCGCGAGCGCGTCGGGTCGCCTTCGATCTTCTCGCGCCAGCGGGCGCGGAACGCCGTGCGCGCGGCCTCGTCGAGCGGAAACTCGCGCCCGGGCAGCAGCCGCACCTCGGGCACCGGGTACAGGCTGCGCTGCGTGTCGGGGTCGAAGGTGCGGATCGAGTCGATCTCGTCGCCGAACAGGTCGACGCGGTACGGCACCGGCGAGCCCATCGGGTAGAGGTCGATCAGGCCGCCGCGCACCGCGTACTCGCCGGGCGAGACGACCTGGCTCACGTGCTGGTAGCCGGCCAGCGTGAGCTGCGCCTTGAGGCCCGCCTCGTCGAGCCGATCCTTGTGCTTGAAGCGAAAGGTGTAGGCGGCGAGGAAGGAGGGCGGCGCCAGGCGCGTGAGCGCGGTGCTCGCCGGCAGCAGCACGACATCCAGCTCGCGTTGGTGCACCCGCCACAGCGTGGCCAGGCGCTCGGACACCAGGTCCTGGTGCGGGCTGAAGTTGTCGTACGGCAGCGTTTCCCAGTCGGGGAACACCGCGACGCGCAGGCCCGGCTCGAAGAAGACGATCTCGTCGGCCAGGCGCGCCGCGTCGGCCGGCTCGGCGGTGAAGACGGCGACGGCGCGCTGCTGCGCCGAGCGTTCGCGCGCCACGCGCGCCAGCAGCAGCGCATCGGCCGAGCCGAGCGGGCGGGGGGACGTGTAGCGCTTGCCGGGCGCGACGGGAGGCAGTTGCATGGACGCACGAATTCTAGAATCGCCGCGATGGACGACGCCGCGCCGCGCTGCTTCGCGCTCGTGCCCTGTGCCGGCATCGGCGAGCGCGCGGGCACCGAGGTGCCCAAGCAGTACGCGCCGCTGGCCGGCCGTGCGCTGGTGGCGCACACGCTGGCCGCGCTCGACGCCGTGCCGCACCTGCGGGCCACGCTGGTGGTGCTGGCGCCGGGCGATGCCGCCTTCGAAGCCGCGGTGCCCGGATGGCACGGCGCGCGGCGCTGGCTCGCGCACTGCGGCGGTGCCACCCGCGCCGCGTCGGTGGCCGCCGGGCTGGCGGTGCTGCGCGAGCGCGGCGTGCGCGACGACGACTGGGTGCTGGTGCACGACGCGGCGCGCTGCCTGCTGCGCCCGGCGTGGGTCGAACGGCTCATCGACGCCTGCCTCGGCGACGCCGTGGGCGGGCTGCTCGCGCTGCCGCTGGCCGACACGCTCAAGCTGGCCGATGGCCGGCGCAGCGTGCACACCCTCGCGCGCACCGACAAGTGGCTGGCGCAGACGCCGCAGATGTTTCGCTGCGCCGAGTTGCAGGCCGCGCTCGCGGCCGCCGGCGATGCCGTCACCGACGAGGCGAGCGCGATCGAGGCGAGCGGCCGCGCGCCGCTGCTCGTCAGCGGCGAGGTCGAGAACCTGAAAGTCACCTGGCCGGCCGATTTCGCCCTCGCGCGGCGGCTGCTGCAGACGCGATGAACCCGATGGAGCTGCGCGTCGGCGAAGGCTGGGACACGCACCAGCTCGTCACCGGCCGCCCGCTGGTGCTGGGCGGCGTGACGATCCCGCACAGCCACGGCCTGCTCGGCCACTCCGACGCCGACGCGCTGCTGCACGCCATCACCGACGCCCTGCTGGGCGCGGCCGGCCTGGGGGACATCGGGCGGCATTTCCCCGACACCGACGCCGCCTTGCGCGGCGCCGATTCGCGCCAGCTGCTGGCCGAGGCGGCGCGGCGCGTGCGCGCTGCCGGCTGGGCCATCGTCAACATCGACAGCACCATCGTCGCGCAGGCGCCGAAGATGGCGCCGCACATCGCGGCGATGCGCGCGGCCATCGCCGCCGTGCTCGGGCTGGCCGACGATGCCGTCAACGTGAAGGCCAAGACGGCCGAGAAGATGGGGCCGGTGGGGGAGGGCCGCGCCATCGAGGCGCGAGCGGTGTGCTTGCTGGCGCGGGTGCCGGGCGGCGCCACCGTGCTCCCCGTTCGGCCCTGAGCGCTCGAGTCCGTGGCGCCTCGGGGCCCCGGGCCCGGACCGGCATCAGCCCGGCGCGCGCTTGAGCCGCAGGTGCACGACGAGCCCGCCGTCGGCCGCGTTGGCCAGTTCGAGACTGCCGCCCATGCGCTGCATGGCCTTCTCGACGATCGCCAGCCCGAGCCCGGCCCCGGTGGCCGCCGTGCGCGCGGCGTCCCCGCGGAAGAACGGCGTCGTCAGCTGCGCCAGCTTCTCCGGCGCCACGCCCGGGCCGTTGTCGCGCACGCTGACGATGGCCCAGGGGCCGGTCTTCACGCTCGTCACCGTGATCTCGGCGACGCCCGAGTAAGTGTTGCGGCCGTAGCGGCGTGCGTTCTCGAACAGGTTCTGGAACACGCGCGCGAGCTCGCTTTCGTCGGCGAGCACGCGCACGTCGGGCGTCACGCGCGACTGGATGCGCACCTGCATCGGGTCGCGAAAGCGCGCTGCCTCGCGCTCGACCAGCCCGGCCACGCCGACCGCACGCATGGCCGCGTCGCCGGGCCGCGCGTAGTCCATGAACTTGTCGATGATGCCGTCGAGCTGGTCGATGTCGCTGGCCATGTTGCAGCGCGCCTCCTCGTCGGCGACGCTCATCTCGGTTTCCAGGCGCAGCCGCGCCAGCGGCGTGCGCAGGTCGTGGCTGATGCCGGCCAGCATCACCGTGCGATCCTCCTCGACGCGGGCGAGCTCGCGCGCCATGCGGTTGAAGCCGCGGTTGACCTCGCGGATCTCGCTCGTGAGCGTGTTCTCGTCCAGGCGCGAATCGAGGTCGCCCTCGCGGATGCGGCTGGCCGCGAACGACAGCTGCTTGAGCGGGCGGTTGATCAGGCTGGCGATGGCGATCGAGCCCACGAGCGTTGCTGCCAGCGCGATGCCGATCCACACGAACCAGGTCGTGCGCGACAGGGCCGCTTCGCGCGCCGGCGGCGACTGCATCCAGTAGCGGTCGCGCTCGATCGTGAAGCCGACCCACAGGCCCGGCTGCGCGTTGACGCTGCTGGCGACGATGGCGTCGGGGCCGAGCGCGGCGCGCAGTTCCTCGCCCACGCGACGCGTGAAGCGGTCGACCTCGTACGGCTCCCAGCGGTCGCCGGGCTCGCGCGGCAGCACGCGCACGGCCGACGACGCGGCCACGCTCTTGACCGTGGCCACGCGGTTGACGGGGTCGGATTGCAGCAGCGCCGTGCGCGTCAGGTTCACCAGCGCGGCCGTCTCCTGCGCCTGCTGCACCGCGCGCGGCTCGAGTTCGAGCGCGCGCAGCGTCTGCATCCACGCGAAGATGCCGCCTGCCAGCAGCAGCGCGAGCAGGCCGAAGGTGCGCCAGAAGAGGTTCAGACCGAGCAGCGTGCCCGCTGTGCGCGCCTCGCGCTGGCGACGCTCAGCTCGTGCCATCGGGCACGAACACGTAGCCCACGCCCCACACCGTCTGGATGTAGCGCGGCTGCGCCGGATCGGGCTCGATCATCTTGCGCAGGCGCGAGATCTGCACGTCCAGGCTGCGGTCGAAGGGCTCGAACTCGCGCCCGCGCGCCAGCTGCGCGAGCTTGTCGCGCGACAGCGGCTGGCGCGGATGGCGCACCAGCGCCTTGAGCATCGAGAACTCGCCGGTGGTGAGCGCGATCTGCTCGCCGTCCTTGGACAGGCGCCGAAGCGACAGGTCGAACTCGAACGGACCGAAGCTCACCGTCTGCGCTTCCTTGCTCGGCGCGCCGGGCGCCTCGGGCGCGGGACGACGGCGCAGCACCGCGTGGATGCGCGCCAGCAACTCGCGCGGGTTGAACGGCTTGGGCAGGTAGTCGTCGGCGCCGACCTCGAGACCGACGATGCGATCCACGTCCTCGACCTTGGCCGTGAGCATGATGATCGGCGTGTGGTCGTTGGCCGCGCGCAGGCGCCGGCAGATCGACAGGCCGTCCTCGCCGGGCAGCATCAGGTCGAGCACGATCAGGTCGATCGTCTCGCGCGTGAGCACGCGGTTGAGCGCCTTGGCGTCCTCGGCCAGCAGGACGTCGAAACCCTCCTGCCCGAGATAGCGACGCAACAGATCGCGGATGCGTGCATCGTCGTCGACGACGACGATGCGGTCGGGCCGGAGATTGGCGGCTGGGCTCATCGGGTACTCCCTACTTGTAACAGCCAGATGTTACGGCCCGGTTTCGCTCGACTTCAGGGCGGCTGGCGGTTCTGTTACAAGTCTTTCCGTGCCGGCAGCCCGGGTCGGCGTCAACGCGTGATGCCGATCACGCGCTGCTCGCTTCGGGCGCGCCGTTTGCCACGCCTGCAACCCCTGCGAAAGGAGCGACATGATTCTCGAGCCGCACCGGATCCTGCGCGTGCCGGCGCGCCGTCTTGGCGCGGCGCTGCGCGGTCTTGCTTCGAGGATGCGCGACCTGCCTGCGCCTGCGACGCGTCGCCTCGCGTTCGCTGCCCTGAGTTGTGCCGCTCCGGTGGCGCTGGCGCAGACGCTGCCGCCGCCGCACAACGTGGTGTCGCTGTCGGCCACCGCCAGCACCGAACTGACGATGGACTGGCTGACGATCACCTTCGGCACCACGCGCGACGGCAGCGACGCCGCGCTGGTGCAGTCGCAGCTGCGCCAGGCGCTGGATGCGGCGCTGGCCGAGGCACGTCGCGTCGCCAAGCCGGGCGAGGTGAACGTGCGCACCGGCAACTTCTCGCTCTTTCCGCGCTATGCGCCGGCGCCCAAGGGCGGCATCAACGGCTGGCAGGGGTCGGCCGAGCTGGTGGTCGAGGGGCGCGACACGGCCGCCCTCGCCCAGCTTGCCGGCCGCGTGCAGACGCTCGGCGTCTCGCGCGTGGACTGGTCGCTGTCGCGCGAGGCGCGCGACAAGGTGCGGGGCGACATCTCGACGCAGGCGATCGCGCAGTTCCGTGCCCGCGCCGACGCCGTGGCGCGCGACTTCGGTGCCGGCGGCTGGACGCTGCGCGAGGTGAACCTGTCCGACAACGGGCCTGGTGAGCCGATGCCGCTGCGGCGCGCCGTCGCCATGTCGGCGGCCGCGGCCGAGCCGCTGCCGGTGCAGGCCGGGCTGGCCGTCGTCTCGGCCACCGTGAGCGGCAGCGTGCAGCTGAAGTGAGGGCGGCGGGCGGCGCCGCGCGCCGCGCGCCGCGCTATTGCGCCGTCCACCCCCCGTCGACGTTCCAGGCCACGCCGAGCACGTTGTCGGCGGCCGGCGAGCACAGGAAGACCGCCAGCTCGGCGATCTGCTCGGGCGTCGTGAAGCGCAGCGAGGGCTGCTTGTCGGCCAGCAGCCGGCGCTTGGCCTCCTCGTCGTCGACGCCGTCGCGCGCCGCGCGCGCGTCGACCTGCTGTTGCACCAGCGGCGTCAGCACCCAGCCCGGGCAGATCGCATTGACGGTGACGCCGCCGCTGGCGTTTTCCAGCGCCGCCGCCTTCGTGAGCCCGACGATGCCGTGCTTGGCCGCCACGTAGGCGCTCTTGCCCGCCGAGGCGACCAGGCCGTGCGTGGAGGCGATGTTGACGATGCGGCCCCAGCCGCGGCGCTTCATGCCCGGCAGCGCCATGCGCATCGCATGGAAGGCCGAGCTGAGGTTGATCGCGACGATGGCGTCCCAGCGCTCGGGCGGGAAATCCTCGACGTTGGCCACGTGCTGGATGCCGGCGTTGTTGACGAGGATGTCGAGCGCGCCGAACTCGCGCTCGCAGCTGCGGATCAGATCCTCGATCTCGGCCGGCCGGCTCATGTCGGCGCCGTGGTAGCGCACCGCGCCGCCGTGCGCGCGCACCTGCGCCAGCGCACCCTCCACGTCGCCGAAGCCGTTGAGCATCAGGTTGGCGCCCTGGCGTGCCAGCGTCGACGCGATGCCCAGGCCGATGCCGCTGGTCGAGCCGGTGACGAGCGCGGTCCTGCCCTTCAACATGGTGGTCACTCCTGCGGCGCTGGACGCGTTGTTAGGATGGAACCATTATCGAACCCGAGCGCGACGCATCATGACGACCGCCCCTGCACAACCCCGGCTCGAACAGGTGCTGTGCCTCGACGCGCACGGTCTGCACCGCATGGCGTACTGGGAGTGGGGCGATGCGGGCAACCCGCACGTCGTCGTCTGCGTGCACGGCCTGTCGCGCCAGGGCCGCGATTTCGACACGCTGGCGCGCGACCTCGCCGACGCGTGCCGTGTGGTTTGCCCCGACGTGGTCGGGCGCGGGCGCAGCGACCGCCTCGCCGACCCGATGGGCTACACGGTGCCAACGTACGTTGCCGACATGGTGACGCTGGTCGCGCGCCTGGGTGCCGAGCGCATCGACTGGGTCGGCACCTCGATGGGCGGGCTGATCGGACTGGGGCTGGCGAGCCTGGCGGGCTCGCCGGTGCGCCGCCTGGTGCTCAACGACGTCGGGCCTGCGATCGAGCCGGTGGCGCTGGCGCGCATCGGCACCTACCTCGGCCAGCCGGTGACCTGGGCCAGTGTCGACGAAGCGGCCGATGCGTTGTGGGCCATCTCGCAGAGTTTCGGGCCGCACACGCGCGAGGAGTGGCTCGCGCTGACGCGGCCGCAACTCGTGCCGGCGCCGGGCGGCGGCTTCGTGTCGCACTACGACCCGGCAATCGCGGTGCCGTTTCGCGCCGTCACGCCCGAGGCGGCGCGGGCGGGCGAGGCCGCGCTGTGGCAGGCCTACGACCGCGTGAGCGCGGCGACGCTGCTGCTGCGTGGCGCCGAAAGCGACCTGCTCGCGCTCGCGACGGCGCAGGGCATGACCCGGCGCGGGCCGAAGGCGCGGCTGGTCGAGTTTGCCGGCGTGGGCCACGCGCCGACGCTGGTGCACGCCGATCAGCGCGCGCTGGTGCGGGAGTTCCTGCTCGCGCCCTGAGGTCGCCATGAAGACCGTCGCCGGCGTCGAGCGCGAGGCCGATCGCGGTGCGGATCGCGGTGCGGCACACGACGCGGCGGCGATCGTCCGCCTGGCCGCGGTCGACGGCCTCGGGAGTGCATCGCGCAGCGGCGCCGCGCAGGGGGGCGCCACGGCCGACGACGCCGACGCACCGGCGCGTGCGCGCGCCTTCGCCGAGCCGCTGCTCGCCGGCGAGCAGCTCGACAGCGGCGAGGGCGCGCTTGCGCACGCCGACGGCGTGGCGCAGGTGCTGGCCTCGATCGGTGCCGCGCCTTCGCTGCGTGCCGCGGCCTACCTGGTCTACGCCGGCGACTACCTGCAGCGGCCCGAGGACGTGGTGCGCAAGGCCTTCGGCGAGGGCCACGCCGGTCTGGTGACGCTGACGCGCCAGCTCATGCAGATCCAGCGCGCGGCGCGCGGCGCGCGCCTGGACGAATCCGGCCGCGCGCTGCAGACCGAGCGCGTGCGCAAGATGCTGCTGGCCTTCTCGCGCGACCTGCGCGTCGTGCTGCTGCGCCTGGCCTCGCGCCTGCAGACGCTGCGCTGGCATGCGGCGACGCGCACGCCGTGCCCGCCCGCGCGCGCGCTCGAGACGCTGCAGGTGTTCGCGCCGCTGGCCAATCGCCTGGGCATCTGGCAGATCAAGTGGGAGATCGAGGATCTGGCGTTTCGCTTCCTGCAGCCCGACGAGTACCGGCGCATCGCGCAGCTGGTCGACGAGAAGCGCGTGCAGCGCGAGCGCAGCGTCGCCGCCGCGCGCACGCAGCTCGCCGCGCTGCTGGCCGGCGCCGGCATCGCCGCGGAGGTCACGGGGCGGCCCAAGCACCTGTACAGCATCTGGAAGAAGATGCAGGGCAAGGGCCTGGCGTTCGAGCGCGTGTTCGATGCGCGCGCGCTGCGCGTCATCGTCGACGACGTGCCGACCTGCTACGCGGTGCTTGCCCGTGTGCACGAGCGCTGGCATGTGGTCGAGGGCGAGTTCGACGACTACATCGCGCGCCCCAAGCCCAACGGCTACCAGAGTCTGCACACGGTGGTGCGCGACGACGACGCGCGCGCGCTCGAGGTGCAGATCCGCACGCGCGCGATGCACGAGCATGCCGAGCATGGCGTGGCCGCGCACTGGATGTACAAGGAAGCCGGTGCGCGCGGCTACGCCGGCATGAGCGGGCTGCGCAGCGGCGCAGGCGCCGGCGAGCTCGAGGAACGGGTGGCCGAGGCACGCAAGGCCGTGATGCGCGAGCTGCTGGCCTGGGAGCGCGATCTCGCGCAGCGCGACGGGGGTGTACACGCCGGGCCGGCACACGCCGCGGCGACGGGCGCCGCGGCCGTGTCGAGCGTGCCGCCCGACGCGCGCATCTACGTCTTCACGCCCGAGGCGCGCATCATCGAGCTGCCCGGTGGCGCGACGCCGGTGGACTTCGCCTACGCGCTGCACACCGACCTCGGCCACCGCTGCCGCGGTGCGCGCGTCGACGGCGCGCTGGTGACGCTCAACTCCGCGCTGCGCTCGGGGCAGACGGTGGAGATCGTGGCGACCAAGGAGGGCGGACCGTCGCTGGACTGGCTCAACCCCGAACTGGGCTATCTCAAGAGCCCGCGCGCACGCGCCAAGGTGCGGGCCTGGTTCAATGCGCGGCAACTGCAGGAGACGGTCGCGCGCGGCCGCGAGGCGGTCGAAAGGTTGCTGCAGCGCGAAGGTCGCAGCGCGCTCAAGCTCGACGCGCTGGCCGAGCGGCTCGGATTCAAGAACGCCGACGGCCTGTTCGAGGTGGTCGGCAAGGACGAGTTCTCGCTGCGCCACATCGAGAACCTGCTCAAGCCGACCGAGCCGCCGCCGGCCGAAGACCGCATCGCGCTGCAGCGCCCCACGAATCGCGGCACGCGTGGCGGCGTGCTGGTGGTGGGCGTCGACTCGCTGCTGACGACGCTGGCGCGCTGCTGCCGCCCGGCGCCGCCCGACGCGATCGGCGGCTACGTCACGCGCGGCAAGGGCGTGGCGATCCACCGGCGCGACTGCAGCAACTTCCGCCACATGAGCCAGGCCCAGCCCGACCGCGTCATCGACGTGCAGTGGGGGCAGCCGGACGCGGCCAAGGCGGCCGTCTACCCGCTGGACGTCATCGTCGAGGCGAGCGACCGCGCCGGGCTGCTGCGCGACATCTCCGAGGTCTTCGCCAAGGAGAAGATCAACGTCATCGGCGTGCACACGCAAAGCGCGAAGGACCGCTCGAGTGCCTGGATGACCTTCACGGTCGAGGTCGCCGATGCCGCGCGCCTGGCCGTGGTGCTGGGGCACGTGCGCCGCATCGCGGGAGTCCGCTACGCGCGACGCAAGTGAGCGCCGCGGGTGCGCCGGCGGGCGCGCCCTGCGCGTGTGACCTGCGCGTGTGACATGCCACGGCGGCACGGCATGCGGGCGGCGCCATCGTGTAGACTTCGCCCTCGCGCAGGCGTGTAGCTCAGCTGGTTAGAGCACCACCTTGACATGGTGGGGGTCGGAGGTTCGAGTCCTCTCGCGCCTACCAAGGCCATCGGCCGGCAAGCCCCGTTTCGTCGACGACTTGCCGGCCGTTTTCCATTGGTGAGGCCGCGCCGGCGGGGCTGCCGGAGACTGCCCACGCGCGCCGATGGCGATCGAGCTTCAGCGTGACGGCCGTCCGGGGCCCTGCGTGCCGTCGGCGCGTGCCGCGAGATAGGCGTAGAGGTCGAGGATGTGTGCGTCGACGTTGGGCTCGCCGCGCCAGGCCGGCATCGACAGCGCCGGATCCTTGCGCTGCACGATCTCCTCGGCCAGGGTCTCGCGCGCGGCGCTGTCGCCGCCGCCGTGCTCGGCGGGCACGATCCACTCGTAGCGCCTCAGCACCAGGTCGACGAACTGGCGCGGGCCCATTGCGCCTACGCGCGCCGGCAGCCCGGGTGCTGCGGACGTGCCGCCGGCGTCGCTGCCATGGCAGCGCGCGCAGTGCTGCTGGAACAGACGCCAGCCCGTGTACACCGAGCCCGGCGGCTCGGCAGCGCGCGCCAGTTCCTGTGCCGGCTTGCGGTTCTCGAGCTCGACGCTGCAAGAGGCGAGGGCCAGCGCTGCCGCGAGCAGGCTCGTCGAGCTGATCTTGTGTGTCGGCGCGCCGGCCCTGCGCCGACGTCCGTGCCTTGTCTTGCTCGCCGCGTCGCCTGCTTTCATGTCGCCTCCGGGTCGTGATCGGACTATGGCATCGATCGCGGCGCCTTCCGGCCGGTGTTGGGTGTCCGTTGACGGCCATCAAGCCGCGCGTGTCGCCGGCGCGTGCCCGCCGATGTGCAGGCATCTTCGCAGACGCCAGCGGCGCTGCCGACGAACCGCGATGCGGACGGTTGCCTCGCGCGGCCCGGACTTCGTGGCGCGCGCGATGCCGCCACCGCGCGGGCCATAATGGGCCGCTGTGGGGTCGCTGCGGCGGCCACCGCCAACGTCAGCGCCGCCGCGCCCCGCCGGTGCCGCCCATCGAGGAGCGAGCGTATGTCTCCCACCCGTCCAGCCGCAGCCGACGCGCAGGCCGAGGCGCCGGCAGCGCCCGAGTCGGCGGTGCGCATCCTCAAGAAGTACCCGAACCGGCGCCTGTACGACACGCGCACCAGCAGCTACATCACGCTGGCCGACGTGAAGAAGATGGTGCTGGCGGGCGAGGATTTCGAGGTGCGCGACGCCAAGAGCAGCGAGGACCTGACGCGCAGCATCCTGCTGCAGATCATCCTCGAGGAGGAGTCCGGCGGCGTGCCGATGTTCAGCGCCCCGATGCTGGCGCAGATCATCCGCTTCTACGGGCATGCGATGCAAGGCGTGATGGGCTCGCTGCTGGAGAAGAACCTGGCCGCCTTCGCCGAGATGCAGGAACGCTTCCTCGAGCAGAGCAAGGAGCTGTACGACCCGCAGCGCCTGACGCCCGAGGCCTGGGCGCAGCTCGTGAACGCGCAGGTGCCGGTGCTGCAGAACCTGATGGCCAGCTACGTCGATCAGGGCCGCGTGATGCTCGAGCAGATGCAAAAGGGCGCCGTGTTCCCCGAGATGCCCGGCTTTCCTCCGCCCACGAAGTAGCCGCACGCCGCGCACCGGCATGCGCGGCGTGCCGGTGCGCGGCCCGCCATGCGCGGCGTGCCGGCGCGCGGCACGGGTTCGCACGCCGCGCTCGGGCATGGCGGAAAATCGGGCCCATGTCCACCCACGCTAGCGCGGCCGCCGGCGCCGCACCCAGGATCGGCTTCGTCTCGCTCGGCTGCCCGAAGGCGCTCACCGACTCCGAGCTCATCGTCACCCAGCTCACCGCCGAGGGCTACGCGACGAGCAAGACCTTCGCCGACGCCGACCTCGTGATCGTCAACACCTGCGGCTTCATCGACGAGGCGGTGCAGGAGAGCCTGGACACGATCGGCGAGGCGCTGGCCGACAACGGCCGCGTCATCGTCACCGGCTGTCTCGGGCGCCGCGCAGGCGCCGCTGGCGGCACGCTGGTGCAGGACGTGCATCCGAAGGTGCTCGCCGTCACCGGGCCGAACGCGACGCAGGAGGTGATGGACGCGGTGCATCGCCACTGCCCCAGGCCGCACGACCCCTTCGTCGATCTCGTGCCGCCCGCCGGCATCAAGCTCACGCCCAGGCACTATGCCTACCTCAAGATCAGCGAGGGCTGCAACCACCGCTGCACGTTCTGCATCATCCCGACGCTGCGCGGCGATCTCGTCTCGCGCCCGGTCGCCGACGTGCTGAACGAGGCGCGCCGGCTGTTCGAGCACGGTGTCAAGGAACTGCTCGTCGTCAGCCAGGACACCTCGGCCTACGGCGTCGACCTGAAGCACCGCACCGGCTTCTGGGACGGGCGGCCGCTGAAGACCCGCCTGACCGAGCTGTGCGAGCAGCTCGCGACGCTGGCCCAGGCGCATGGCGCCTGGGTGCGGCTGCACTACGTCTACCCGTATCCGCAGGTCGACGAACTGCTGCCGCTGATGGCGGACGGGCGCATCCTGCCGTATCTGGACGTGCCGTTGCAGCATTCGCACCCCGACGTGCTGCGGCGCATGAAGCGCCCGGCGGGCGGCGAGCGCCACCTCGAGCGCATCGCGCGCTGGCGCCGGATGTGCCCCGAGCTCGTGATCCGATCGACCTTCATCGCCGGTTTTCCCGGCGAGACCGAGGCCGAGTTCGCCCACCTGCTCGACTTCGTGCGCGAGGCCGGCATCGACCGCGCCGGCTGCTTCGCCTATTCGCCGGTGCAGGGTGCGGCGGCCAACGCGCTGCCGGGCATGCTGGCGGCCGAGTTGCGCGAGGCGCGTCGCGTGCGCTTCATGGCCGTGGCCGAGGAGGTGTCGGCGCAGCGCCTCGCGCGCCGTGTCGGCGCGACGATGCAGGTGCTGGTGGACCACGCCCCGGCGCGCGGGCGCAAGGGCGGCACCGGGCGCAGCTACGCCGACGCACCTGGCATCGACGGCGTCGTGCATCTGCAGCCGCCGACCAAGGCGAGCAAGACACTCGACGTCGGCGCGTTCACCCGTGCCCGCATCGTGGCCGCGCACGGCCACGACCTGATCGCCGTCCCCGTCTGAGCCTCGCGCTATCTTGTTCCTGAAGAAGTACCAAACTCGAGATACAAGAACCTGTGAACGAACCACTCACGCCCGCTCGACGCGCCCTGACGCCGCCGCTCGGCGTTGCAAAGGCTCGCCATGTCGCGCGCTATGGCTGCGCTTTGCGCCTCGAGCCGGGCCGTCCTGTCGCGCCGCTCGGGCGCGACCGACTCGTTCACAGCTTCTGAGCCCCCGAGCATCGAAGCCGAGAACCCCACCGTGCAAGACGACGCCGCCAAGCAACTGATCCACCACCCGTACCGCGCGCCTGAAGGTTTCGAGGGCCTGCAGGTGCCGGTGCACAAGGCCTCGACCGTGCTGTTTCCGGACATGGCCGCGGTGCGCGCGCGCGACTGGACGGACAAGAGCGCGTACACCTACGGCCTGCACGGCACGCCCACCACATTCACGCTCGAGGAGCGCATCGCCGCGCTCGAAGGCGGCCGGCACTGCCTGCTGACGCCGAGCGGCCTGGCCGCCATCGCGCTCGTCAACCAGGCGCTGCTCGCCCCCGGCGACGAGCTGCTGCTGCCGACCAACGTCTACGGCCCCAATCTCGAGTACGCGCGCATGGAGCTGGCGCGCTGGGGCGTGCGCCATCGCAGCTACGACCCGCTGGACGTCGCCGGCTTCGAGGCGATGCTCGGCGAGCACAGCCGCCTCGTCTGGCTCGAGGCCGCTGGCTCGGTGACGATGGAGTTTCCCGACCTGCCGGGCCTCGTCGCCGCAGCGCGCCGCCATGGCGTCGCGACCGCGCTCGACAACACCTGGGGTGCCGGGCTCGCGTTCAAGGCCTTCGAGCTCGGCATCGAGATCGTCGCCCACGCGCTCACCAAGTACCCGAGCGGCGGCGGCGACGTGCTGATGGGCTCGGTCACGACGCGTGCGCCGGCACTGCACCAGCGGCTGCAGACGACGCACAAGCACATGGGGCTGGGCGTGGGGGGCAACGACGCCGAGCTGGTGCTGCGCTCGCTGCCTTCGCTGCCGCTGCGCTACCGGGCGCAGGATGCCGCCGGCCGTGCGGTCGCCGCCTGGCTGCAGGCGCGCCCCGAGGTGGCGCGCGTGCTGCATCCGGCCTTCGAGGGCTCGCCCGGGCACGCGCACTGGCGCGCGCTGTGCACCGACGCGGCGGGCCTGTTCTCGGTACTGCTGCACGAGCGCTACGAGCCGGCGCAGGTCGACCGCTTCGTGGCGGCGCTGCGCCTGTTCAGGATCGGCTATTCGTGGGCCGGCCCGACGAGCCTCGTCATGGCCTACCCGCTGCCGACCTTGCGCCCGGGCAGCGCGCTGCGCGGCCACCTGGTGCGCCTCGCGATCGGGCTGGAGGAACCGGCTGCGCTGTGCGCCGACCTCGAGCAGGCGCTCGGCGTCGCGTTCGGCTGAGGGTGCGCGGCTGGCGATCAGCGGCCGGTCGCTGGCCGCTAGCCGCGTGGGGGTGACGCGACCTTGTGGCGCATCAGCCGCGCGTGCTCGCGCTGCCAGTCGCGCTTCTTCTCGGTCTCGCGCTTGTCGTGCTCGGCCTTGCCCTTGGCCAGCGCGATCTCCGCCTTCACGCGCGCGCCCTTGTAGTGCAGGTTCAGCGGCACCAGCGTGTAGCCGCGCTGCTCGACCTTGCCGACCAGGCGGCGGATCTCGTCCTTGTGCATCAGCAGCTTGCGCGTGCGCTCGGGTTGCGGATCGACGTGCGTCGAGGCGGTGCGCAGCGCGTTGATGCGGCAGCCGATCAGGAACAGCTCGCCGTTGCGGATCACCACGTAGCCGTCGGTGAGCTGCACCTGCCCGGCGCGCACGGCCTTGACCTCCCAGCCTTCGAGCACGATGCCGGCCTCGAAGCGCTCTTCGATGTGGTAGTCGAAGCGCGCGCGGCGGTTCTCGGCGATGAAGGCGGCGGAGCGAGCGGCCGGCGTGGCCATGAGGCCCCTCCTAAAATCCGCGCATTCTATGAAGCACGTGCGCCGATCGGTGTTGGTGTGGTACTCGGCGCGCGAGATGTACACGCTCGTCTCCGGCGTCGAGGACTATCCGCGTTTCCTGCCCTGGTGCGCCAGTGCCGAGGTGCTGGAGCGCCGCGACGACGGCGTCACCGCGCGCCTGGGGCTGGCCTACAAGGGCGTGCGCCACGCCTTCACGACGCGCAACACGAACGTCGAGGACCGCTCGGTGACGGTGGCGCTGGTCGACGGGCCGTTCTCGCTGCTCGAGGGGATGTGGCAGTTCAACCCGATCCCCGGCGTGCCCGAGGGCCAGCAGGCATCGCGCATCGAGCTCGATCTGCGCTATGCCTTCGCCGGCACGAAGCTCGAGGCGCTGATCGGGCCGGTGTTCGACCGCGTGGCCAACTCCTTCGTCGACGCCTTCGTGCGCCGCGCACAGGACGTGTACGGTGCGCGCTGAGCGCCTCGCGGTCGAGGTCGTCCACTGCGCACGCCCGGGGCAGGTCGATCTGGTGGTGGTGGAACTGCCGGGCGGCGCAACGCTGCTCGATGCGCTGCGTGCCAGCGGCGTGCTGCAGCGCCATGGGTTGCCCGAAGCGGGCCTGCGCGCGGGCGTGTGGAGCCGCGAGCGGCCGCTCGACACGCTGCTGCGCGACGGCGACCGGGTGGAGGTCTACCGCGCGCTGCAGGTCGACCCGAAGGAAGCGCGCCGCCAGCGGCAGACACGCCAGCGCGAGGGTGCCGCAGCGCCGCGCAGCGAGGTGCGTGCGCGCCGCGCCGCTAGCGGCAGTCGGATGCGATGACGGCGCGCGCCTGACGCATCTCGCCGGCGCGGCCCTTGTCGTCGAGCACCTCGCGCTCGCCGCGCTCGTTCGTGCGCGCCATGCGCTGACCGCTCTCGAGCGCCGCCAGGTGGCCGCGCGCACGCCGGCAGTTCTCCGCGCGCTGCGCGGCCAGGCGTTCGTCGTCGGCCTTGGCCTGGGCGGCGGCCTGCTGCTCCGCGGCGCGACGACGGGCCTCGACCTCGGCCTCGAGCGGCGAGGAGGCTGGCGCGGCCACGCCCGGCGCGGCGCTGGCCGGCGTGGCCGCCGGCGCCGCGCGCGGCACGCTGGCGGTCGGCCGCGCGAGGATGTCCTTCTCGGCGATATCCCTGGGTGGCGGCCGGTCGCTGGCGGTGACCTGGCCCTTCGCGTCGCGCCACATCCACTGCGCCTGGGCCGGGCCGCAGACCCCCGCGGCCAGGCACAACGCGAGCAGCGCCGGCGCGTACGTTCGATGGGCAACGCGGAGGCGGATCATGCGGGCAGTGTAGTGCCTGCCTGCGGGGCTCCGAGTGCGCAATGCGTCACGGCCGGCCTGGCGCTCACAACTCGATCCATATAATTCGCTTTTGCGTCCCGAGTCTTTTCAAGCATGCGCCTCATCGGCAAAGCGCTGACCTTCGACGACGTCCTGCTGGTACCCGCGTACTCGCAGGTCCTGCCCCGCGACACCAGCCTCGCGACCCGCCTCAGCCGCCACATCGAGCTCGAGCTGCCGTTGGTTTCGGCGGCGATGGACACGGTGACCGAGGCGCGCCTGGCGATCGCGATGGCGCAGGAAGGCGGCATCGGCATCGTCCACAAGAACCTCACGCCGCGCCAGCAGGCGGCCGAGGTGTCGCGCGTCAAGCGCTACGAGAGCGGGCTGCTGCGCGACCCGATCACGATCACGCCCGAGGCGACGGTGCGCCACGTGCGCGAGCTGTCGCAGCAGCACGGCGTCTCGGGCTTTCCGGTGCTCGAAGGCGGCCGCGTGGTGGGCATCGTCACCAACCGCGACCTGCGCTTCGAGACGCGGCTGGATGCGCCGGTGCGCGAGATCATGACGCCGCGCGAGCGCCTGATCTGGGTGCGCGAGGGGGCATCGCTGGACGAGGGCAAGGCGCTGATGCACACGCACAAGCTCGAGCGCGTGCTGGTCGTCAACGAGGAGTTCGAGCTGCGCGGGCTGATGACGGTCAAGGACATCAGGAAGCAGACCAAGTTCCCGCACGCCGCGCGCGACGCGCACGGCAAGCTGCGCGTCGGCGCTGCCGTGGGCGTGGGCGAGGGCACCGAGGAGCGCGTCGAACTGCTCGTGCGCGCCGGGGTCGATGCCATCGTCGTCGACACCGCGCACGGCCACAGCCACGGCGTCATCGAGCGCGTGCGCTGGGTCAAGCGCAGCTATCCGGCGGTCGACGTGATCGGCGGCAACATCGCCACCGCCGCGGCGGCCACGGCGCTCGTCGAGGCCGGCGCCGACGCGGTCAAGGTCGGCATCGGTCCGGGCTCGATCTGCACCACGCGCATCGTGGCCGGTGTCGGCGTGCCGCAGATCACGGCGATCGAGAACGTTGCCGACGCGCTGCGCGGCTCGGGCGTTCCACTCATCGCCGACGGCGGCATCCGCTACTCGGGCGACATCGCCAAGGCGATCGCCGCCGGCGCGGCCACGGTGATGATGGGCAGCGTGTTCGCCGGCACCGAGGAGGCGCCCGGCGACGTCGTGCTCTACCAGGGGCGCAGCTACAAGAGCTATCGCGGCATGGGCTCGATCGCGGCCATGAAAGCCGGCTCGGCCGACCGCTATTTCCAGGAAGGCGACGAGGCGCTCAACCCCAACGCCGACAAGCTGGTGCCCGAGGGCGTCGAGGGCCGCGTGCCGTACAAGGGTTCGCTGCTGGCGATCATCCACCAGATGGCCGGCGGCGTGCGCGCCGCAATGGGCTACTGCGGCTGCGCAACCCTCGCGGAGATGGCCAGCCGCGCCGAGTTCGTCGAGATCAGCGCCGCCGGCATGCGCGAGAGCCACGTGCACGACGTGCAGATCACGACCGAGGCGCCCAACTACCGCGCCGAATGAGCCCGACGCGCGAAGCGGCACCCGCCGGCAGCGGGCGGCGGCACGCCGCGATGCCGTTCATCCTGGTGACGGTGCTGATCGACATGATCGCGATCGGCATCATGGTGCCGGTGCTGCCGCACCTCGTGGGCACGTTCACGCACTCGAACGACGAGCAGGCGCTGGGGCTGCTGTTCGTGACCGCAGCCTTCGGCGTCGCGAGCTTCTTCGCCTCGCCGGTGCTGGGTGCGCTGTCCGACCGGTTCGGGCGCCGGCCGGTGCTGCTGCTGGGCTTTGCCGGGCTGGCGCTCAGCTTCTTCGGCACCGCACTGGCGCCGGCGCTGTGGGTGCTGGTCGCCGTGCGCCTGTTCTCCGGCACGATGCAGAGCAACATCTCGGTGGCCAACGCCTACATCGCCGACATCTCCGCACCCGAGGAACGCGCGCGCCGCTTCGGGCTGATCGGGGCCATGTTCGGCGTCGGCTTCATCATCGGCCCGGTGCTCGGCGGCGTGCTCGGCGACGTGAACCTGCGGCTGCCGTTCTTCACTGCCGGCTCGCTGGCGCTCGTCAACGGCCTGTACGGCTGGTTCGTGCTGCCCGAATCGCTGCCGTCCGAGCGCAGGCGTGCCTTCGACTGGCGGCGCGCCAACCCGGTCGCCGCGCTGCGCGGCCTGATCGCCCTGAAGGGCGTCGGCTCGCTGGTGGCGGTGATCGCGTGCTCGTCGCTCGCCCAGTTCATGCTGCACATGACCTGGGTGCTGTACACCAAGTTCAAGTTCGGCTGGGGCCCGGGCGAGGTCGGCTGGTCGCTGTTCGCCGTCGGCATCACGACGGCGATCGGGCAGGGCGTGCTGCTCAAGCCGCTGCTCAAGCGCTTCTCGCCGCGCCAGCTCGCGGTGACCGGCCTGCTGATCGGCGCGCTGTCGCACCTGCTGTTCGGGCTGGCGACCAAGGGCTGGATGATGTACGCGGTGGTCTCGCTCGGCCTCGTCGGCGGTGCCGCGCAGGCGGCGCTGCAGAGCATCGTCTCCAACGCTGCCGACGCGCACACGCAGGGCCAGACGATGGGCTCGGTGACCGCGCTCAACAGCCTGATGGCGGTGCTGGCGCCGATCGTCGCGCTCGAGCTGCTGCGCTGGGTGGCCGACCGCCCGGCCGGTGACTGGCTGATCGGGCTGCCGTTCTTCGCCAGCGCCGGGCTGCTGTGCACCGCGGCCATGATCGCCATGCGCTTCTTCCGCCGCCACGCCGTGCCGCTGCCCGCCGCGGCGGGCGCGGCGACACCGGCCGCCAGCCCATGAACCACGACAAGATCCTCGTCCTCGACTTCGGCTCGCAGCTCACGCAGCTCATCGCGCGGCGCGTGCGAGAGGCGCACGTCTATTGCGAGATCCACCCGGCCGACATCGGCGACCACCTCGTGCGCGAGTACGCCCCCAAGGGCGTGATCCTCTCCGGCAGCCCGGCCAGCACCTACGAGGCGCAGGGCCTGCGCGCGCCGCAGGCCGTGTGGCAGCTGGGCGTGCCGGTGCTGGGCATCTGCTACGGCATGCAGACGATGGCCGCCCAGCTCGGCGGCCAGGTCGAGTGGAGCGAGACGCGCGAGTTCGGCCGCGCCCAGGTGCGCGCGCACGGCCACACGCGGCTGCTCGACGGCCTGCAGGACCACGCCACGCCCGAAGGCCACGGCATGCTCGAGGTGTGGATGAGTCACGGCGACAAGGTCACCGCGCTGCCGGCGGGCTTCACGCTGATGGCGAGCACGCCGAGCTGCCCGATCGCCGGCATGGCCGACGAGACGCGCGGCTACTACGGTGTGCAGTTCCACCCCGAGGTCACGCACACGCGCCAGGGGCGTGCGCTGCTCGAGCGCTTCGTGCTCGGGATCTGCGGCGCGCGCGCCGACTGGCGCATGCACGATCACGTCGACGAGGCGGTGGCGAAGATCCGCGCGCAGGTCGGCGGCGACGAGGTCATCCTGGGCCTGTCGGGCGGCGTCGACTCGAGCGTGGCCGCGGCGCTCATCCAGCGCGCGATCGGCGAGCAACTCACCTGCGTCTTCGTCGACCACGGCCTGCTGCGCCTGGACGAAGCGAAGACGGTGCTCGACATGTTCGCCGGCCGGCTGCACGTCAAGGTGGTGCATGTCGACGCGAGCGCGCAGTTCCTCGGGCGCCTGGCCGGCGTCGCCGACCCGGAGCAAAAGCGCAAGATCATCGGCCGTGAGTTCGTCGAGGTGTTCCAGCGCGAGGCCGGCAAGCGGGCCCATGCGCGCTGGCTGGCGCAGGGCACGATCTACCCCGACGTCATCGAGTCGGGCGACGCCGCAAGCAAGAAGGCGACGACGATCAAGAGCCACCACAACGTCGGTGGCCTGCCCGAGACGCTCGGCCTCGCGCTCCTCGAGCCGCTGCGCGACCTGTTCAAGGACGAGGTGCGCGAGCTCGGCGTGGCGCTCGGCCTGCCGCACGAGATGGTGTACCGGCACCCGTTCCCCGGCCCCGGCCTGGGCGTACGCATCCTCGGCGAGGTGAAGAAGGAATACGCCGATCTGCTGCGGCGTGCCGACGCGATCTTCGTCGACGAACTGCGCAACACCACCGACGCCGCGAGCGGCAGGAGCTGGTACGACCTCGTCAGCCAGGCCTTCGTCGTCTTCCTGCCGGTCAGGAGCGTCGGCGTGATGGGCGACAGCCGCACCTACGAGAACGCCGTCGCGCTGCGCGCCGTGCAGACCACCGACTTCATGACCGCCGACTGGGCCGAGCTGCCGTACGCGCTGCTGAAGAAGGTCTCGAGCCGCATCATCAACGAGGTGCGCGGCATCAACCGCGTGACATACGACGTCAGCAGCAAGCCGCCGGCGACGATCGAGTGGGAATGATTC
>JAFECX010000147.1 GCA_018241895.1 Pseudomonadota bacterium
AAGATGAGCATCAGCGTCACCGGCTTGATGACGGCCCACGCCAGCCCGAGCGCGGCCTGCTTGTAGCGCACCGCGACGTTCTTCCACGCCAGCGTGGCCACGAGCTCGCGGTACTCGTACAGATTCCTGGCAACGGTGAGCATGGGCGAAGGGGGGCGTGCGTGCAGGGGCCGCTGCGGCCCGGCGCGATCACGTGCGGGAAGCCCTTGGCCAGCGGCGGGAAATGCTAGCAGCCGGTTTCGCGGCTGGTGCCGGCATGCCGGGCGGCGCCGTGCCCGAGTTCACGTCGCCGCCGTGCCCGAGTTCACGCCGCCGCCGTGCGGCCACGTGCGCCCGCAGGAACGCCTGCGGCTACTTGACGAAACTGTGCGTCAACTTGGCCCGGCTCTCGGCGAGTTGCAGCTCCTGGGCCAGTCGGCAGGAGGGTGCCAGATGCCTGCGCGTGTAGGCCAGATGATCGTCCGCGAGTTGCAGGTTGTACCTGCGCCGTTCCAGCGGCAGCAGCGGGTTGCGCGCCCGGTTGATGGCAACCAGGGCAGGGCAGAAGTGATTGATCCAGACGCCGCAGCCGTAATCGCCCGTGCTGGGGCCCGGGTATTGCTGCGGGCGCAGGCTGGCACGGCAATACGGCGGCAGCGCCGGGATTTCGGAATCCACCGGATTCCATTCGGTCTGGCCCCGGTAGGGATCGATGGGCTGGGCCCGGGCGGCAAAGCTTCCAACGCACGCAACGAGGGCCACGGCAAGCACCTTGGCGGCAGTCGTTCGGATGGCGGATGGGCGAGGTCTCATTGGCGTGCTCCTGACCGGGATCGGGGCCGCACACCTCGCCAGGAAACGGAGGGCGGCTGCGGCATCATAGGTCGCCGTGCATCGGTCATCGGTCATCGGTCATCGGTCATCGGTCGTGCGGGCACTTGCGGCGGCCGGCCGGGACGCCCGCCGCGCGCGCTCAACCCGGCTGCGGCTGCTGCCGCAGCCACTGCTCGAGCATCATCAGGATCCACACCATGTCGCCGTAGTAGCCCGGGTGCTGCGGCAGCAGCTCGTCGACGAGCTGGCGCGCGAACGCCGCGCGCACGATGCCGCGGCCGGCGAGGCTGTGCAGCGAGTCGGTGGCGAAAGCGCGCAGCGCCGGGTGGCGCGTGGCCCACACGCCGAAGGGCAGGCCGAAGCCCTGCTTCTTCTTGGCGATGATCTCGTCGGGCAGGAAGCCGCGCAGCGCCTCCTTGAAGAACCAGCGCAGCTTGAGGCCCTTGAGCTTGTACTCGGCGGGCAGCGCGAGCGAGAAGTCGACCACGCTCGCGTCGAGGAACGGAAAGCCCACCTGCACGCCGGCCAGCGAGGTGCTGCCGACGACCTTGGGCAGGTCGGTCTCGGCCAGCGTGTAGCGCCAGTCGTAGGCCAGCATGCGGTTGATGGCGCTGGCGCCTGCGGTCGGGCGCCACACCTCGCGCTGCTGGCGCAGCGGATCGGCGGTGTCGACCTGCGCCAGGAAGTCGGGCGTGAAGACGTTCCCGGGCCCCAGGCGCAGCAGCAGGTTGTACATCTGCATGCGGTCGGGCATCGGCACCTTGGCCTGCTCGACGTAGCTGCGGCCCTTGCGTGCCAGCGGCAGGCCGCCCAGCGGCGTGCGCTCGAGCAGCGGCTCCATCAGGCCGCGGCGCAGCGGCGCCGGCACGTGGCCGTACCAGCCGAAGATGCGCTGCTTGGCGTAGCGCGTGTTGCCGCCGTACAGCTCGTCGCCGCCGTCGCCGGCGAGCAGGCGCGTGACGCCGTCTGCGCGCGCCATCGTCGCGCAGTGGTAGGCCGGCAGCACCGAGCTGTTGCCGAACGGCTGGTCGTAGTGCGCCGCCACCTTCGGGATGCTCGCCACCAGGTCGTCGGGCGTGACGTAGTACTCGTGGTGCTCGGTGCCGAAGCGCCTGGCCGCGATGCGCGCGAACTGCATCTCGTCGTAGCCCTCGGCCTCGAAGCCGATCGAGTAGGTGGCGGCGGGGCGGCCGCTGGCCTCGCCGATCATGCCGGCCACGGTGGAGCTGTCGGTGCCGCCGCTCAGGAAGCAGGCGGCCTTGCCGCCGTCGAGCTGCGCCGCCACGGCGTCGCGCACGCGGCTGCGGAACTCGGCGGCCAGCGCGGAAAAGTCGGCGCGGCGCGGCTCCTCGAAGCGCGGCTGCCAGTACGGCGCCAGCGTGAGGCGCCCGCCCTCGAAGAGCGCGCAATGCGAAGCCGGCAGCCGGTGCACGCCCTGGAAGATGGTGCGCGGCGCGGGGATGACGTGGAAGTACAGGTAGTCGAAGATCGCCTGCGGGTCGATGGCGGCGCGCGGCTCGAGCGCAGCCAGCGTGTCGGCGCGCTCGGCGTAGTGCAGCCGGCCGTCGACGATGCGCCAGCACAGCGTGCGGATCGCGAAGCGGTCGACGGCCAGCACCGTGCGGCCACGCTCGTCGGCGAGGCCGACCGCGAAGTCGCCGCTGACGCGGCCGAGGGCCTGCAGCGGATCGCCGCTCAGCGCCGCCTTCCAGGCCGCAGGCGCACCGTCGCGGCGCGCGGCTTCGGCGAGGGCCGGGTCGAGGAAGCGCGGCGCGCCGAGGGCCAGCGTGGCCGGCGTGCCGGCGGGGGGGCGTGGGGTCTCTGGGGTCATCGTGACGTGGGGCCGGTCGTTCCCGCATCTGCTCGCGGGCGGGGCCGGCCGGGCGGTGCCCTGGGGCAACCCCCGCCCGGCCCGGCGCGATCCTAACGGGCTGTGCGCCGCGCGGGCGTCGGCAAGGCGCACGCGACGTGCGAACTTCCTGCCCTCGCGCGTTCGCGACGGCAAGGCGGCGCAGTGTGCCGTTCGCAAGGGCGCCATGGACGACCTCGATGACATGGGCGTCACGGAGGTCACGGACGTCAGGGGCGTCAAGGGCGTCACGGACGCCACCGACGCCACCGACGCCACGCACGCCACGGGCGCCCATCCGCCCGGGCGTGGCTCAGGCGGTTCGAAGCGGCGCCGGGCCGTGATCGGGGGGCCTGCCGCTCGCCTGCGCCGACAGCCCCGAGGCGACGAAGTGCGGGTTGTCGAACCCCGGCTTGCCGTAGGCGAGCGGCGTGCCGTCGTCGATCCGGCTCACCTGCCCGCCGGCCGCGGCGACGATGGCGTGTCCGGCGGCGATGTCCCACTCCATCGTGCGCCCGAGCCGCGGGTACAGGTCGGCTTCGCCGGCGGCCACCAGGCACAGCTTGAGCGACGAGCCGGCGCTGGCCAGGCTCGCGACCCGGCGTCCGGCGAGAAAGCGTTCGAGCGCCTGCGCGTCGCCGTGCGAGCGGCTGGCGACGACGGTCAGCCCGGCGGGCGGCGGCGTGCGGCAGCGGATCGGACGGCGGCCGGCCGCGTCTTCCATCCAGGCGGCGCCGGACGCGCCCGCGGCGCCGGCCGCGCCCACGGCGCCCTTTCCGCCGGACGCGCCCACTGCGCCCACTGCGCCCACTGCGCCCGCGTACGTGCGGCCCAGCGCCGGCGCGTGCACCACGCCGAGCACCGGCCGGCCGTGCTCGACGAGCGCGATGTTGACGGTGAACTCGCCGTTGCGGGCCACGAACTCCCTGGTGCCGTCCAGCGGGTCGACGAGCCAGAAGCGGCCGCGCTCGATGGACGGCACGCGGCCGGCGGCGACCGCCTCCTCGGCCACGATCGGCGTGGCCGGGTCGAGCCGCTCGAGCTCGGCGACGATCAGGGCCTCGGCACGCTCGTCGGCCAGCGTCACCGGTGAGGCGTCGGACTTGGCCGCGACCGCGAAATCGGTGCCGTAGACCTCGAGGATCAGCGCGCCGGCGCGGCGCGCGATGGCGGCGACGCGATCGAGCAGTTCGGACGGGTTCACGGGCGTCGAGCTCCTGGCAGCGGCCGGCGGCCGGCGTGGGGGCGATTTTGCTGCCGGCAGCCGGGTCCAACGAGTTCAAAGAGTTCCTTTTTGCACGGCAGCCGCGCGGCGTAGTCCCTCGGGTTCGCCGGGGAAGCCGGGTTCGGGCAACATCGCGCCTGCGGCTGTGCCGGCCTGCGATCGCGCCGTGCGCGTGCACGCGGCGCAGCCGGGCAACGGGTGGCGTTCGCACGCCGTGCCCGCACCTTTTCGTACCGCCGCCCGGCGCCGGGCGGACCCAGATGACATTGCCCCACCTCGATCGCCTCGAATCCGAGAGCATCCACATCCTGCGCGAAGTCGTGGCCCAGGCCGAGCGCCCGGTCATGCTGTACTCGATCGGCAAGGACAGCGCCTGCATGCTGCACCTGGCGCGCAAGGCCTTCTGGCCGGCGCCGCCGCCGTTTGCGCTGCTGCACGTGGACACGACCTGGAAGTTCCGCGACATGTACGCGCTGCGCGAGCGCATGGCGCGCGAGTCGGGCATGGAGCTGCTGGTGTGGCGCAACCCGGATGCGCTGGCGCGCGGCATCAATCCGTTCGACCACGGCTCGGCGGTGCACACCGACCTGTGGAAGACCGAGGGCCTCAAGCAGGCGCTCGACCACTACGGCTTCGACGCCGCCTTCGGCGGCGCGCGCCGCGACGAGGAGAAGAGCCGCGCCAAGGAGCGCATCTTCAGCTTCCGCAGCGCGCAGCACCGCTGGGATCCGCGCAACCAGCGGCCCGAGCTCTGGCACCTGTACAACGGACGCAAGCACGCCGGCGAGTCGATGCGCGTGTTTCCGCTGTCCAACTGGACCGAGCTCGACGTGTGGCAGTACATCCAGCGCGAGCACATCCCGATCGTGCCGCTGTACCTGGCCGCCGTGCGGCCGGTGGTGCGCCGCGGCGGCACGCTCATCATGGTCGACGACGAGCGCATGCGGCTGGCGCCGGGCGAGCAGCCCGAGCTGCTGCGCGTGCGCTTTCGTACGCTGGGCTGCTATCCGCTGTCGGGGGCGATCGAGTCGCAGGCCGAGACGCTGGACGAGGTCATCCAGGAGATGCAGCGTGCGCGCACCAGCGAGCGCCAGGGCCGGCTGATCGACCACGATCAGGCCGCATCGATGGAAAAGAAGAAGCAGGAAGGGTACTTCTGACGATGTCCGAGATCTCCGAGGCCGCCGCCCCGGCCGGCGCCGCCGGCAGCCACGCCGCGCCGCTGCAGGACCGGGGCCTGCTGCGCTTCATCACCTGCGGCTCGGTCGACGACGGCAAGAGCACGCTCATCGGGCGGCTGCTGTACGAAAGCCGCGCGCTGTACGACGACCAGCTGGCCGCGCTCGAGTCCGACAGCCGGCGCTGGGGCACGCAGGGCGAGGCGATCGACTTCGCGCTGCTCGTCGACGGGCTCGCCGCCGAGCGCGAGCAGGGCATCACGATCGACGTCGCCTACCGCTACTTCGCCACCGCGCGGCGCAAGTTCATCGTCGCCGACACGCCCGGCCACGAGCAGTACACGCGCAACATGGTCACCGGCGCGTCGACCGCCGACCTCGCGGTGATCCTGGTCGATGCGAGCAAGGGCGTGCTGACGCAGACGCGCCGCCACAGCTACCTCGTGAGCCTGATCGGCATCCGCCATGTCGTGCTGGCCGTCAACAAGCTCGACCTGGTGGAGTACTCGCAGCCGGTGTTCGAGCGCATCGTGGCCGGGTACCGCGAATTCGCCGCGCGCCTCGGGCTGCAGCAGGTGACGGCGATCCCGATCTCGGGGCTCGCGGGCGACAACATCGTCGTGCCGAGCGCGCGCACGCCGTGGTACGCCGGCCCGACGCTGATGCACGTGCTCGAGCATTGCGAGATCGACGAGGAGCGCATGCAGCGCGGCCCGCTGCGCCTGCCGGTGCAGTGGGTGAACCGCCCCAACCCCGCGTTCCGCGGCTATTGCGGCACGCTGGCCGGCGGGCGGCTGCAGCCCGGCGAGCGCGTGCGCGTGCTGCCCTCGGGACGCGAGAGCCGCGTCGCGCGCATCGTCGCCTTCGACGGCGACCAGGCGCAGGCCGTGGCGGGGCAGTCGGTGACGATCACGCTGGCCGACGAGATCGACATCGCGCGCGGCGACATGATCACCGCCGCCGACAGCCCGGCCGAAGTGGCCGACCAGTTCGAGTGCACGCTGGTGTGGATGAGCGACGAGCCGCTGCTGCCCGGACGCAGCTACTGGCTCGCCATCGGCGCCAAGGTCGTGGGCGCGACGGTGAGCGAGCTCAAGCACCGCGTCGACGTGAACTCGCTCGAGCCGCTGGCGGCCAAGACGCTGGAGCTCAACGGCATCGGCGTGGCCAACGTGTCGCTGGCGGCGCCGGTGGCGTTCGACCCGTACCGCGACAACCGCGACACGGGCGGCTTCGTCCTGATCGACCGCACGAGCAACCAGACGGTCGGCGCGGGCATGCTGCACTTCGCGCTGCGCCGCGCGCACAACATCCACCTGCAGGCGCTCGACATCGACAAGGCGGCGCGCGCGACGCTGATGGGCCACAAGCCTGCGGTGCTGTGGTTCACGGGGCTGTCGGGATCGGGCAAGAGCACGATCGCCAACGCGGTGACGCGCCGGCTGCACGCGATGGGCCGCCACACCTACGTGCTCGACGGCGACAACGTGCGCCACGGGCTCAACCGCGACCTCGGCTTCACCGACGCCGACCGGGTCGAGAACATCCGCCGCGTGGCCGAGGTCGCCCGGCTGATGGCCGATGCGGGCCTGATCGTGATCACCGCCTTCATCTCGCCGTTTCGCGCCGAGCGCCAGCTCGCGCGCAACCTGCTGCCCGAGGGCGAGTTCATCGAGGTCCACGTCGACACGCCGCTCGAGGTGGCCGAGCGGCGCGACGTCAAGGGCCTGTACGCCAAGGCGCGCGCCGGCAAGCTGCCGCACTTCACCGGCATCGACTCGCCGTACGAGCCCCCGGAGGCGCCCGAACTGCGCCTGGACACCGTGCACTGCGACGCCGAGCAGGCGGCCGAGCAGGTGGTGGCCCGGCTGCGCGAGGCGGGGCTGATCGCGTAGCCCCGGCGCCGGCGCGCCTGACGCGCCGTGCGGGCGGCGGGCCGGCACGGCCTAGAATTCGCGGTTCACCTGCGCGGCGGGCGCGGCGCTTGCCGACGCGCCCGCCGCCCGTCCATCCATCTCCCAGGAGAGAGGCCCGTGTTCGTCTCCACCGCCTTCGCCCAGACCGCTGCCGCCCCCGGCGGCGGCGAGTCCACGCTGTTCAGCCTGCTGCCGCTGGTGCTGATGTTCGTGGTGCTGTACTTCATCATGATCCGCCCGCAGATGAAGAAGCAGAAGGACCACAAGGCCATGGTCGAGGCGCTGGCCAAGGGCGACGAGGTGGTGATCTCCGGCGGCGTGCTCGGGCGCATCTCGCGCCTGGGCGACAGCTACCTGCACGTCGAGGTGGCCAACGGCGTCGAGCTGCAGGTGCAGCGCGGCGCGGTCGTGCAGGTGCTGCCCAAGGGCACGTTCAAGTAGGCGGGCCGCGCGCGGCTGCCGGCGTGCGCGGCGGCTGCCCCCGCATCGCGGGCCCGTGCGGCCCCAGCAGGTGACTCGATGAACCGCTATCCGTGGTGGAAGTACGCGATCCTCGGCCTGGCGCTGGTGGTCGGCGTGCTCTACACGCTGCCCAACTTCTACGGCGAGGCCCCGGCCGTGCAGGTCTCGGGCGCCAAGGCCACGGTCAAGGTCGACGCCGCGACCGCCGAGCGCGTCGGGCAGGTCCTCGCCGAGGCGAAGATCCCGAGCGACTTCGTGCAGTTCGACGGCAACTCGGTGCGCGCGCGCTTTGCCGACACCGACACGCAGATCAAGGCCAAGGACGCGATCTCCAAGGCGCTCGACCCGGATGCGGCCGACCCGCGCTACATCGTCGCGCTCAACCTGGTGTCGCGCTCGCCGACCTGGCTCACGCGGCTGCATGCGCTGCCGATGTACCTCGGACTGGACCTGCGCGGCGGCGTGCACTTCCTGATGCAGGTGGACATGCGCGCCGCGCTCAAGCAGAGCGTCGACACCTACGTGAGCGACGCGCGCAACGCGCTGCGCGAAAAGCGCGTGCGCTTTGCCGGCATCGCGCGCGAGCCCAACGGCATGACGGTGACGCTGCCCGACGCCGCCCTCGCCAAGCAGGCACAGGATCTGCTCGCCGACCGGCTGCCCTCGCTGCAGTGGAGCGTCGAGACGGCGGCCGAGGGCGGCGGCGCGCGGCTGCAGGGGCTGCTCACGCCCAAGACGATCGCCGAGACGCAGTCGCAGGCGCTCAAGCAGAACATCGAGACGCTGCACAAGCGCGTCAACGAGCTCGGCGTGGCCGAGCCGGTGATCCAGCAGCAGGGCGCCGACCGCGTGGTGGTGCAACTGCCGGGCGTGCAGGACACGGCACGCGCCAAGGACATCATCGGCCGCACCGCGACGCTGCAGATCCGCCTCGTCGAGCCCGACACCGCCGCCGCCGCCGAGGTGGTGCCCGAGCGCACGCGCGACGGCTCGACGCGCATGGTGGGCTTGAAGCGCGAGGTGGTGGCCACCGGCGACCAGCTCACCAACGCGTCGGCCACCATCGACAAGGACCAGCGGCCCGCCGTCAGCGTGCGCCTGAACGACGTCGGCGGGCGCGCGATGCGCGCCGTGACGCGCGACAACATCGGCAAGCCGATGGCCATCGTGCTGTACGAGAAGGGCAAGGGCGAGGCGATCTCGGTGGCCACGATCCAGGGCGAGTTCGGCTCCGACTTCCAGATCACCGGCATGTTCACGCCGCAGGAGACGGCCGACCTGGCGCTGCTCACGCGCGCCGGCTCGCTGGCCGCGCCGATGGAGATCATCGAGGAGCGCACGATCGGCCCCAGCCTGGGCGCCGAGAACATCGCCAAGGGCTTCGACAGCGTGGCCTACGGCTTTGCCGCCATCGCCGTCTTCATGTGCGTGTACTACCAGCTGTTCGGCGTCTTCAGCACGCTCGCGCTGTCGTTCAACCTGCTGCTGCTGGTGGCGGTGCTGTCGATGCTGCAGGCCACGCTCACGCTGCCGGGCATCGCCGCCATCGCGCTCACGCTGGGCATGGCGATCGACGCCAACGTGCTCATCAACGAGCGCGTGCGCGAGGAGCTGCGCCACGGCATGGCGCCGCAGCAGGCGATCTCGCTGGGCTACGAGCGCGCCTGGAGCACGATCCTCGACTCCAACGTGACGACGCTGATCGCGGGCCTGGCGCTGCTGGCCTTCGGCTCGGGGCCGGTGCGCGGCTTCGCGGTCGTGCACTGCCTGGGCATCCTGACCTCGATGTTCTCGGCGGTGATGTTCTCGCGCGGCCTGGTCAACTTCTGGTACGGGCGCCAGAAGCGTCTGAAGCGCGTGTCGATCGGGCAGGTCTGGCGACCGGCGACGGCCAGCGCAGCGCCGGGCGGCGACGCCTGACGCCCGACCGAGATCGAGCAAGAAGGACGGATCATGGAGTTCTTCCGCATCCAGCGCGACATCCCGTTCATGCGCTACACGCTGTGGCTGAACGGGGCTTCGTTCGTGATGTTCCTGCTGGCGGTGTTCTTCCTCTTCACGCGCGGGCTGCACCTGTCGATCGAGTTCACGGGCGGCACGCTGATGGAGGTGTCGTACGTGCAGCCGGCGGACATCGTGAAGGCGCGTGAGGCCATCGACCGGCTCGGGCTCGGCGAGGTGCAGGTGCAGAACTTCGGCACCTCGCACGACGTGCTGATCCGCCTGCCGCTGCGCGACGTCGACAGCGCCGACGCGGCGGCGGCGACGCTCAAGGGCGATCTGCTCGCGGCGCAGGCCTTCGGCGCGCTGTGCACGGCCGAGCAGGGCACGGTCGATCGCAAGCAGTACACGACGCCGCAGGGCGAGCAGGTGAGCCGCGCCTCGTGCGGCAAGGCCGACGGCAGCGAGCCGGTGGCGCTCAAGCGCACCGAGTTCGTCGGCCCCTCGGTGGGGGCCGAGCTGGCGCGCGACGGTGCCTACGCGCTGCTGGCCACGATCGCCGGCATCATGCTGTATCTGTCGCTGCGCTTCGAGTGGAAGTTCGCGCTCGCCGGCATCGTCGCCAACCTGCACGACGTGGTCATCATCCTGGGCTTCTTCGCCTTCTTCCAGTGGGAGTTCTCGCTCGCGGTGCTGGCGGCGGTGCTGGCCGTGCTCGGCTATTCGGTCAACGAGTCGGTGATCATCTTCGACCGCGTGCGCGAGACCTTCCGCCGCATGCGCAAGATGAACACGCACGACGTCATCGACCACGCGATCACGAGCACCATCAGCCGCACCGTCATCACGCACGGCAGCACGCAGATGATGGTGCTGTCGATGCTGCTGTTCGGCGGCGCGACGCTGCACTACTTCGCCGTCGCGCTCACCATCGGCATCCTGTTCGGCATCTACTCGTCGATCTTCGTTGCCGCCGGCATCGTGATGTGGCTCGGTGTCAAGCGCGAGGATCTCGTCAAGCTAGGGGCCAAGGAGATCGATCGCAACGATCCGAACGCCGGAGCGGTGGTGTAGAGTGGGTTTTTCGCCTCTTTTGCCTCTTTCGTACCGCCGGCAACGCTCGACATGGCCCCCAGCGCCGCGCCCGAATCGCTCGCTGCGCAGGCACGAAGGCGCTACACCGAAGAGCTCGTGAAGGGCCTGGTCGGCGTGGTGCAGACCACGCTCGACAGCGCCCGCGCCCTCGCCGACAAGCCCGCCGAGGCCGCCGTGTTCGCGCGCCGGCGCGACATCCACCAGGCGCTGCACGCCGGCGCGCAGGCCTGGCACCGCGGCATCGTGGGCGGCCTGCGGGCCGCGCTCGCCTCGGGCTCGCCGGTGACGCGCAGCGACCTGCCGCCGGCGCGCAAGGAGACGCTGTCGCTGGTGCCGGACGACGCGATCGAGCTCGAGATCGTGACCTCGCGCCTGGCGCTGGCGATCATGGACCGCGCGTCGTGGGAGTTCGCCGACCTGCGCTCGCGCGTGGCGCACCTGGAGCGCCGCAGCGAGCTCGAGGCGCACGACATGCTGCGCGCGCACGTGCTGGCGCGCATCGTCTTCGACGCCTGGCGGCTGGCCGGCCTCACGCCCGAGGGCTGGCGCGAGCTGCAGGCCGTGCTGCACGACGAATTCGCGCTGCTGGCCGAGGAGGCCTATCACGAGACCAACCGCTGGCTCGTCGAGCAAGGCGTGCTGCCCGAAGTCGATCTGCGCCCCTTCATCCGCCGCTCGCGCACGCATGCGCATGCCACGCTCGGCTGGCACCCGAGCGCCAGCACGCGCGGCGGCCTCGACGACAGCGCTCGTCTCGGCCTGGGCGGCGACAGCGGCCAGCGCGCGGGGGCCGACTTGCGGATGACGCCGGCCGCGCGCGGCGGCTACGCCTATGCGCGCGACGGGGTCGGCGAGGAGACGCGCATGATGACGCGCAGCGCGCCGCTGGTGCGCAGCCGCGAACATGCGGAGGCGGTGCTCGGGCGGCTGAACCGGCTCGTCGGGCGTCATGTGCCGGCGTTCGCCGCATCGACGCGCGCGCAGCACCTGCAGCCCGAGGTGGCGCGGCTCGTTTCGCCCGGCCTGGCGCGCGCCATCGACACCGTGCAGCACGGCATCCGCCAGCGCGTGGCGGCGGCCTCGCGCAGCGGCGATCAGGCGGTGACGGCGCCGGTGCTGCTCGAAGAGCTGCACCAGCGCAAGCAGGCGCTCAAGAAGGCCGCGGCCACGCCCGAGGAGCGCGCCACGATCGAGATCGTGGCGCTGCTGTTCCAGAGCATCCTGACCGAGGAGCGCATTCCGGCCGGCGTGCGCGTGTGGTTCGCGCGCCTGCAGATGCCGGTGCTGCGCGTCGCCGTGGGCGAGCCCGACTTCTTCGCCACCGTCGACCATCCGGCGCGGCGCCTGATCGACCGCATGGGTGCCTGCGTCATGGGGTTCGACAGCGGCAGCGGCAGCGCCGGCGCCAGCGTCGGCGAGGCGCTCGACAAGGAGATCAAGCGCATCGTGCAGGTGGTCGAGGCCTACCCCGACACCGGGCGGCGCGTCTTCCAGACCGTGCTCGCCGAGTTCGAGAAGTGGCTCGAGCACTACTTCAGCAGCGAGAACGAGGCCACGCGAAAGGGCGTCTCGCTGGCGCAGCAGGTCGAGCAGCGCGAGACGCTGGCCATCCAGTACACGATCGAGCTGCGCCGCATGCTGGCCGAAGTGCCGGTGCAAGAGGGCGTGCGCCAGTTCCTGTTCCACATCTGGGCCGACGTGCTGGCCACGACCGCGGTGCGCCACGGCGCGCAGGGCGAGCAGACCCGGCAGATGAAACGTGCCGCGGCCGACCTCATCTGGAGCGCCAGCGCCAAGGTCACGCGCGAGGAGCGCGCCGAGGTCATCCGCAAGCTGCCCACGCTGCTCAAGTCGCTGCGCGAGGGCATGGGCGCGGCCGGCATCGACCCCGCCAAGCAGGGCGAGCAGATCCAGCAGCTCAACAACTCGCTGGCCGCGGCCTTCACCGCCAAGGCCGCGGTCATCCCCGACGAGCGGCTGCGCGAGCTGATGGAGCGCCTCGAGACGCTCGAGGAGCTGCTGCCCGATGCCCAGAGCGTCGACATCGACGAGAGCATGATGCTCGACCTGTCGGGGCACCAGAGCGGCGAGCTCGAGATCGTGCTCGACGGCGGCTCGATGCCGACGCCGGCGATGCTGGCCTGGGCGCGCGAGCTGCAGGTCGGCAGCTGGTACATGCTCGAGCGCGGCGGGCGCAGCGAGGCGGTGCAGCTGGCCTGGCACGGCATGAAAAAGCAGCTCTCGCTGTTCGTGACGCCGCAGGGGCGCTGCGTGCTGTTCCAGCAGCACCGGCTGGCGAGCTACCTGCAGGCCGGGCTGCTGCTGCCGGCGCAGGACGAGGCGCTCACGGTGCGCGCCACGCGCAGCGCGCTGGCCAAGCTGGACGTGGACGTCTCGCGGCTGCTGAACTCGCGCTGAGCGCAACTGCGCAACTGCGCAACTGCGCGCCGCCGCGCGGCGCCCGCGCCCGGCCGCTCAGTGGATGAGCCGGTCGCCGGGATCGACGAACAGCTCGTCGAGCACGAGCGCGTCGGGTTCCTCGCCGTGGCTCCAGAAGACCATCAGCACGATGATCTTCAGGTCGTCGAGGTCGAGCGGGCGGGCGCCGGCGGCCAGCGCGCGGTCGATGACCGTCTCGCGCATCGCGGCCGGCAGCACGCCGGCCGATTCGAGGAACGCGATGAAGGCGATCGACTCGTCGCCCAGCACCTCGCGTTCGACCTCGGTGTAGACGCGCAGGCTGCCGGCGCCGGCCGCACCGGTGTGCGACTCGGCCGACGAGGCCAGGCCGTCGAGCCAGCGCAGCGCGTCCTGGATCTCCTCGCTGTCGAAGCCGACGGCACTCAGCTTGCGACGCAGCTGCGGCTCGTCCGGGCACGCATCGGGGCGCCAGTAGGTCTCGTACAGATACACCAGCACCTGGAACATCGGGCCACTATACCCGAGCCTCGCCGCTCGGGTTCAGGCCGTGCCGCGGCGCTGGTACAGGCCGCCGGGCAGCCGTGCGACGCGGCCCTCGAGCTCGAGCTCGAGGAGCCTGGCGCCCAGCTCGGCCGTGCTCCAGCCGGTGCGCGCCTGCAGTGCATCGAGCGTCGTCGGATCGTGGCCGAGGGCGGCGAGCAGCGGATCGGATTGCTCCGGCGGCGTCGGCGTGGCGGCGGCCGGGGTGCGCGATCGCGGCCGTGCCGGCCCTGGCAGCTCGTCGAGGATGTCGGCCGCCGACTCGACCAGCTTGGCGCCCTGCTTGATCAGCGCGTGGCAGCCGCGCGACTGCGGCGAGTGGATCGAGCCCGGGATCGCGAAGACCTCGCGCCCGGCCTCGGCCGCCTGGCGCGCGGTGATGAGCGATCCGGACTGCGGTGCCGCCTCGACGACGAGCGTGCCGCGCGCCAGGCCGGCGATGATGCGGTTGCGCAGGGGGAAATGCTCGCGCAGCGGCGGCGTGCCCGGGGCGAATTCGCTCACCAGCGCGCCGTGGCCGGCGATGCGCCGCGCCAGCGCCTGGTGGCGCGCGGGGTAGACGGGGTCGAGGCCGGTCCCCAGCACGGCGACGGTGCCGGCGCGGCCCTCGAGCGCGCCTTCGTGCGCGGCGGCGTCGATGCCCAGCGCCAGGCCCGAGACGACGACCAGCCCCTGGCGGCTCAACTCGGCGGCGAAGGCGCGCGCGTTGTCCAGCCCCTGCGCCGTTGCGTGCCGGCTGCCGACGATGGCGATCGACGGCTCGCCCAGGCACGCCGCTTCGCCTTCGACGTACAGCAGCAGCGGCGGGTCGGCCGTCTCGAGCAACTGGCGCGGATAGGCCGGCAGGTCCAGCGTCAGCACCCGCCGCACGGCGGCCCGGGCGCCCGCGAGCCAGCGTTTGGCCGCATCCAGCCGGTCGTCGAAGAACGGCGGCTGGCGTGCCAGCGCTGCCGCCGCCTCGGGGCCGACGATCTGGCGCAGGGCAGCCGCCGCGGTGCCGAACACGCCCTCGGGCGAGCCGCAGGCGGCCAGCAGCCGGCGTGCGCCCGCGCGCCCGAGCCCCGGTGTCTCGAGCAGACGGAACCAGGCCTCGAAGTCGTCGGGCGCAGTCATGTCGCGCCGCGCACTGGGGAGGAGCTCAGGGCCTGTGACGGTATGAATCGCGGGCGTGATTCATGTCTCGTATCACAGGCGGCTCAGGGCTGCGTGAAGCGGTCACCGCGCGAGACCGGCTCCTGCACCTGGAGGATCAGCGCGTAGGACACGCGCTCGAAGACGCGGAACACGAACAGCAACCCGTGGCGCTCGTCGGGCAGCTTCATCGCCGTGCGTTCGCCCGGCGTGGTGGTGTCCACCACCTGGCGTCCGGCGCGCCACAGCGCCAGCACGTTGCCGCGCTCGAGGCCGTCGCGGCTGCCGCGGTTGATGGCCACGACCTGGTTCTGGCCCGCGGTCGTGCCCTCGCCGTAGATGGAGACGATGCGCCCCTCGACCGGGCTGGCCGGCGGATGCGGCACGTAGGCGACCAGTTCCTGCTGCGGCACCGGCGAGAGCCGGTCGCCGACGCCGGCCTCGAGCCGCGTGCTCGTGATGCGGAAGGTGGCCGGCACGAGCAGCGGCCCCTCTTCGCCTTCGCGCACGAACTCGGCGGTGCCGACGTAGCGGCCCTCGAAGCCGAGCACCTCGCGCGTCTCGGGGTCCACGAGCGGCGTGAGCTGGCGGAAGATGCGGAAGTCGCGTGCGCCGCCCAGATCGCCGCGCACGTAGGCGGTCTCGCCGCGCGCGAGCAGCACGTGCCCCTCCTGCGTGGCGACGATGCGCGGCGCGGCCTCCAGTTCGTTGCCGTCGAAGACCACCGCCTCGTTGAGAAACGGCGCGATGAGGTGCAGCGGGATCGCGGCGATGGCGCCGTTGTCCAGCGTCTCGACGCGCACGCGCGGCGACAGGCGCACCGTGCCCACGGGCATGCCGTCGGCGGCGCCGGCCACGCGCAGCGTGGCGCGGCCGTCACGCCTTTCGAGCACCAGCACCTGGCCGGGATAGATCAGGTGCGGGTTGCGGATCTGCTCGAGGTTCATGCCCCACAGCTCGGGCCAGCGCCACGGCGTCTTCAGGAACAGGCCCGAGATGCCCCACAGCGTGTCGCCGCGCTGCACGGTGTAGGCGTCGGGGGCGTTGGGGGCCAGTTCCTCGAGCGCGATGCCGGCCTGCGCCACGCGCTGGGCCGTCTCGCGCCACTGCGGCAGCACGGGCAGGCCGGACTGCGCCGCGGCCGGCGTCGGCAGGCCCGTCGCCAGCACGGCCACGGCGGCGGCAGCCAGCGCCGCACTGCGCGCTGGGCGTGCCGATGCAATGGACAGGGCGGCCGGGCGGCCTCGACGGTTGCTGAAGGTCATCAGGAGGTCTCCGAGGAGCGCTGAGGGCCGCCGCACGGCCGATGCCAGAATCCACACCTCGAGCGGACGGCGGCTGCCGGCTCGCGGCCGGACGGCGCACCGCGCTGCAACCGGGGCGCGACGATGCTCATATGGTTTCGAAGATTCTGCCCATAAACCCTTGCTGTCGCAATGAAACCTCCGGCACGATTTCTCTCGCAACGAGACGGCGTCGCGGTCTGCGTTGCGCGTGCTCGACAGCTGTTGCCGCCTGTTTCGACGTCCCCGTCCGAGCGGGCGATGCGGCCGATTCGTGCCGCCCGAGCATCGTCATGGCCCGCCTGAACATCCTGCGCTATCCCGATCCGCGCCTGCATACGGTGGCGCGGCCCGTGGCGGTGGTCGACGAGCGCATCCGCCGCCTCGTCGACGACATGCTCGAAACCATGTACGGCGCCGACGGCGTCGGCCTGGCGGCGACGCAGGTCGACGTGCACGAGCGCGTGATCGTCATGGACACCTCCGAGTCGCGCGACCGGCCGCTCGTGCTCGTCAACCCCGAGCTCGTCGCGCGCAGCGACGAGATGGCAGTGGCCGAGGAAGGCTGCCTGTCGGTGCCGCAGATCTACGACCGCGTCGAGCGCCACGCCCGCGTGAGCGTGCGCGCGCTCGACCGTGACGGCCGGGGGCTCGAATTCGACGCCGACGGCCTGACCGCGGTGTGCGTGCAGCATGAGATGGATCACCTGGTGGGCAAGGTGTTCGTCGAGTACCTGAGCGCGTTCAAGCGCGAGCGCATCAGGACGAAGATGCTCAAGCGCACGCGTGAAGAGCAGCGCAGCGCGTAAGCGGGCGCTGACTTATCCGTGGGCCAGTCCGCCACCGTCTCCGTGCCGGCGGTGCGCCGCGTGGCCTTTGCCGGCACGCCCGAGTTCGCCCGCGTGGCGCTCGACGCCATCGTGGCCGCCGGCTTCGACGTGCCGCTGGTGCTGACGCCGCCCGACCGGCCCGCCGGGCGGGGCCTGAAGATGCAGGCGTCGGCGCTCAAGCAGTGCGCGCTCGCGCACGGCCTGCCGATCGTGCAGCCGCGCAGCCTGCGCCTGGACGGCCGCTTTGCCGACGACGCGGCGGCGGCGCGCGCCGCGCTCGACGCGGCGCGGCCCGACGTCGTCGTGGTCGCCGCCTACGGGCTGCTGCTGCCGCCCTGGGTGCTGGCGCTGCCGCCGCGCGGCTGCCTGAACATCCACGCCTCGCTGCTGCCGCGCTGGCGCGGTGCGGCGCCGGTGCAGCGTGCGATCGAGGCGGGCGACCGCGAGACCGGCATCACGATCATGCAGATGGACGCCGGTCTGGACACCGGTCCGATGCTGCTCGAGCGCGCGCTGCCGATCGCTGCGGATGCGACCGGCGGCTCGCTCACGGCCGCGCTGGCGGTGCTCGGCGCCGAGCTGATCGTGCAGGCACTCGGGCAGCTGGAGCGGCTGGTGGCACGAGCCCAGCCGGCAGAAGGCGCCAGCTACGCCAGGAAGATCGACAAGGCCGAGGCGGCGATCGACTGGACGGCAAGCGCTGCGGTGATCGAGCGCCGCATCCGCGCCTTCGATCCGTTTCCGGGCTGCACGGCCGAGATCGGCGGGCACACGGTCAAGATCTGGCGTGCTGCCGTCGTGCCGGTGCCGGCCGCCGCCCCGGGCGCGCCGCTCGATGCCGGCGCCGGCCGCCTCGTGATCGGCTGCGGCCGCGATGCGCTCGAAGTGCTCGAGCTGCAACTGCCCGGTGGGCGGCGCCAGCCGGCGCGCGAGGCGCTCGCCCGGCTGGGCCCGGGCTGACGCACGCTGCGATCTGCGATCGGTACGCGCCCGCTCAAGCGCAGTGCCGTGGGGCCGATAACGACGCCAGCCACCCGTTGTTGCGCCGTCGTCCGCCATGCGCCGTCTCGCTGTCGTCTTGCTCGCCGCCACCTTGTCGTGGCTGGCCGGCTGCGACCAGCTCGGCCTCGAGTCCGCGAGCCAGGCGGCAGCGCGCCGCGAGGCCGAGGGCAAGGCCGTGGGCGGCGGCTGCCGCCAGGCGGCGCGCTCGATCGAGGCGTGCTACGAGCAGAACGGGCGCGCCGACAAGGCCGCCGTCTTTGCCGGCTGGCGCGAGATGAACGACTACATGCGCGAGAACCAGCTCGAGGCGATGCCGGCGCCCGGGCCGGCGGCGCAGTCGGCGCACACGGACGATGGATCCGATGCGGCGGGCCGGGGCGACGCGGGCGCTGCGACGCACGAGCCGGACAAGGGCCGCGAGCCCGAAAGCGCCGCAACCCCCGGCAAGGCCGAGCGCAACGGCCGCAGCGACCGCACTGGCCACGGCGGCAAGGCAGGCGAAAGCGCCGGCATGGCGGCCGATCGCCACGCCGCAGGCGCCGCGGACCCTGCTGGCGCCGCAGACGGCGCAGACGCCGGCCGCAGCGACGTGGAGCGGGCCCGCACACGCGGCAGACTCGCGGCCAAGCTGGCATCGGCCGGCGGCGACGCGCGCACGGACTGAGCGAACGCAGTGCGCGAGGGCGCGGCGGGCCGAGAATGACGGCCGATCCGCCGCTCCTCGTCGTCACTCACCTCGCGAGTCCGCCCATGCACATCCTGCGCTTTGCCGATCTCGTCACCGCCGGCCGCGTGCGCGGCCAGCGCGTGTTCATCCGCGCCGACCTCAACGTGCCGCTCGACGCGAGCGGCCACATCACCGAGGACACGCGCGTGCGCGCCAGCGTGCCGTGCATCCGCATGGCGCTCGACGCCGGCGCGGCGGTCATGGTCACCTCGCACCTGGGCCGCCCGACCGAGGGCCAGTTCAGGCCCGAGGATTCGCTCGCGCCGGTGGCCGCGCGCCTGGCCGAGCTGCTCGGGCGTGCCGTGCCGCTGGTGGCGAACTGGGTCGACGGTGTCGCCGTCGAGGCGGGCGTCGTGGTGCTGCTCGAGAACTGCCGCGTCAACAAGGGCGAGAAGAAGAACGACGAGACGCTGGCGCGCAAGATGGCTGCGCTGTGCGACATCTTCGTGCACGACGCCTTCGGCACGGCGCACCGCGCCGAGGCCAGCACCTACGGCATCGCGCAGTATGCCAAGGTGGCCTGCGCCGGGCCGCTGCTGGCCGCCGAGATCGACGCCATCGGCAAGGCGCTGGCCGATCCGAAGCGGCCGCTGGTGGCGATCGTCGCCGGCGCCAAGGTCAGCACCAAGCTCACCATCCTGCAGAGCCTGGCGGCCAAGGTCGACGGCCTGGTGGTCGGTGGCGGCATCGCCAACACCTTCTTGCTCGCGGCGGGGCTGCCGATCGGCAAGAGCCTGGCCGAAGCCGACCTGGTGCACGAGGCGAAGGCGGTGATCGAGGCCATGCGGGCGCGCGGCGCCGAAGTGCCGATCCCGCAGGACGTGGTGGTGGCCAAGGAATTCAACGCCGACGCGCCGGCCAGCGTGAAGGCAGCGGCCGACGTCGCCGCCGACGACCTGATCCTCGACATCGGGCCCGAGACCGCCGCGCTGCTGGCCGCCAAGCTCGAGGCCGCCGGCACCATCGTCTGGAACGGTCCGGTGGGCGTGTTCGAGTTCGACGCCTTCGCCAAGGGCACCGAGACGATCGCGCGCGCCATCGCCGCCAGCAGCGCCTTCAGCATCGCCGGCGGCGGCGACACGCTGGCCGCGATCGCCAAGTACGGCATCGAGAAGGACATCGGCTACATCAGCACCGGCGGCGGCGCCTTCCTCGAGGTGCTCGAAGGCAAGACGCTGCCGGCGTTCGAGATCCTCGAGCGGCGCGCGCGGGAGTCGAATCCCGGCTGAACCGGCGCGCCTTGCCCGCACCGCAGTCGAGGCCGACGCCGGCGGCGCGGCGCCGATCGCGGGCGTGCGGCCGGGCCATTCAGGCGTAACCTTGCGCTCCTGCCAACGACAGGAGACGGTTGATGCAACGCAACGGCCAGGCGCTATCGGCTGCCGAACAGGAGCTGCGCGACGCGGCGCTCGAATACCACCGTGCGCCCACGCGCGGCAAGATCGCCGTCGCGCCGACCAAGCCGCTGTCCAACCAGCGCGACCTGTCGCTCGCCTATTCGCCCGGCGTGGCCTACGCCTGCCTGGCGATCGAGGAGGATCCCAGGCGTGCCGCCGAGTACACCAGCCGCGCCAACCTCGTCGGCGTGGTCACCAACGGCACCGCGGTGCTGGGCCTGGGCGACATCGGCCCGCTGGCCGGCAAGCCGGTGATGGAAGGCAAGGGCTGCCTGTTCAAGAAGTTCGCCGGCATCGACGTCTTCGACATCGAGCTCGCCGAGCGCGACCCGGACAAGCTGGTCGAGATCATCGCCGCGCTCGAGCCGACGCTGGGCGGCGTCAATCTCGAGGACATCAAGGCGCCCGAGTGCTTCTACATCGAGAAGAAGCTGCGCGAGCGCATGGACATCCCGGTGTTCCACGACGACCAGCACGGCACGGCGATCATCAGCGCCGCGGCGCTGCTCAACGGCCTCGAACTCGTCGGCAAGGACATCGCGAAGGTCAAGGTCGCCACCTCGGGCGCCGGCGCGGCGGCCATCGCCTGCCTCGACCTGATGGTGGCGCTGGGCGTGCGGCGCGAGCACGTCTACGTCGTCGACAGCAAGGGCGTGATCCGCGAGGGACGCGAGGATTTCGCGCGCCTGGACGAGAGCAAGCTGCGCTACTGCCAGCGCACCGATGCGCGCACGCTGGCCGACGTGGTGCGCGACGCCGACGTCTTCCTCGGCTGCAGCGCCCCCGGCGTGCTGAGCGCCGAGATGGTCAAGACGATGGCCGCGCGGCCCATCGTCCTCGCGCTGGCCAATCCGGAGCCCGAGATCCGGCCCGAACTGGCCAAGGAGGCACGGCCCGACTGCATCGTCGCCACCGGGCGCAGCGACTACCCGAACCAGGTCAACAACGTCCTGTGCTTCCCGTACATCTTCCGCGGCGCGCTCGACTGCGGCGCGACCAAGGTCACCGAGGAGATGAAGCTGGCCTGCGTGTACGAGATCGCGGCGCTGGCCAAGGCCGAGATCAGCGACCAGGTGGCGGGCGTGTACGCGGGCCAGGACCTGCGCTTCGGCGCCGAGCACATCATCCCCAAGCCGTTCGATCCGCGCCTCATCCTTCGCATCGCCCCGGCGGTCGCACGTGCGGCGCGCGAGTCCGGCGTGGCCACGCGGCCGATCGCCGACCTCGAGGAGTACCGGCGGCAGTTGCTGCGCCATGTCTACCAGACCGGCATGTTCATGCAGCCGGTGTTCGCCGCCGCGCGCGCACGGCCGGCGCGCGTCGTCTATGCCGAGGGCGAGGACGAGCGCGTGCTGCGTGCCGTGCAGGTGGTGCTCGAGGAGCGCATGGCCAAGCCGATCCTGGTCGGGCGGCGCGAAGTCGTGCGCCGGCGCATCGAGCGCGCCGGGCTGCACCTGGAGATCGGCCGCGACTTCGAGCTGTGCGATCCGGAGCAGGATGCGCGTTTTCGCGAGTACTGGGAGCTGTATCGCAGCCTGAAGTCGCGCGAGGGGGTCACGCCCGAGGTCGCCAAGGCCTCCGTGCGGCGCAGCAACACGCTGATCTCGACCTTGATGGTGCGCCGCGGCGAGGCCGATGCGATGCTGTGCGGGCTGGTCGGGCGTTTCGACGTGCACCTCGAGAAGGTGCGCGACGTGATCGGCATGGCGCCCGGCGCGCGCACCTTCGCCACCGTCAACGCGCTGATGCTGCCGCAGTACACGCTGTTCCTCACCGACACCTTCGTCAACGAGACGCCGAGCGCCGAGGAACTGGCCGACATCGCGCTGATGGCCGCGACCGAGGTGCAGCGCTTCGGTATCCCGCCCAAGGTGGCGTTCGTCTCGCACAGCGTCTTCGGCAGCAGCCCGAGCGAGGCGGCGCGCCGCATGCGCAGTGCGCGCGATCTGTTCGTGCAGCGTGCGCCGCACATCGAGTGCGACGGCGAGATGCACGGCGACGCGGCGCTCAACGCCGCCGTGCGCCGCGGCTACCTGCCCGAGAGCACGCTCACGGGCAGCGCCAACCTGCTCGTGCTGCCCAACCTCGACGCCGCCAACATCCTGTTCAACGTGCTCAAGGTCACCGTCGGCCATGGCGTCACCGTGGGGCCGATGCTGCTGGGCGCGCGGCGCCCGGCGCACATCCTCACGCCCAGCTCCACGGTGCGGCGGGTGGTCAACATGACGGCGCTCGCCGTGGCCGAGGTGGCCGCGGCCGCGGCGTAGGCCGGCGCCGCCGGCGCGCACAGCGGGCGCCGGGCCGTCGGCGCGTGCGGTGCCGAGGCACGAGGCGCCGATCGCCGCGCCCCGCGCCGGATAATGCGCGCCACTGCAGCCCCGTCGAGCGCCACACATGCCCCGCGCCACCAAGATCGTCGCCACGCTCGGCCCCGCGTCGAGCGAGCCCGAGGTGCTCGAGCGCCTGCTGCGTGCCGGCGTCGACGTGGTGCGCCTGAACTTCAGCCACGGCAGCACCGAGGATCACCTCGCGCGCGCCGAGCTCGTGCGCGGCACGGCCGAGCGCGTGGGCAAGCCGGTGGCGCTGATGGCCGACCTGCAGGGCCCGAAGATCCGCGTCGGCAGGTTCGTGCAGGGCGCCGTCACGCTCGTGCCCGGGGCGCGCTTCACGCTCGATGCCGCACGCACCGAGCCCGGCGACCTCGACGGCGTGGGGCTGGACTACAAGGAGCTGCCGCGCGACGTGCGCCCGGGCGACACGCTGCTGCTCAACGACGGCCTCATCAAGCTCACGGTCGAGGACGTGCGCGCAGAGCAGGTGGCGACGCGGGTCGTGATCGGCGGCGAGCTGAGCAACAACAAGGGCATCAACAAGGCCGGCGGCGGGCTCACCGCACCGGCGCTGACGGCCAAGGACATGGAGGACATCAAGACAGCGATGGCCTTCGGCGCCGAGTTCGTGGCGGTCAGCTTCCCGAAGAACGCCACCGACATGGAGATGGCGCGCCAGCTCGCCAACGTCGCCGGCGAGGCGCGGCGCCACAAGCCGGCGATGATCGCCAAGATCGAGCGCAGCGAGGCGATCCCGCAGCTCGAGGCCATCCTCAAGGCGAGCGACGGCATCATGGTCGCGCGCGGCGACCTCGCGGTCGAGGTCGGCAACGCGGCGGTGCCGGCGCTGCAGAAGAAGATGATCCGCATGGCGCGCGAGATGGACAAGCTCGTCATCACCGCGACGCAGATGATGGAGAGCATGATCCTCGCGCCGGTGCCCACGCGCGCCGAGGTGAGCGACGTCGCCAACGCCGTGCTCGACGGCACCGACGCGGTGATGCTGAGCGCCGAGACCGCGGCCGGCCGCTATCCGGTCGAGACCGTCGAGCACATGCACGTCATCGCGCTCGAGGCCGAGCGCGGCGAGGACATCGCGCTCGATTCTGACTTCGTCAACAAGCAGTTCGGCCGCATCGACATGGCGATCGCGATGGGGGCGCTGTTCACGGCGCACCACCTCGGCTGCAAGGCGATCATCGCGCTCACCGAGAGCGGCAGCACCGCGCTGTGGATGAGCCGGCACAACATCAAGGTGCCGATCTACGGCCTCACCTCGCAGCTGGCGACGCAGCGGCGCATGGCGTTGTACCGCAACGTGACGCCGATCCTGATGCCCAAGGTGGCCGATCGCGACGAGGCGCTCAGGCAGGCCGAGGCGCTGCTCGTCGCGCACGGCGTGCTCAGGCCCGGCGACACCTACGCCATCACCTGCGGCGAGCCGATGGGCCACCCGGGCGGCACCAACATGCTCAAGGTGGGCGAGGTGCGCTGAAGCGTCGGCGCCGGGTGCGGCCGCGAACGCGCCGGCGCGCCGCCGGCGTGCGGGCGCTCAGCGTGCCGGCGGTGCCACGGACTTCAGCATCGCCTCGACGCGCGGGCCGGCAGCCGTCGCAACCAGGGCGACCTCGGGGTGCTCGCGCGCGTACACGCGCAGCAGCTCGTCAGCGAAGCCGTGCCCGACGGCGTCGATGCCCGCGAAGTCGATCTCGGCGCGACGGAACTGCTCCAGTCGTGCCGTGGCGCGGCGCGCATCGGCGCGCGAGGCCAGCAGGCCGCAGCCGGCCGCGAGCAGGGCGAGCTGCACGCGCGCCGTCTCGAACCCGTAGCTGCCGCCGTCCTGGCTGCACTCGCGCAGCACCGCGTCCAGCGTGCGCGTCGTGTCCAGCGCGATCGCGAGATAGATCGACGTGCCGGCGTGCGCAGCCAGCGCGGCGCGGCGGTGCACCGCGTGCCAGCGACCGCCCGTCCAGGCGCAGCGCTGGAAGTTCGCCGCGTTGGCGTGCAGGTCGAACACGTCGGCCAGCCGCGACGCGACGTGCAGGCCGTGGCCGCAGTGCCGCTCGGGCGCGCTCGTGAGCTTGCCCTTGCCCAGCTCGAGCATCGCGAGCGCGGGCTCGTCGATGCCGAAATGGCGCTCGATGTGCTCGAACAGGCCGCAGCCGTCGTCGGAGACGAGCAGCTGCAGCTGCAGCGGCGTCTGCCGCATCGACACCGTGACCTGCGTGCCGCGGCTGTGCTCGACGGCGTTGTCGACGAGTTCGGTGAACGCGTGCTGCGCCATGCGCTGCACTTCGCGTGGCAGCTCGAAGCAGGGCGCGAAATCGCGCCGCCAGAGCCGGTCTTCCTGCAGCCCGGCGACGGCATGGCGGGCCACGACCTGGCGCAGCGCGCCCGGGCGCCAGCGTGGCCGCCGCGGCGTGCCTTCGTCGACGAGCCACTGCGCTGCCGCCAGCCGGCGCAGCAGGCGCTGCGCGCGCCGCCGGCCGATGCCCAGCCGCTGCACGAGCGCGGCGGCCAGCGTGTCGCCCTCGCGCAGCGCGGCGGCCGTGATCCACTGCGTGAGCGAGGCGAGTTCGATGCGATGGCGATGGACCATGGCGGCTCCGGGGTGCAAGGGTGCGCAGGCGTGCGGGTGCGGCGCGGCGCCCAGCGTGTCGCCTGCACGGGCGGCGCCCAGGAGTCTGTCAGCACGTCCGGCGTGCGCGGACGCGAAAAAGGCCGTCGATCGGGCCCCAGTTGCGTCGGTGCGCGCCTTGGCCTCGCGTTGACGCCCGTCACCCATCCCTGCGCCTGCCGCCTCTGCAACCGGGGGGCCTCGGTAGAATGGGCCCAGGTGCCGGCCGTCCGCGGCGGCGGCGATTTCCTTCACGACTGCAACGGAGCCCGCCATGCCTCTCGTCTCGATGCGCCAGTTGCTGGACCACGCCGCCGAACACGGCTACGGCCTGCCGGCCTTCAACGTCAACAACCTCGAGCAGGTGCAGGCGGTGATGACCGCGGCCGACGAGGTCGGCGCGCCGGTCATCCTGCAGGCCAGCGCCGGCGCGCGCAAGTACGCCGGCGAGAGCTTCATCAAGCACCTGATCCAGGCCGCCACCGAGGCCTATCCGCACATCCCGATGGTGATGCACCAGGACCACGGCACGAGCCCCAAGGTCTGCGCCGGGGCCATCGAACTGGGCTTCGGCTCGGTGATGATGGACGGCTCGCTGCGCGAAGACGGCAAGACGCCTTCGGACTTCGCCTACAACGTCGACGTGACGCGCCAGGTGGTCGCAATGGCGCATCAGGTCGGCGTTACGGTCGAAGGCGAGCTCGGCTGCCTGGGCAGCCTCGAGACGCTCACCGCGGGCAAGGAGGACGGCATCGGCGCCGAGGGCAAGCTCGACCACAGCGCGCTGCTCACCGACCCCGAGGAGGCGGCGCAGTTCGTCAAGGCCACGCAGCTCGACGCGCTGGCGATCGCCATCGGCACCAGCCACGGCGCCTACAAGTTCACGCGCGAGCCCACCGGCGACATCCTGGCGATCGGCCGCGTCAAGGAGATCCACGCGCGCATCCCGAACACGCACCTGGTGATGCATGGGTCATCTTCGGTGCCGCAGGACCTGCTGGCCATCATCAACCAGTACGGCGGCAAGATGAAGCAGACCTACGGCGTGCCGGTGGCCGAGATCCAGGAGGCGATCAAGCACGGCGTGCGCAAGGTCAACATCGACACCGACATCCGCATGGCGATGACCGGCGCGGTGCGCAAGTTCATGGTCGAGCACCCCGAGAAGTTCGATGCGCGCGAATGGCTCAAGCCGGCGCGCGAGGCCGCGTACAGGGTCTGCAAGGAGCGCTACCTGCAGTTCGGCTGCGAGGGCCAGGGCGCCAAGATCAAGCCGGTGGCGCTGTCCGAGATGGCGCAGCGCTACGCGCGCGGCGAGCTCGCGCAGACCGTCCAGTAAGGCCGCTCGGGGGCGTGCGGGCGGGGTGGCGCCGCGGCGCCCCGCGCCTGCTGCCGTTGCCGCGCACCGCCTCGCGCGTGTCTGCGGCGGCGCTTTGCATTGCGCGCGCGTCGCGCCGTCTCAAAGACCGTCGAACACGCCGTCCAGGCGGTGGTTCTGCGGGCCGCGGCTCGCGACCTTGACGGCGCCGATGCGGTTGGCGAGCACGAGGCAGCGCGGCAGCTCCCAGCCGCGCTCCAGCCCGTACAGCAGCCCGGCGCGGAACGCGTCGCCGCAGCCGGTGGGATCGACCACCCGGCGCGCCGCCACGCCGGCGACGTGCGCGCGCTCGCCGTGCGTCCACAGCTCGCAGCCGTCGGCGGCCAGCGTGACGACGACGCCCTTCAGGTTGGACCGGCGCGACATCGCCTGCACCGTCTCGCCGGTGCGCTCCTCGAGCAGGCGCGCCTCGTAGTCGTTGAGCGCCAGCCAGCTGGCCATGCCGAGCAGCGCGCGGTGCTCGCTGCCGTCGAACTGCGGCAACTGCTGCCCCGGATCGAAGACGAAGGGAATGCCTGCGGCGTGCATCTGGCTGGCGTGCTGCCACATCGCATCGCGGCCGTCGGGCGCGACGATGCCGATCGCGAGGTCGGCGCGCTCGGCGCGCGCGGGCACGGCGATCTTGTGGGCATGGCTCATCGCGCCGGGGTGGAAGGCGGTGATCTGGTTGTTGTCGCGGTCGGTGGTGATGTGGCACTGCGCGGTGTGCAGTTCGGGGTCGCGCCAGACGAGCGAGGTGTCCGCGCCCCACGAGCGCAGGCGCTCGAGGTACTCGCCGCCGTCGACGCCGAGCGCCCCCAGCACCACCGCCCGGCCGCCGAGCAGGTGCAGGTTGTAGGCGATGTTGCCCGCGCAGCCGCCCCACTCGCGGCGCAGCGTCGGCACCAGGAAGCTGACGTTGAGGATGTGCACCTGCTCGGGCAGGATCTGCTCGGCGAAGCGCCCCGGGAAGGTGGTGATGGTGTCGAAGGCGAGCGAACCGCAGATCAGCGCCGGCATGAAGTCTCCGTGGCACCGCACCGCCGGGTGCGTGCCGCCTGGGTCTCAGGGATAGAAGAGTTCGATCGTATAGCCCGCGACCGGCGCGCCCGAAACCTGGATCGAGCCCTGCAGTGCGAGCTCGCTGTTCGCCGCCAGCGTGGGCGCGGTGGCGCCGAGCTCGCTTGCGCGCAGCACGCGTCGCGCGATCAGCCGCCCCTGTGCGTCGGTGAGCGTGAGGTCGACGGCCGGCAGCGCGATGGCGTCGCGGCCCTGGTTGCGCAGTGCGACGGCGAGGCGGTAGATGTCGCTCTTTTCGACGCGCACCAGGCCCGAGCTGTCGACGCTCATCGAATCGATCGTGCGCATCGGCTCGATGCGGCAGCCCAGAGCGCCGCAGGCCTGCACGAGCAGCGGCCGCAGCGCAGGCCAGCGCGCGGCGGCCAGGTCGCGGTAGACATACAACCATTGCGCGGCCAGCAGCAGCACGGCGACGAGCAGAACGCTCGACAGCAGCGCACGCATGCGCGGCCGCTGCCAGCGCTCGGCGCGCTCGGCCGAGCGCACGAACGACGGCAGTACGCCCGGCGCCGGTGTCGGCACTGGCCGCTCGCCGGCGGCGAGGTCGGCGGGTGCGGGCTCGGCGGGTGCCG
>JAFECX010000148.1 GCA_018241895.1 Pseudomonadota bacterium
CCTCGGTCCGCGCCGCGCGCAGCCTCCCGATGCGATTTGTCCTTTCCCTCGCCGCCTTGCTGCTCGTGCTGTACCTGGTGATGCAGCTTGGCAACAGGCAGCTGCAGGCGCTCAGGCACGATGCCGGCGTGAGCGCGGCGGCCACCGCGCCCGCCGCGCTCGGCACGCCGCGCGACGCTGCCCGGCAAGCCGCGCGGCGCGTCACCGATGCGCTGCAGCAAGGCGCCACAGCGCGCGCCTCAGATGCCGAGCCCTGACGCGGCACTGCCGGCCGCCGCGCCTTCGCCGGCCGACGAATGGGCGATGCGCCTGGCGCTCGATCAGGCGCACAACGCCTGGCTGGCAGGCGAGGTGCCGGTGGGCGCGGTCATCGTGCGTCCGGGCCAGGGCGAACGTGGGCCGCAGGTGCTGGCCACCGGCTACAACCGGCCCATCACCACGCACGACCCGTCGGCGCACGCCGAGATCGTCGCGCTGCGCCACGCCGCCGCGCTGCTCGAGAACTACCGGCTGCCCGAGTGCGCGCTGTACGTCACGCTCGAACCGTGCCCGATGTGCGCGATGGCGCTGCTGCACGCGCGCTTGCGGCGCGTGGTCTTCGGCGCCTTCGATCCCAAGACCGGTGCCGCCGGTTCGGTGGTGAACCTGTTCGCCGAACCACGCCTCAACCACCAGACCGAAGTCGTGGGCGGCGTGCTGCACCGGGCGTGCGGGCAGCTGCTGCGCGACTTCTTCGCCGAGCGCCGCGCGCAACTGCGCAGCGAACGCGAAGCCGCGCAACCGTCCGGCGACGACGCCGAGGTGCCGATGGACGCAACGACGAAGGCCGGCGCCAGCCAGAGCGAACCCGCGGCCGACGAAGGCATCCCGGCCGGCGAGGCGCTCGAGCTGCCGCATCCGCCGCAGGATGCCGCGTCATGAGCACGCAAGCGCACGCGGCCCAGCCCGCGCTCACGCTCACGCTTTTCAGCCCCTCGGGTGTCGTGCAGCGAGCGCCGCTCGTGCGCCAGGCGGCGCGCCGCCTGGGTGCGCTCGGCTTCGACGTCACGATCGACGAGGCCGCGCTCGCGCGCTGCCAGCGCTTTGCCGGCGACGACGAGACGCGGCTCGCCGCCATCCACCGCATCGCGAACGCGGCGCCGCGCGTCGCGATGGCCACGCGCGGCGGCTATGGCCTGACGCGTCTGCTCGATCGCATCGACTGGCGGCGGCTCGCGCGCAGCGTCGCGCGCGGCACGATGTGGCTCGGCCACAGCGACTTCACCGCGCTGCACTGCGCGCTGCACGCGCACACCGGTGCCGCGGCCTGGGCCGGGCCGATGGCGCTCGGGCAGTTCGCGCGCAGCGACGCCGAAGGCGGTGTCGACGAGGTGAGCGCGGGCTGCCTGGGCGAGGCCGCACGCGGCGAGCTCGAGGCGATCGGGTTTCGCACCGAGGCCGGCTTCGACGGCCTGGCGCGCCGCGGCCTGCTGTGGGGCGGCAACCTGGCGATGTTGTGCTCGCTGGTGGGCACGCGCCATTTCCCGCGCGCCGAGCAGGTCAAGGGCGGCATCCTCTACCTCGAGGACGTGAACGAGCACCCGTACCGCATCGAACGCTCGCTGCTGCAGCTCGTGCAGGCGGGCATCGTCACGACGCAGCGTGCGCTGCTGCTCGGCCACTTCACGAACTACAAGCCGGTGCCCGCCGACCGCGGCTACGGCCTGCGCTCGGTGATCGAGCGCGTGCGCGCCGCAACCAAGGTGCCGGTGCTCACCGGGCTGCCGTTCGGCCATGTGCCGATGCTCGTCACGCTGCCCTTCGGGCGCCGTGCCGAGCTGCTGGTCGACGGCCGCGATGCCTACGTCGCCTGGGGCCATTGAGCGCTCCCGGGCCGCGGCAGCGCCCGGCCCGTTCCCGCGTGCGGGCGCGAGCAAAGCGGCAGAGCCCCATTTGCCCGAGTGCATCGCGACGCGCCCGCCGACGGCTGGGGCGCGCTCCTAGAATCCGCGCCACTTCCGGGTCTGTGTGTGTCCAGATGGGTCTGCGGCGCCTGCTTGCCATCTTGCTTGCCTGCGGCACGTTGCTGGCGGCGTGCAACAACAACCCCTGGCCCGACGGCGCGCCGGCCACCGACACGCTGTTCACGGCGATGACGGGAGGCTCGCCGCGCCACCTCGACCCGACGGCCTCGTACTGGAGCAACGACACGCCGTTCACCTACCAGATCTACGAGCCGCCCTACGGCTACCACTATCTCGAGCGGCCGTTCCGGCTCGTGCCCAAGAGCGCGGCCGAGGTCGTGCAGCCGCACTACGTCGACAAGGACGGCCAGCCGCTGGCCGACGACGCGCCGGCCGCGCTCGTGGCCGAGAGCATCTACGACGTGCCGATCCGCCGCGGCATCCTGTACCAGCCGCACCCGGCGTTCGCGCTCGACGCGCAGGGCCGCCACCGCTACCACAGCGAGCACCCGATGCAGCCGGGCGAGCTCGGCGCGCGCCGCACGCCGCTCGACTTCGAGCACCAGGGCACGCGCGAACTGGTGGCCGAGGACTTCGTCTACGCGTTGAAGCGCCACGCGACGACGCGCGTGACGACGCCCATCTTCAGCACCTTCGCCGAGTACGTCGTCGGGCTCGAGGCGTACGGCCGGCTCGTCAAGGCCGAGGACGCGAAGCTGCGCGCCGGCCTCGACCCGGCGAGCCTGGACAAGCCCTTCCTCGACTTGCGCCGCTGGCCGCTCGCCGGTGCCAGCGCACCGGACAAGCACCTGCTGCGCATCCGCATCAAGGGCAAGTACCCGCAGTGGAAGTACTGGATGCAGATGACCTTCACGGCGCCGATTCCGTGGGAGGCCGACGCCTTCTACGCACAGCCGGGCATGGCGGCGGCGGGCCTGTCGCTCGACCGCTGGCCGGTGGGCACGGGGCCGTACATGATGGCCGAGTCCGTGCAGGACCGCCGCCACGTGATGGTGCGCAACCCCAACTACCGGCGCGAGCCGTACCCGTGCGAGGGCACGGCGGACGACCGGCAAGCGGGTCTGCTGGCCGACTGCGGCAAGCCCACGCCCTTCGTCGAGCGCATGCTCTTCACCGTCGAGCGCGAGGCCGTGCCGCTGCGCAACAAGTTCCTGCAGGGCTACTACGACATCCCGGTCTTCGAGCGCACCGACAGCGGCATGAGCTATCTGGTGGCGATGCAGGACAGCGAGGAGGTGCGCCGCGAGTACACCGACAAGGGCCTGCGCTTCACCAAGGGCACCGACTCGGGCAGCTACTTCATCGGCTTCAACATGCTCGACCCGACGCTGGGCGACGGCGCCGGGGGCGAGCTGAGCGCCGAGCAGAGAGTGCGCAACCGCAAGCTGCGCCAGGCCATCAGCATCGCCATCGACTGGGAGGAGTACAGCAAGATCTTCCCGCGCCGCGCCGGCATCACCGCGATGGGGCCGATCCCGCCGGGCATCTTCGGCTCGCGCGAGGGCACGCCCGCAGGCGTCGATCCGGTGACGCATGTCTGGAAGGACGGCCGCGCCGTGCGCCGCCCGATCGCCGACGCCCGGCGCCTGCTGGCCGAGGCCGGCTACCCCGACGGGCGCGATGCGAAGACCGGCCGCCCGCTGGTGCTGAACTACGACTTCTACGCCCAGCCCACGCCCGAGCTCAAGCCCGAGATCGACTGGGTGGTGCGCCAGTTCGCCAAGATCGACATCCAGCTCGAGGTGCGCGCCACCGACAACAACCAGTTCCAGGACAAGGTGCGCAAGGGCAGGTACCAGGTGTTCTGGCTCGGCTGGCTGGCCGACTACCCGGACGCGGAGAACTTCCTGTTCCTGCTCTACAGCAAGACCGGCAAGACCAAGTACGACGGCGAGAACACCGCCAACTACGACAACCCCGAGTACGACAGGTTGTTCCTCGAGATGAAGACGCTCGACGACGGGCCCGCCAAGCAGGCGCTGATCGACAAGATGGTGCACCTGGTGCAGGAGGATGCGCCGTGGACGATGGGCTTCTTCCCGTATGCGTCGGGGGTGTCGCAGCACTGGGTCCACAACTACCGGCCGACGATCATGATCCGCGATCAGGGCCGCTACCTGCGGCTCGACCCGCGCGCGCGCGTGGCGGCACTCGCGGCGTGGAACCGGCCTGTCTGGTGGCCGATGGGGCTGCTTGCGCTGGCCGTGCTGGCGCTGCTGGCCTATGGCGTGCGCAGCTGGCGCCGGCGCGAGCGCACGAACGCGCGCGGCCAGGTCAGCGCCCGCGCCGGGCACTGAGAGCCCGTGCACGACGCGCACTCGCCATGTTCGCCTACATCGTCCGCCGCACGCTCTACGGGGTGCTGATCCTGCTCGGCGTCAACCTCGCGACGTTCTTTCTCTTCTTCACCGTCAACACGCCCGACGACATGGCGCGCCTGAACCTGGGCGGCAAGCGCGTCACGCAGGCGGCGATCGAGAAGTGGAAGGCCGAGCGCGGCTACGACAAGCCGCTGTACTACAACGCCGCGCACCCGGGGGCCGACGCGCTCACCGACACCATCTTCTTCGAGCGCTCGCTGTCGCTGTTCGCGCTGGACTTCGGGCGCGCCGACTCCGAATCGTCGGGCGACATCGGCCACGAGGTCGCGACGCGCATGGGCGTGAGCCTGCAGATGGCGCTGCCGCTGTTCGTGCTGCAGGTCATCGCCAGCACCGCGTTCGCGCTGCTGCTGGTGATGTTCCGCGCCACGCGGCTGGACTTCTGGGGCGTCGTCGCCTGCGTGCTGATGCTGTCGATCTCGAGCCTGTTCTACATCATCGTCGGCCAGTTCCTGTTCTCGCGCGTGATGCGGCTGGCGCCGATGTCGGGCTATGCGCCGGGTTTCGATGCAGTGAAGTTCCTGGTGCTGCCGATCGCGCTGTCGCTGCTGGCGCGCCTGGGCGGCGAGGCGCGGCTGTACCGCGCGATGTTCCTCGAGGAGACGGCAAAGGACTACGTGCGCACGGCGCGCGCCAAGGGCCTGGGCGAGTACACGGTGCTGGCGCGCCACGTGCTGCGCAACGCGCTCATCCCCATCGTCACGTCGGCCGGCAGCTACCTGCCGTACGTCTTCCTCGGCAGCCTGGTGTTCGAGAGCTTCTTCGGGCTGCCGGGGCTCGGCGCCTACGTGATCGAGGCGATCGGCAGGCAGGATTTCGCCATCGTGCGCACGATGGTCTTCCTCGGTGCGCTGCTGTACATCGCCACCTTCGTCGTCATCGACATCGCGTACACGTGGGCCGACCCGCGCGTGCGCCTGGCCTGAGCCACGCCCCATGCCCAGGTTCGTGCTGCTGTGGACCGATGCCGTGATGTGGGCGATGGCCGCCGCCCTCGTGGCCTATGTGCTGCACGCGCAGCGCAGCCCGGCGCGGCGCGCCGACTGGCGCAAGGTGTTCCGCGACCCGGCTGCGCTCGCTTCGAGCGTGCTGCTCGTGCTGTGCCTGGCCGTGACGCTGGCCGACAGCGTGCACTACCGGCCGCGGCTGGCGCCGGCGGCGGGCGTCGCCGGCGCGGCGCCGGCGTACGACGTGCGCACGATCTCGCTGCTCGACGGTGCGCTCGCGCGGCTCGTCGACGCGCGCGAGCAGACCTACTCGCGCCCGCTCGCCTACGTCGGCTTCACGAAGGAATCGGTCGAGGTGGGCGGCAAGGTCGAGCGCGTCGCGCCGCGCCTGCAGTACGGTGGCGCGCACCTGAGCGACCCGGAAGAACAGTGGATCGGCGACCTGCTGCGCCGCGGCGCGGCGGGCCTGGGAGCAGGGCTGGCCGCGGCGGCGCTGCTGCTCGCGGCGGCGATCGCCGTCGGCGCGCGGCGGCGCCGTATCGGCTTCGCGCCGGCGCTCGGCGCGGTGCTGCGCGGCGAGGGCGACATGCCGTGGCGCGTCGCCGGCGCCACCGTGCTCGTGCTCGGCGCGCTGATCGGCGCCGGCTCGGCGCTGGCGGCGCGCTACCACCTCTTCGGCACCGACCTCACCGGCAACGACGTGCTGTACCAGGCGATCAAGAGCATCCGCACCGCCTTCGTCATCGGCTCGCTGGCCACCATCGCCACGCTGCCGCTGGCGGTGGTGCTGGGCATCATGGCCGGCTACTTCAAGGGCTGGGTCGACGAGCTCATCCAGTACGTCTACACGGTGCTGTCGTCGATCCCGAACGTGCTGCTGATCGCGGCCTGCGTGCTGATGGTGCAGGTCTTCATCGATCAGCACCCGGAACTGTTCGAGACCGGCGCCGAGCGCAGCGACCTCAAGCTCTTCCTGCTGTGCGCCGTGCTCGGCCTCACCGGCTGGGCCGGGCTGTGCCGGCTGCTGCGCGGCGAGACGCTGAAGCTGCGCGAGCTCGAATACGTGCAGGCCGCCAGCGCCTTCGGCGTCGGCCACGCGCGCATCATGCGCCGCCACATCTTCCCCAACGTCGCGCACCTGATGCTGATCGTCACCGTGCTCGACTTCAGCGCCCTCATCCTGTACGAGGCGGTGCTGACCTACGTCGGCGTCGGCATCGACCCGTCGCTCAACAGCTTCGGCAACATGATCAACCTGGCGCGCGCCGAGATGAGCCGCGAGCCGGTGGTGTGGTGGAGCTTCGCCGCCGCCTTCGCGTTCATGGTCACGCTGGTGCTGGCCGCCAACCTGTTCGCCGACGGCGTGCGCGACGCGTTCGATCCGCACGCGCGGCGCGTGCGCTCGTGTCGGCGTGCGGTCGCACCCGCCCGGACATCCCGATGAGCGCGCCGGCTGCCACCCTGCGGGTCTTGTCGGGCGCGAAGGGAATGCCGCCGGCATGATCGCGATCGACGACCTCGTCGTGGAACTCGAGGCCGACGCCGGCGTCGTGCGCGCTATCGACGACCTCGCGCTGGCGATCGAGCGCGGCCAGACCTTCGCCCTCGTCGGCGAGAGTGGCTGCGGCAAGAGCATGACGGCGCTGGCGCTGATGCGGCTGTTGCCCGACAACGGCCGCGTGGCGGCCGGCCACGTGCGCCTCGCCGGCGAGGACGTGCTCGATCTGCCCGAGGCCGCCATGCGCAGCGTGCGGGGCGGGCGCATCGGCATGATCTTCCAGGAGCCGGCCACCAGCCTCAACCCGGTGATGAAGATCGGCGCGCAGATCGTCGAGGCCATCCGGGCGCACACGCCGCTGCGCGGTGCGGCGGCGCGCGGGCGCGCGCTGCAGTGGCTGCGCCGCGTCGGCATCCCCGAGGCCGAGCGGCGCATCGACGACTACGCGTTTCGCATGAGCGGCGGCCAGAAGCAGCGCGTCATGATCGCCATCGCGCTCGCGGCCGAACCCGACTTCCTCGTCGCCGACGAGCCGACGACGGCACTGGACGTGACGATCCAGGCGCAGATCCTCGAGCTGCTGAAGGACCTGCAGCGCGAACGCCGCATGGGCCTGCTGCTCATCACCCATGACCTGGCCGTGGTCTCGGGCATGGCGCATCGCGTGGCGCTGATGTACGCGGGCCAGATCGTCGAGGTGGCGCCGGCCGACGAGTTCTTCGCCGCGCCGAAGCACCCCTATGCGCAGGCGCTGCTGCGTGCCTTGCCCGGCGCTTCGAGGCGCGATGCGCCGCTCGAAGCCATCGCCGGGAGCGTGCCGCCGCTCACCGGGTACTTTGCGGGCTGCCGCTTCGTCGAGCGCTGCACGCAGGCGATGCCCCACTGCGCGAGCACGCCGCCCGAACTGCGGGCGCTGGACGCGCGGCGCGAGGTGCGCTGCCTGCTCTACGAGCCCGGCGCCGAGCGGTATCGCCGTGGTGCCGGCGCTGCACGCGCCGCCAACCTGGCCGCGGCGCCCGCATCCGCGCCCGAGGCCGAGACCGACCTACGCGTCGTCGCAGATGCAACCGCATCACACGAGGCGCCGGCATCCGCACCCGGCGGCCCGCTCAGCGCCGACGCGCATCCGAACCACGACGCAGCAGTGGTGCCGGGCGTGCCGCTGCTGGACGTGCAGTCGCTCAGCGTGCGCTTCCCGATCCGCGGCGGGCTGCTGCAGCGCGTGCGCGGCCACTTCGAGGCGGTGCGCGGCGTGAACCTGCGCATCGAGCGCGGCCAGACGCTGGCGCTGGTGGGCGAGTCGGGCTGCGGCAAGACCACCACCGGCAAGGCGATCGTGCAGTTGCTGCGCGGCGTCGCCGTCACCGAGGGCCGCGCGCTGCTCGACGGCCGTGACGTGTTCGCGCTGCAGGGCGCCGCGCTGCGCGCCGCGCGGCGCGAGGTGCAGATCGTCTTCCAGGATCCGTTCGCCTCGCTCGACCCGCGCATGCGCGTGCTCGAAGTGCTCGAGGAGGGGCTGCAATCGCTGCACCCCGCGCTCGACGACGGTGCGCGGCGCCGACGCATCGAGGACATCGTCGAGCGCGTCGGGCTGCGCCGCACGGCGCTCGAGCGCCATCCGCACGAGTTCTCGGGCGGTCAGCGCCAGCGCATTGCGATCGCGCGCGCGCTCGCCGTCCAGCCGCGCCTCATCGTCTGCGACGAACCGACCTCGGCGCTCGACGTCTCGGTGCAGGCGCAGATCCTCAACCTGCTGCGCGCGCTGCAGCGCGAGTTCGGCGTGGCCTACCTCTTCATCACGCACAACATCGGCGTCGTCGAGTACATCGCCGAGCGCATCGCGGTGATGCGCGCAGGCCAGATCGTCGAGCAGGGCGAATGCACCGAGGTGCTCGCGCGGCCGCAGCACGAGTACACGCGGCGGTTGCTGGCAGCCGTGCCGAGGCTGCGCGCGGCCTGAGGGTCCGAGAGGCAAGGGGCGCAGCGCGGGGCGCGGCCGAACACAGCCCGTGCCTGGCGATGTCTTTGCCCTGTTGTCGGCCAATTGCAACAAGGTGTTCACCCGCCGTCTAGGGATATTCCCGGACGCGAGCGCGTGCGCGGCACGCATCGCCGACGCGCAATTGCACGCCAGCACTCGTGGGCGACCGCCGCGGCGACGGGGCCGGCGAAAGCCGCATCGACGTCATGTTCGAGCGGGGGCCGCGATTCCCACCCCCGGGTTAGGGAGGTTTTGACTTCGAGGACTTGCGTCAAGAATCATTCGAGCGTGTGCGCTCCGACGTGCGGTCCGACGTCGAGCGCGCATACGACCCTGCGTTCGGTATTCCTCGTCCATCCACAGGAGCCTGACCCATGTTCGCCAAGACCCAGATCGCCATGGCCACGACCCTGCTGCTCGGCGGTGCCGGCCTCGTGGCCGCCCCGGCGCTGGCGCAGCAAAGCGCAAGCGAGCAGCGCATCGAGATCACCGGCTCGGCGATCAAGCGCATCGATGCCGAAACCGCAGTGCCGGTGACCGTGCTCAAGGCGGACGAGTTGAGAGCGCAGGGTCTGACGACGGTGGAGCAGATCGTCGACACGCTGACCGCGATGCAGGCGAACGTGGGCACCAGCCAGACGGTGGGCGCCTCGTACGGAGGCGCGTCGTTCGCCGACCTGCGCGGCATCGGCGCCAACAAGACGCTGATCCTGCTCAACGGCCGGCGCATCGCCAACAACGCCTTCGATGCCTCGGCACCCGACCTGAACATGATCCCGGTCGCGGCGCTCGAGCGCGTCGAACTCCTGCGCGACGGCGCCTCGGCGCTGTACGGCACGGACGCCGTGGGCGGGGTCATCAACTTCATCACGCGCCGCGACTACACCGGGGGCACGGTGATGCTGGGCCACGACGCTCCGGAACACCCCGGCGGCAAGGCCTACAACGCGAACATCGGCTTCGGATTCGGCGACCTGGCCCAGAATGGCTTCAACGTCTTCGGCTTCGTCGATTTTCAGAAGCAGGACAACATCAAGGGCACGCAGCGCAAATTCAACAGCCGCTTCCCGGGCGGAATCTCCAAGTCACCGTTCCCGGCCAACTACTACCAGGGCGACGGTTCCGTGATCGGCAACCCGGACGCGCCCAACTGCGCCACCGGCGTCTTCCTGATTCCCGGCGGCGACGGCACTTCGTGCTCGATGACGACGTCCAAGTTCGTGGACTACATCCCGAAGTCGCAGCGCTCGTCGGCCTTTCTCAAAGCGGATCTGGCGCTGAACCCGAACAACACCTTGAGTGCGGAGTACTTCATCACGCGCAGCGAGGTGAAGACCCTGATCGCGGGGGTTCCGTACGGTTTCTTTGCACAGAACCCGAAGCGCCCGGACGGGAGCCCGAATCCGTACTACCCGGGCAATCCGGGCAGCGGCTTCACGCCGAACATACCCATCAGCGCGAGCTACGACGGCACGGCCATGGGCTTCGGAGGCCCGTTGACGGGCCCGGGGTCGTTGTGCGGCCCCGCCGGGTGCACGCTCGCCGATCTGGGCCTGACTTCGGGCTCGGGCGCGGTGAATTCGGTGTTGCAGCCCGGGTTCGTCTGGGGCAACTGGCGCGACATCCCGAACGGCCAGCGCGGCGACAAGAACGTCAACACGCAACAGCGCCTCGTGCTCTCGATCGAAGGCAACGCCGGCAAGTGGGACTATCAGGCCGGGCTGACCTACAACGAGAACAAGGTCAAGTCGTACCTGATCAGCGGCTACGGCAGCGGCGACCTGATCTACGAAGGCATCCTCGACGGCATCGTCAACCCCTACGGGGCGCAGGACGCGGCGGGCGCGGCGTACGTGGACAGTGCGCTGTTGACCGGGCTGCTGCAGTTCGGCCGCGGCAGAACGACGGGCGTCGATGCCCGTGTCGGCAACAGCTTCCTCGGCGACTGGTTCGGCAACGGCCGGCAGGCGGCGCTTGCCGTCGGTGTCGAATACCACCGGGAGGATTTCCTCAACCAGGCGAACTACGGCTACGCCGTTCAGGTCGCCGCGAGCACCGGCGTCGACCCCAATACGTACAACGCGGGCAAGCGCGACGTGTACGCAACCTATGCCGAATTGAGCCTGCCGTTGCTCGAGACGCTCGACCTGACCCTGTCGGCGCGCTACGACCACTACAGCGACGTCGGCAACACCACCAACCCGAAAGTGGGCGTGCGCTGGCAGCCGACGCGCGGGTTCCTCGTGCGCGGCTCGTACTCGACGGGATTTCGCGCGCCTTCGCTCTACGAGCTGAACATGGCGCAGGTCTATACCAACTCGGGCAACATCAACGATCCGCTGTATTGCCCGGACGGAAAGAATCCGGTCGCCGGCGCTCCCGCCACGACCTGCGACGACCAGTTCATTGCGCTGTACGGCGGCAACAAGAACCTGAAGCCCGAGAAGTCGAAGACCTTCGTGCTCGGCTTCGTGGCCGAGCCGATGAACGACGTGAGCTTCGGCCTGGACTACTGGCGCATCGAACTGAAGGACATGATCGGCCAGTTGAGCGAAAGCGTGCTGCTCGATCCGGACAACTTCCAGGGCTGGGCGGCGGCATACATCCACCGCAATCCGAACGGCTACCTGTCCAACGTGACCCAGGTCTGCCCGGGCCCCGCCTGCGGCTTCCTGGACGAGCGCCTGCAGAACCTCGGCGGCGTGAAGACCGACGGCATCGACATCAGCGCGAGCTATCGGCTGAAGACGGGCTTCGGCGCGTTCAATTTCGGCTACAACGGCACCTGGGTGCACAAGTACGACTATCAGGACTATCCGGACGGCCCATGGAACAGGAACGTCGGGGCCTATGTCGGTTCGGGGCCGGTGTTTCGCTGGCAGCACATGCTGAGCGTGAACTGGAAGCGTGGTGCCTTCTCCGCCGGCGCCGCCGGGCACCTGAAGTCCGGCTACAAGGATGCGCTCCAGTACGCCGCCAAGCAGGGCCATCCCGAGGGCCACGACGTGTCGCAGTACGCCACGCTGGACATCTACGGCGGCTGGGAGCCGATCAAGGGCCTCAATCTGCTGTTCGGCATCAAGAACCTGGCCGACCGCAGTCCGCCGCTGAGCTACCAGACGGCTGTCTTCCAGAACGGCTACGACCCGCGCTTCTACGACCCGACGGGCCGCACCTACTACCTGCGCGCCGGCTACAGCTTCTGAGCGCGGCGGCCGGCGGGCCCTCTTTCCTGTGATCTCGCCGGCTGCAATCGAAAGCAAAGGGGAACGGCAGGCCGTTCCCCCGACGCGTTGCCGTGCTCGGTTGCGGCCTACTTCGGCGCCATCCGGATCGCCCCGTCCAGCCGGATGCATTCGCCGTTGAGCATGTCGTTTTCGAGGATGTGCACGGCGAGCTTGCCGTAGTCCTCGGGCGTGCCCAGGCGGCTGGGGAAGGGCACGGCGGCGGCGAGCGATTCCTGCACTTCCTTGGGCATGCCGAACATCATCGGCGTGGCGAAGATGCCCGGCGCGATGGTCATGACGCGGATGCCGTTGCGCGCCAGGTCACGCGCGATCGGCAGCGTCATGCCGACCACGCCGCCCTTGCTCGCCGAGTATGCGGCCTGTCCGATCTGGCCGTCGAAGGCGGCGACGCTGGCCGTGTTGATGCACACGCCGCGCTCGCCGGTGGGCTCGGGCGCGTTCTTGCACATCGCGTCGGCCGCGAGGCGGATCATGTTGAAGGTGCCGACCAGGTTGATGTTCACCGTGCGCGCGAAGTCGGCGAGCTTGTGCGGGCCGTCCTTGGCCACCGTGCGCTGCGCGATCGCGATGCCGGCGCAGCTGACCAGGCCCATCAGCTTGCCCATGTCGGTGGCGGCGGCCACCGCCGCCTGGCCGTCGCTTTCCTGCGTCACGTCGCACTTGACGAAGCGCCCGCCCAGGGAGCGCGCCACGGCCTCGCCCTTGTCCACCTGCAGGTCGGCGATCACGACCTTGCCGCCGCGGGCGGTGATCAGGCGCGCCGTGCCTTCGCCCAGGCCCGAAGCGCCTCCGGTGACGATGAAGACCTTGCCCGCGATGTCCATGTGCGAATGCTCCCGTGGTGCCCCGTGCCGTGCGCGCGCCGCGGCTTAGCCGCCCAGCGCGCTCAGCGCGTTCAGCGCGCGTGCCGCGATCTCGTCGACGGTGCCGGTGCCCGCGATGCGCACGTGGCGCGGCGCCGCGGCGTCGCCGGTGGCGGCCCAGGCGACGTAGTAGTCGACGAGCGGGCGCGTCTGTCCCTGGTAGACCTGCAGCCGCTTGCGCACGGTCGCCTCCTCGTCGTCGGCGCGCTGCACGAGCGGCTCGCCGGTCACGTCGTCGCGGCCCTCGACCCGCGGCGGGTTGTAGCGCACGTGGTAGGTGCGGCCCGAGGCGGTGTGCACGCGGCGCCCGCCCATGCGCTCGATGATGACCTCGTCGGGCACGTCGATCTCGAGCACGACGTCGAGCTTGACGTCGGTCTGGCGCAGCGCCTCGGCCTGCGCGATCGTGCGCGGGAAGCCGTCGAACAGGAACCCGTTGCCGCAGTCGGGCTCGGCCAGGCGCGCCTTGACCAGCCCGACGATGATTTCGTCGCTGACCAGGCCGCCGCTGTCCATCACCTTCTTGGCCTCGAGGCCGAGCGCCGTGCCCGCCTTGACTGCCGCACGCAGCATGTCGCCGGTGGAGATCTGCGGGATGCCGAAGCGCTCGCAGATGAAGCCGGCCTGCGTGCCCTTGCCTGCGCCCGGCGGTCCCAGAAGGATCAGTCTCATCTCGTTTCCGTTGGCTGTTTTCGTCGGCCGTGGCGGCCGGGGTCCGATTCCTCGCCGCGACGGCGCGCCGCATCGGCCGCGGGGATTATCACCCGGTCCCCCGACGCGGCCCGGCGCCGTGGGACGAGCGGCTCTCGTGCCGGCTCTCGTGCCGGCTTTTCGTTCCGCGCCGAGCTCGGCGTGTCGCTCAGGTGCCGGGCGCGGCGTCGAAGATCGCGCGCACCCGCGCCAGATCCTCCGGCGTGTCGACGCCGGGGCCGGGCGCGATCTCGCACACGTGCACGGCGATGCGAAAGCCGTGCCACAGCACGCGCAACTGCTCGAGCGCTTCGGTCGTCTCCACGGGGGCGGGCGTCAGCGTCGCGAAGCCGCGCAGGAAGCCGGCGCGGTAAGCGTACAGGCCGACGTGGCGCAGCGGCAGCGGCGCCGCCGGCAGTGCGCCCTGGCGATCGCGCCACCAGGGGATCGGCGCGCGCGAGAAATACAGTGCGCGTCCCGCGGCGTCCAGCACCACCTTCACCACGTTCGGATTGCGAAAGTCGCCGTCCTCGCCGATGGCGTGCGCGGCGGTGCTCATGACGCAGTCCGCGCGCTCGGCGAGCAGTTCGGCGCAGCGGCGCACGAGCGCGGGGTCGACCAGCGGCTCGTCGCCCTGGACGTTGACGACGACATCGTCGCCGCCCAGGCCGAGCGTGGTGCAGGCTTCGGCGAGGCGGTCGCTGCCGCTGGCATGGTCGGCACGCGTGAGCAGGGCGTTCACGCCGTGCGCACTGCAGGCGGCGGCGATGCGCGCGTCGTCACAGGCGACGAGCACCTGCGCGGCGCCGCTCTCGGCCGCGCGCTCGGCCACGCGCACGACCATCGGCTTGCCGGCGATGTCGGCCAGCGGCTTGTCGGGCAGGCGCGTCGAGCCCAGGCGCGCCGGGATCAGGACGCTGAAGCTCACGGCTCGCCGGCGCGCGCGTCGCTGCTCGCCTGCGGCGCGTCGCTGCCCGCCTGCGGTGCCTCGCCGCCCGCCTGCGGTGCCTCGGCGAGGCTGCGCGCCTCGCCTTCCAGCATCACCGGGATGCCGTCGCGCACCGGGTAGGCGAGCCGGTCGGCAGCGCAGACGAGCTCCAGCGGCCGCGACTCGGCGTCGCGCCTGAGCTCCAGCGGCCCCTTGCACGCCGGGCACACGAGCAGCGAGAGCAGGCGGTGGTCGAGCGTCATGGGGCTGGCAGGCGGGCAGGCGGTGGGGTCGGATCGGGGCGCCGCGGCCGGCGTGGCGCCAGCCGCTGCAGCAGTGCCTGCACGAACTGCGCCGGCAGCGCCGAGTCTAGCGGCACGACCCAGACCCGCGCGCCATCCAGGTGCGGCGGCGGCAGCTTGACGGCGTCCTTCTCGGTCGTGACGACGTCGGTGGTGCCGGCAGGCCAGGGCAGGCGCTTGTAGCGCGCGTGGTCGGGCATCGGCAGCGCGGTGTAGCGCAGACCGGCGCCGTCGAGCGTCGCGAAGAACTTGGACGGGTCGCCGATGCCGGCGAGCGCCAGCAGCGGACGGCCGGCCAGTGCGGCCAGCGGCATGCCCGCGGCAACTGTCGCGCCTTGCCACCACGCGCCCAGTTCGAGCACGCGCTCGGCGCTCGGCGGCGCATGAACGCCGGGCAGCGGCGTGCTCGCGCCCCGGCGCCCGCTGTAGACGACGAGCCAGTGCGGCGGCAATTCGCCGGGCAGCGGTTCGCGCAGCGGTCCGGCGGGCAGGACGAGGCCGTTGCCGACGCCGCGGTCGTCGAAGACGACGACCGCCGCATCGTGCGCCAGCGCATGATGCTGCAGCCCGTCGTCGCTGACGATGACGTCGATCTCGGGATGGCGCGCGAGCAACTGCCGGGCCGCCTCGGCGCGCTGCGCGCCCACGGCCAGCGGCGCCGCCGTGCGACGGCGGATCAGCAGCGGCTCGTCGCCGATGTCGTTCGCGCTGCTCGCGGCCGTCGCCACCACCACGGCTGCGCCAGCGCCACGACCGTAGCCGCGCGCGACGACGCCCGGTGTCCACCCCGCCGCGCGCAGCGCCTGCACGAGCGCGATCACCACCGGCGTCTTGCCTGCGCCGCCGGCGACCAGATTGCCGACGACGAGCACCGGCACCGGCAGCCGGGCCGGGCGCCGGATGCTGCGCCACCAGACGCGGTGCAGGATGGCCAGGCCGCGGTACAGCCAGGCCAGCGGCTGCAGTGCGCGTGATGCGAGGCCCGGCCGCGGCTGCCAGGCTTGGTGGCTCCAGCGCGCCGCACAGCGCGCCCGCCAGGGCGCATGGCCTGGCGCCGCGGGCCCGGCACTGCGTTCATCCGGCATCGCGCAGGCGCTGCCCGTCGCACGCGGGGCGCCCCGGCGCCGCCGGCAAGCCGGCGGCCGCAGACGTGGACATCGGAGCGGCCGCCGCAGCGTGTCTAGCGCCCGCTGCCGCTGCCGCTGACGCTGCCACTGCCTTGCGCCGCGAACGTGATCCGCGACAGCCCGGCGCGCCGTGCCGCGTCGAGCACGTTGACCACCGCCTGATGCGCGGCCATCGCGTCGGCGGAGACGATCACCACCGTGTCGGCGCGGCCGAGCGCCGCCGCCTCGAGTTCGGCACTCAGACGCTCGACGCTGCGTCCGTCCACGGCACGCCGGTTGACGGCGTAGCGGCCATCGCCGGAGACGGTGACGATGATGTCGCCGGTGCGCTCGCGCATCTTCTCGGCGTCGGCCGCCGGCAGGTTGATCTGCAGCTCGGTGAAGCGCGAGAAGGTGGTCGTGAGCATCAGGAAGATGAGGATCACCAGCAGCACGTCGATGAACGGGATCAGGTTGATCTCCGGTTCCTCGGGCTTGCGGCGGCTGAACCTCAAGGCCTCAACCCCGCACCGCGCAGCGCATCAGGTACGGCACCATGCGTTCGACGGCCAGCTCGAGCCCGAGCTGGAACTCGTCGACCTTGCCGCGGAAGTAGCGATAGAACATCAGCGCGGGAATGGCGATGATGAGGCCGAAGGCGGTGTTGTACAGGGCCACCGAGATGCCGTGCGCCAGTTGCTGCGGGTTGGCGCCCATGCCGCTGCCCGGCGCCTGCGAGCCGAAGATCTCGATCATGCCGACCACGGTGCCGAACAGGCCCAGCAGCGGTGCCACGGCGGCGATCGTGCCCAGCGTGTTGAGGTAGCGCTCGAGCTTGTGCACCGCGGTGCGACCGGCGTTCTCGAATGACTGGCGCAGCACCGGCTCGGCGATGCGCGGCTCGGCGAGCACCGCGCGCAACCCGGCCGCGAGCACGCCGCCGAGCACCGAATTGCCGGCGAGCTTGTCGATCACGTCGGCCGATGGCAGCGTCGCGCGGCTCAGGCCGATCACCTCGTCGAGCAGCGCGCGCGGAGCGACGAGCCGCTCGCGCAGGTTGTACAGCCTCTCGATGATCAGGGCCAGCGCGATCACCGAGCACGCCAGCAGGGGCCAGATCGGCCAACCGGCCGCTTGTATGATGGAAAGCAAGGCTCTTGTCGGGCCGGCCAAGGGGGCACGGCGTGGCGCGCGATTATGTCCGATGCGATGTGCGCGCTCGTGCCGTCGATCAGGCGCTGGCGCCGGGCGTTGCGCGCTGTGGATAGACATGTGCGCAAGTCGCTGGTTCGCGGGGCAGATCCGCAGCCCGCGTGCAGCGACTTCCCGGCAGGCACGCGGCCGATATCGGAATCCTTCGCCAAATCAGGCACTTACATGGTGATTCCTGGACCTGCGGCGGCCGTCGGCCATTTCACCCAGGATGGGCGCGGCTGTGGAGTTCCCGCGCCGCGCCCCTGCTGCGCCCGCGCATGATCGAGCCGTGCAACGGCGCGCCGCCGCGCCAGGTCTGGGGTGTCGGCGCCTTGCTGCGGGCGGCCGCCGATGCGCTGGCGGCGCGCCTGGGCGCGGTGGCGGTGCGCGGCGAGCTGTCGGGTTTCACGCGCGCCGCCAGCGGCCACTGCTATTTCGCGCTCAAGGACGAAGGCGGCGCCGCGGCCTTGATGCGCTGCGCGATGTTCCGCCGCGCCGCATCGCTGCTGGACTTCGCTCCCGCCGACGGCCAGAAGGTCGAGTTGCGCGGCCGGCTCGAGGTCTACGAGCCGCGCGGCGAGCTGCAGCTCGTCGTCGAGTCGCTGCAGCGCGTGGGGGTGGGCACGCTGTACGAGGAGTTCCTGCGGCTGCGCGCGCGCTTGGCGGCGCAGGGCCTGTTCGACGCCGCGCGCAAGCGCGCGCTGCCGCGCTACCCGCTGGCGCTGGGCGTCGTCACGTCGCCGGCAGCGGCGGCGCTGCACGACGTGCTCACGGCGCTGGCGCGGCGCGCGCCGCAGCTGCGCGTGGTGATCTATCCGACGCTGGTGCAGGGCGCCGAGGCGCCGGCCGCGATCGTCGGCGCGCTCGCCGTGGCGGCGCAGCGCCGCGAGGTCGACCTGCTGCTGCTGGTGCGCGGCGGCGGCGCGCTCGAAGACCTGTGGGCTTTCAACGACGAGCGCGTCGTGCGTGCCATCGTCGCCTCGCCGCTGCCGGTGATCTGCGGCGTCGGCCACGAGACCGACCTGACGCTGGCCGATCTGGCCGCGGACCTGCGTGCGCCGACGCCGACGGCGGCGGCCGAGATGGCAGCGCCGCCGGTTGCGGAGCTGCTCGCCGCGCTCGACGCCCGCCAGGCGGCGATCGCGCGCGGCGTCGAGCGGGCGCTGGCGCAGCGTGCGCAGCGCCTCGACGCGCTGGCGCTGCGGCTGGGCC
>JAFECX010000149.1 GCA_018241895.1 Pseudomonadota bacterium
CGCGGTGCGGCGCCGTGCGCGCCGCGCGGTGCGGCGCCGTGCGCGCCGCGTGGTCTGGAGCGGCGCCGTGCGCGCCGCGCGGAAAAAGGGGGCGGCGCCGTGCGCGCCGCGTCGGCTCAGATCGGGACTTTGCGCAGCATCTCCAGCCCGACCTCGCCGGCGGCGATTTCGCGCAGCGCGGTCACGCCCGGCTTGTTGCGGGCCTCGACCTTGGGCGCATGGCCCTGGCTGAGCATGCGCGCGCGGTAGGTGGCCGCGAGCACGAGCTGGAAGCGGTTGGGAACCTTGGCGAGGCAGTCTTCGACGGTGATGCGGGCCATGGCGGGAGCAAGGTGGGGGCGGGTGCCGGGTTTCAGGCCAGATCCAGCGCGGCGAACACCTGGGAGCGGGTGCGGCGCTGGGCGGCGTAGCGCAGACGCTGCGAATGCACGATCGTCTTCAGATCGAACAGCGCCGTCTCGAACAAGCTGTTGATTATAACGAAGTCGAAGTGGGCGGCCTGCGCGACCTCCTCGCGCGCGTTGGCCAGCCGCGTCGCGATCACCTCGGGGCGATCCTGGCCGCGGCGCTCGAGGCGCTGGCGCAGCTCGTCCCAGCTCGGCGGCAGGATGAAGATCAGCACGGCACACGGGAACAACTGCCGGATCTGCAGCGCGCCTTGCCAGTCGATCTCGAGCATCACGTCCTGGCCTTGCGCGAGCCGCTGCTCGACGCCCTTGCGCGAGGTGCCGTACAGGTGGCCGTGCACCTGGGCCCACTCGAGGAACTCGCCGCGCTCGGCCATGCCGCGGAACGTCGGCTCGTCGACGAACCAGTACTCGCGCCCGTCGACGTCCTGCCCACGCGGCGCGCGCGTCGTGTGCGAGACCGACACGACGAGGTGCGAATCGAGCTCGAGCAGCGCCTTGACCAGGCTCGACTTGCCGGTGCCGCTGGGCGCCGCGACGCAGAACAGGTTGCCGGGATCGTTCATCGCGGAATTGTCGCAGTTCGGGCTCCTGCGCCGGGTCGCCGGGTCGGCGCGCGACGAGCGAGCGGGAGGCCGGCATGCCGCGTTCCAGTGCGCTGCACCAAGATGTTCTGCGTCGACCCGCCCGGCCCGGGAGGACATCGGCGGCAACGCCCGGGTGATCCGTGTCAGCTGCGGCGTCGCCTGACCTACGAGGGCCATGGCGGGCCACAGCAGGGCGGCGCGGGTGAGCCGGCGGCCGGATTGCGCGCGCCGCATCGCGTCAGCGTTGCGTCAGTGCGGCAAGTGGGAGATTCGCGACGTGTCCACTCTACTGCCGTCGACTCTCCGGCTGCACCCCGAGGGCCACAGCTTAGTCTCGTGAGACGATGCGGATGCTGCAACACAAGAAAGAATGGGGCGGGCGGGAAGGTCTGCTGCTTTCCCGTTGGCCGCGCGGCCCACTCGCTGCAGCAAGGCGAAGCTGCCTGATCGTCGATCAAGAACGAGACGACGGTATCAGCAACGAGAGTCGACCAACATAATCATCAGGAGACAATATGAAGGTGTTCGCAGCCGCCTTGGCGGCGCTGATCATTTCGTCCGTGGCGTTGCTGGGGTGTGGTGGCGGCCATACGCCGCTGGTGCCGAAAGCGAATATCACAGGTCCGACCAGCAAGGGCAGCCGTGCGTTTGCCGCCACGCCGTCGGTGGTCGATCTCACGACGGTGGGCTATATCGAGGAAGAATTCTTCGTCGAAGGGACCGCACGCGCCTTCAAGCCGGATGGTGCGTTCGGACTCGACGGGAAATGGTCGGTGCTCGAGGCCTCGAGCACCCCCTACAAGACTCGCATCCTGGTACGTCGCCCCCGCGATTCGAGCAGGTTCAGCGGGGTCGTGGTCGTCGAATGGTTCAATGTGTCAAGCAAGATCGATATCGATGTCGACTACCATTTCGTGCACGATGAGATTCTCAGGTCCGGCCATGTCTGGGTCGGTGTCACGGCGCAAGAGATCTCCATATCGAGCAAAGGCGACGGCAGTCTTGGCAAGGACGCCCTGGGCCTGGCGGCCTGGGACCCGGCGCGCTACGGCTCGCTGAAGCACCCCGGCGATGACTATTCCTACGATATCTTTTCGCAGGTGGGCGCGATCCTGAAAGCGCCGGGCGCGACCGATCCCCTGGGCGGCCTCAAGCCCAAGATGCTGCTGGCGGACGGCGAGTCGCAGAGTGCCATGCGCATGCTGACCTATGTGAATGCAATTCACAAGAACGCCCTCGTCTACGACGGCTTCATGATCCACAGTCGCAACGGCAGCGGCGCACCGCTGACCGGGGCGCCTGCCGCGCCGGCGCTGGCACCGGCCCAGGTGCGCGCCGATCTTGCGGCACCGGTGTTCCAGTTCATCACCGAGTCCGACCTGTTCATGCTGGGCACGGGCATTCGCTCGTTCCCCAGTGCCCGCCAGGCCAATTCGAAGAGCGTCCACACCTGGGAGGTGGCGGGTACCGCGCACTCGGATACCTACTCCGTGACGCAGTTGGCCAAGCAGGGGAATATGCAGTTCGATTCCTTCATCGATCTGTCCAGGGCGCTCTCCATCATCAACTCGGCGCCGCAGCATCTGGTGATGAATGCGGCATTGCGAGCACTCGTGCGCTGGGTTGCGGACGGTGTGTCGCCGGGTAGCGCGCCACCGATAGAAACCGTGGGTGAAACCGTCGCGCGGGATGCTCGTGGCAATGCATTGGGCGGGGTGCGCATGCCATTTTCCGATGTGCCGGTCGCGGTGCAGTCTGGGGAGGGTCCGATTGGTTTCAACGGTCAGACCATTGCCTTTGATGCGGCAACGCTGAACGCACTTTATCCCAGTGCAGACGCCTATGTCCGGGCCGTGACGGTGGCAGCGCAGACGGCGGTGGACAAAGGGTTCTTGATTCAGCAAGATGCCCAGACCATCATCGACGAAGCCAAGAACAATCCGCCCGTCAAGTGAGGGGAGCTTCGCCAACGACGGCGTGCCCTTGCCGGGCCGATAGGGCGATCTTGAGGTGCAGGCAAGGTTCTATAGCCGGGACCATGGATAGCCCCGCCGGGTGCAGGCGAGGCGCCGCGCATCGCCGCGCGACACTTACCGCCGATATGCACGGGGTCGACGGCGCGCGGGTGTCGACGGCGCGCGGGTGGCAACCTCGGTCTGCGCGGCATATCATCTGTGCGCTTCAGGCCGAGCCATCTAGGTCGGCCTCAGCAGCGCCGCCCGGTCGCGCGGAGCGGTCGTCACTTCCGGTGGGGGACAGCTGATGCATAGCCTTCGCGCTTCGGTCTTCGTCGGGGCCATGGCCGCAGTGGTCGTTGCAGGCCCTGCGCATGCCCAAACCGCCACAACGGGGCGGTACATCGGAACAGTCCACGCCGCCTGGAGCAACGACGGACGCCGGATGACGCTTTTAGAGCCCTTTGAGTACGTCGATTCACGCAAAGAGCGCTGGGTGGCGCCCAAGGGTTCCGTCATTGACGGGGCCTCGATTCCGCAGTTCGCCTGGAGCATCATCGGCGGTCCCTTCGAAGGTCGCTACCGGGATGCCTCCGTCATACATGACGTAGCCTGCGCAGAGAAGAAGCGGCCGTGGAACCTGGTCCATGAGACCTTTTATTGGGCCATGCTGACCTCGGGCGTCGACTCCTCGAAGGCCAAGGTCATGTACGCAGCCGTGTACCACTTTGGCCCGCGCTGGGTGACGCCCAGTCCTATTGCCGGCGGCGCGGCCGACGTGCCGCCCGAGAACAAGCTTACACAGGCCGATTTCGAGGCGTTGAAAGCGCAAATTGAGTCGCGTGAAACTTCCGGTGCTACCGTCTCGCTGCGCGAGATCCGGTCGTTCGGCAAGTAGGAGCCCCAATGCGCATAACTTCCGCCCTGGCCCCTGTTTTCCTGGCGCTGCTCATGGTGGCCGCGCTGCCAGCCGGTGCGCAGTACGGTCCGCCGGGCCGGATTGCACCCAGTGCGCCAGCCGAACAGGTGCTGCGCGAGTTCATCTCGCAAATGCAGACCGGAACGCCCGACGCCAGCTTCATCGGCCCGCAGCTGTGGCAGGCCATCGCAGCGCAGACGAACAACACCGGGGTCTATCCGCAACTGGTCCAGCTCGGCAGCATCCGGAAGGTGGAGGTGGTCGCTCGACGCGACCTGCCCGCTGGGCCGGTCTACTCAATGAGGGTCACGCACAGCGGCGGCGAATCGAACTGGATCATCGGCATCTCGACTATCTCACGCAAACTCGAGTACGCGTCCGCCGGCTTCAACGCTGCCGCGCCCACGCCGCTACCGCCGCAGCCCGAGCCCTCAGGTTCTTCTGAGCAAGACGTCCGACGCCTGCAGGAAGTTCCCAAACCTCTGCCCCGAGTAGAAATGAGACGTCGCCTTGCCCTGACCGGTGCCCTCGTGTGCAGTTGCCTCTGTAGCGGCACGCAAGCGCAGGTGGCGGCACGGCCCAGGATCTTTGGCTGCGTCCTGCCTGCATCCAAGGCTGGCTTCTTCTTGAAGCGCAGCACCGAGGCCCGCGTCTTTGCCACAGGACAGGAGGAGATCATTCCGAAGTCCGGCGATCCGCTGTTTGACGCGGCGCTGGCACGCACCCTGGCCCACATCGCGAAGATCTTCGACGTGCTGCCGGGCTTTGCCTACTACGAGGACGACGAGTCGCACAACGCTTATGCCACGCACGTCCCCCGCCTGGTCAACGCGGACGGCACAGTGCTCTTCGGCACCAACTTGCTGAAGGCGCTGCTGTCGGGCAAGGAAAGCCCGGACGTGGCCGTCACGGCCATCTGCGCGCACGAGTTTGGCCACATCCTGCAGATGAAGCACGGTCTTGACAAGCGCTTCGCTGGCGACCCCACCGTCAAGCGCACCGAGTTGCAGGCGGACTTCCTCGCCGGCTACTACGCGGGCCTGCGCAAGCGGTCCGACCCCGACTACCCGGCAGCGGTGTTCGCCGTCACACAGTTCAACATGGGTGACGACCGCATCAGTTTCGAAGGCCACCACGGAAGGCCGGCAGAACGCGCCGACGCAGTGTCTAGGGGGTTTGCGGTGGCCTACCAGGACCGCCTGCGAGCGGCTGAAGCGATTGAGGCGAGCACGCGCTACGCGATGGCGCTCAAATGAGTTCGCGGGCTGCTCCGGCGTTGCAAAGCCTTGGTGTGAAGTTGAAGTTGCCCCGCTTTCACGGACACCTTACCCTGAGAAGAGAAGGAGTCCGCAATGCCCAGAACCAGGCCGCCGTACCCGGTGGAGTTCCGACAACAGATCATCGAATTGGCACGCGCCGGCAGGACGCCGTCGGAGTTGTCGCGTGAGTTCGGCTGCACAGCGCAGACGATCGCCAACTGGGTCGGTGCGGCCGGTCGCGATAAGCCTCGCGCCAAGCCGGCCACCGACGCGTTGAGCAGCGCCGAGCGCGGGGAACTCGCCCGGCTGCGCCGGCAACTGCGCCAAGTCCAGATGGAGCGCGACATCCTGGCAAAGGCTACGGCCTGGTTCGCCGCCAAGAGCGACAAGACGTTCACACCGTCTTCGAACTCGTGAACGCGAACCAGGCCGCCTTCGCGGTGCGCAAGATGTGCCGTGTGCTGGGTGTCTCGCGCAGCGGCTTTTACGACTGGCTGCGGCGCGCGCCGTCGCAGCGCGCGATGCAAGACATCGTGCTGAGCGAGCGCATCCGCGCCATCCACGCCGAGTCGGACGCAACCTATGGCATGCCCCGCATGCCGCGCCGAGCTCGGCGAGCAAGGCGTGCGCGTGGGCGGCAAGCGCATCGCACGGCTGATGCGTGCGGCCGAGCTGCACGGCGTGAGCAAGCGCCGAGGATTCGTCGTCACGACGCAGCGCGACACCAAGCAGTGTCCGGCGCCCGATCTGGTCAAGCGCGAGTTCAAGGCCGACGGGCCCAACCAGCTGTGGGTGGCCGACATGACCTTCGTGCCCACCTGGGCCGGCTTCATCTACCTGGCCATCGTGCTGGACGTATGGAGCCGTCGCGTGGTGGGCTGGTCGATCGGCGAGCGCATGCTCACCGATCTGGTGCTTGCGGCGCTGAACATGGCGCTGGCGCAGCGCAAGCCGTGCGGGGTCATCCACCACAGCGATCAAGGCAGTACACCAGCCTCGCCTTTGACAACCGCTGCACCGAGATGGGCGTACGCCCGTCGATGGGCAGCGTGGGCGACGCCTACGACAACGCATCTCCGCCATCGACCCAGACCAAGCCAGCGTACTGGCCGCCCTCAAGCCCAAGTAGCCCACGCCCGACCGCCAAGTGAAGCTGCTGTTGTGGCAATTTGAACCGTTGCCCTACACAGATCAAGGATTCACGTCATTTGGTGTCGAACTCGCGGGCGCGGAAACTGAAGTCGAACTCGCGGTCAGTGATGGGTCGTTGCGGTCGGATCATGTCCCAAAGGCTCCTGTGAGGCTGTGGGGTTTTTTGTCGGATGCGCACGCCAAGAGCGCCGCGAACCCGAAAAACCCCACCATAAACCCCACAGGTTGCGCGCGCTTCGCTGCGACGCCCTGGGACGGCCCGGAACAAAATATCCTTACACGACAGTGGGTTAGCTCAACTTCGGGGACCCCTTGGGACCCCCCGAAAAGCTACTCGATGTTTTGCACCTGCTCGCGCATCTGCTCGATCAGCACCTTCATCTCCACCGAGATGGCGGTGAGCTCGAGCGCGGCCGACTTGGAGCCGAGGGTGTTGGCCTCGCGGTGCAGTTCCTGGATCAGGAAGTCGAGCCGCTTGCCGAGTTCGCCGCCGGCGCCGAGCAGGCGTTCGATCTCGTCCAGGTGCGCGTTCAGGCGCGAGAGCTCCTCGGCGACATCGATGCGCAGCGCGTAGGCGGCGGCCTCGGCCAGTGCGCGCTCGTGCAACGTCGCCGTCGGCACGCTCGTGCCGGCCAGGGCCGCGGCCAGAGCCTCGTTCCAGCGCTCGACGAAGCGCTCCTGCTGGCGCTTGACGACGGCGGGCACCAGCGGCTCGGCGCGCGCGGCGAGTTCGCGCAGCCGCGTGCTGCGCTCGAGCAGCGTGGCGACGAGGCGTTCGCCTTCGCGCCCGCGCGCGGCGCGCAGCGCGTCGACGCACTGGCGCGCGGCCGCGAGCACGCGCTCGTCCGGCCGCGCCGCGGGAGGCGCGGCGCGGCACCACGAGAGTGCCTCGTCGACGCTCAGCGGGCGCGCCTGCGCCAGCCAGCCCTGCACGCACGACTGCAGGTGGGCGAGACGATTGAGCTGCTCGGCCGTGGGATGCGGCCAGCCGTCCGCCGCTTCGCGCGCGCTGGTGATGCGCAGCTCGACCTTGCCGCGGCGCAGCGCGCCGGCCAGCAACTCGCGCAGCGCGGGCTCGAGCGCGCGCAGCTCGTCGGGCAGCCGCAATGCGACATCCAGAAACCGTCCGTTGACCGAGCGTGCCTCGATCAACAGGGTTGCGCCGCCGCTTTCCTCGCTTTGCGAGGAGACGTTGGCGTAACCCGTCATGCTATAAACAGCCATCGTCGTCATGCCCTGTGGGCGCCTCGAGGACAAGCGCGAAATTATGGCAAAGCCCAAGCCCGCCCCCTTGCCTTCGGGCACCGTGGTCGGCGGCTACCAGATCGTCAAGAAGCTGGCGGCCGGTGGCTTCGGCGTGGTCTACCTCGCCGAGGGCGATGGCCGGCAGCTGGTGGCCATCAAGGAATACCTGCCGGCCTCGCTGGCCGAGCGCTCGCCGGGCGAGCTCACGCCGCGCGTCAAGCCCGACAAGCAGCCGCTGTACCGCCTGGGCCTCAAGAGCTTCTTCGAGGAGGGCCGCAGCCTCGCGCAGATCAGCCACCCGAGCGTGGTCTCGGTGCTGAACTTCTTCCGCGAGAACGAGACCGTCTACATGGTGATGAACTACCTGCAGGGCGACACGCTGCAGGACTTCATCGTCACCGCGCGCGACCTGAAGCGCGACAAGGTCTTCCGCGAGAGCAGCATCCGCAGCCTGTTCGACGAGATCCTGCGCGGCCTGCGCATCGTGCATCAGCACAAGATGCTGCACCTGGACATCAAGCCGGCCAACATCTTCGTCACCAACGACAACAAGGCGGTGATGCTCGACTTCGGCGCCGCGCGCGAGGTGCTGTCCAAGGAAGGCAACTTCATCCGCCCGATGTACACGCCGGGCTTCGCCGCGCCCGAGATGTACCGCCGCGACGGCACGCTCGGGCCCTGGACCGACATCTACGCGATCGGCGGCTGCATCTACGCCTGCATGCAGGGCTATCCGCCCAACGACGCGCCGCAGCGCCTCGAGAAGGACCGTCTGGCGCTTTCGCTCTCGCGGCTGCGCAACGTGTACTCCGACAACCTGATCGAGGTCGCCGAGTGGTGCATGTCGCTCGATCCGCTGTCGCGCCCGCAGAGCGTGTTCGCGCTGCAAAAGGAGCTGGCGCGCGAGACCGAGCGCCGCTACACCAAGCTCAGCTTCGGCGAGCGCCTGAAGCTGCAGCTCGAGACGATCAAGAACGGCGCCAAGGCCTGAGCATCCGCGCGAGATCCAGGCGATGAGGTTCGCCGTCTACCAGGTCAGCCGCAAGGGCGGCCGCGAGAAGAACGAAGACCGCATGGGCTACTGCTACACGCGGGACTCGGGCCTGTTCGCGCTCGCCGACGGCATGGGCGGGCATCCCGAGGGCGAGGTCGCCTCGCAGCTCGCGCTGCAGACGCTGGCGGCGATGTTCCAGCGCGAGGCCAAGCCGCGCCTGCCCGATCCGCTGCGCTTCCTGCACGACAGCATCGTCGCCGGCCACCACCAGCTGCTGCGCTACGCCACCGAGCGCGCGCTGGTCGACACGCCGCGCACCACGGTGGTGGCCTGCCTGCTGCAGGGCAACGCGGCGTACTGGGCGCACTGCGGCGACTCGCGCCTGTACCTGGTGCGCGGCGACAAGCTGGTGGCGCGCACGCGCGACCACAGCTACGTCGAGCTGCAGGAAACGCTCTCGCAGGTCGTGCCGATGGCCGAGCGGCTCAACCGCAACGTGCTCTTCACGTGCCTGGGCAGCCCCGGCAAGCCGGTGGTCGACACCGCAGGGCCGCTGCGCCTGCACCCCAAGGACCGCGTGCTGCTGTGCTCGGACGGACTGTGGTCCAGCGTCAGCGACGCCGAGATCACCGGGGTGCTTGCGGCGCAGGCGATCTCGGACGCGGTGCCCGAACTGGTCGAGCGCGCGTTGCGCGTGGCCGGTGACAAGAGCGACAACGTGACGGCGCTGGCGGTCGAGTGGGATGGCGCCGAGGACACCGACAGCGGCGTGTCGACCAACGCGCTGGGCGAGGAGGTGTTCGCATCGACGATCCAGGCCAGCCTGGCCGGCGAGCCGGGCAGCCTCGACGAGCTCGACGAGGCCGAGATCGAGCGCTCGATCCGCGAGATCAACGAGGCGATCCAGCGCTCGTCGGGCAAGCGTCGCTGAGGGTCGCCGGGCGTCGCCGTCGGCGGCCGAGGCGCAGCGCACAGGCCGGCGCAGCGTCGCGGGCGCGGCGCGGCGACAATGCACGCCATGGAACAACGACGCTCGGGCCAACGCCCGCACGACGCGCTGCGCGCCATCGGCATCGAACGCAGCTACACGCGCCACGCCGAGGGCTCGGTGCTGGTGTGCTTCGGCGCGACCAAGGTGCTGTGCACCGCTTCGGTCGAGGAGAAGGTGCCGTCGCACAAGCGCGGCAGCGGCCAGGGCTGGGTGACGGCCGAATACGGCATGCTGCCGCGCAGCACGCACACGCGCAGCGACCGCGAGGCCGCCAAGGGCAAGCAAAGTGGACGCACGCAGGAGATCCAGCGCCTGATCGGCCGCTCGCTGCGCAGCGTGTTCGACCTGTCGCTGCTCGGCGAGCGCACGATCCAGCTCGACTGCGACGTGCTGCAGGCCGACGGCGGCACGCGCACCGCGGCCATCACCGGCGCCTTCGTCGCCGCGCACGATGCGGTGAGCTGGCTGCTCGCGCACGGCCGCATCGCGGCGAGCCCGCTGCGCGATCACGTGGCCGCGGTGTCCGTCGGCATCGTCGGCGGCGTGCCGCTGCTCGACCTGGACTACGACGAGGACTCGTCGTGCGAGACCGACATGAACGTCGTCATGACCGGTGGCGGCGGCTACGTCGAGGTGCAGGGCACGGCCGAAGGGGCGCCGTTCACGCGCGCGCAGATGGACGCGATGCTGGCGCTGGCCGCGCGCGGCATCGGCGAACTGGTGGCCGTGCAGCGGCGCGCGCTCGCGTCGCGCTCCGCAGGCTGAGGCGCCGCCGTGACGCCGCTGCGCGTCGTGCTGGCATCGAACAACGCCGGCAAGCTCGCCGAGTTGCGCGCGCTGCTGGGCAGCCCGGCGATCGAGCTGGTGCCGCAGCGCGAGCTCGGCATCGCCGAAGCCGACGAGCCGCACCTCACGTTCATCGAGAACGCGCTGGCCAAGGCACGTCACGCGGCCGCGGCTGCGCGAGGGGCGGCGATCGCCGATGACTCGGGCCTGGTCGTGCCGGCGCTGGCCGGAGCGCCGGGCGTGGCCTCGGCCGTCTACGCCGCGCACGCGGCGGCGGCTGCGGCGGCAGGTGCCGGCGCAGCGGCAGCCGATGTGCCACGCGATGTGCCACGTGATGTGCCACGTGATGTGCCACGTGACGCACCACGCCAGGCGCGCCGCGCCGTGCAGGACGCCGCGAACAACGCGCTGCTGCTCGATCGGCTGCAAGGCCAGGGCGACCGGCGCGCCTACTTCGTCGGCACGCTGGTGGCGCTGCGGCACGCCGCCGACCCCGAGCCGCTGGTGGCCATCGGGCGCTGGAGCGGCGAGATCCTCGAGGCGCCGCGCGGGCAGGGCGGCTTCGGCTACGACCCGCTGCTGTTCATCCCGGCGCTCGGGCGCAGCGTGGCCGAGCTGCCGCCCGAGACGAAGAACCTGCACAGCCACCGGGCTCAGGCGGCGGCCCGCATGCGCAGGTTGATGGCCGAGGTGTGGCTGGCATGACCTGCGATCGCGCCGTGCACGCGTGCGCGGGCCCAGGCGGCGCATGAGTGCCCTGGACGACGCGGCGGCCGCCGCGCTGCACCATCTGCGCGCGGGCGCGCTCGATCTCGCGGCGCTGCCGCCGCTGGCCCTGTACGTGCATCTGCCGTGGTGCCTGCACAAGTGCCCGTACTGCGACTTCAACTCGCATGCGATGACGGGCGAACTGCCCGAGCGCCGTTATCTCGACGCCATCGTGGCCGATCTCGAGAGCATGCTGCCGCTGGTGTGGGGCCGGCCGGTGGTGAGCGTGTTCCTCGGCGGCGGCACGCCGAGCCTGTTCTCGCCCGAGGGCATCGAGCGCCTGCTCGGCGACGTCCGCGCGCGGCTGCCGCTCGAGGCGCTGGCCGAGATCACGCTCGAGGCCAACCCCGGCACCTTCGAGCGCGAGCGCTTTCGCGCCTACCGCGCGGCCGGCGTGACGCGGCTGTCGCTCGGCGTGCAGAGCTTCGACGACGCGCTGCTCGCGCGCATCGGCCGCGTGCACGACGCGGCGCAGGCGCGCGCCGCCGCCACCGAGGCGCGCGACGCGTTCGAGACCTTCAACCTCGACCTCATGTACGCGCTGCCCGGGCAGACGCCGGCGATGCTCGAGGCCGACCTCGACACCGCGCTCGCCTTCGCGCCGCCGCACCTGTCCGTGTACCACCTGACGATCGAGCCGAACACGATGTTCGCGCGCGAGCGGCCCGCGTTGCCCGACGAGGACAGCGCGAGCGAGATGCTCGACGCGATCGTCGCGCGCAGCGCCGCGGCCGGGCTCGAGCGCTACGAGGTCTCGGCGTTCGCTCAGGCGCAGCACCGCTGCCGCCACAACCTCAACTACTGGCGCTTCGGCGACTACATCGGCCTGGGCGCCGGTGCCCACGCCAAGCTGTCGTTCCCGCACCGCGTGCTGCGCCAGGTGCGCTGGCGCGAGCCGGCGCGCTACATGAGCGAGGCGCTGGCCGGCACGCCGGTGAGCCACGAGCACGAGGTGGCGCCCGAGGACCTGCCGTTCGAGTTCATGATGAACGCGCTGCGCCTGCGCGAGGGTGTGCCGCTGACGCTCTTTCGCCAGCGCACCGGGCTGGCGCCGGCGACGATCGAGCCGCTGCTGGCGCGCGCCCAGGCCAGCGGCCTGCTCGAGCGTCGCGGCGGCGTCGTGCGCGCCAGCGCGCGCGGGTTCGACTTCCTGTCGGACCTGCAGGCGATGTTCCTGCCGGCATCGCGGCAACCGCAGCGCACCTAGACGCGCGAGGTGGCCACGCCCACCGTGCTGCGCAGCCGCTCGATCAGCCGCGCGCCGATCTGCGCCAGCGGCAGCACCTCGTCGGCGGCGCCGGCCGCGATCGCTTCGCGCGGCATGCCGAAGACGACGCAGCTGGCCTCGTCCTGGCAGATGTTCCAGCTGCCGGCGTCGCGCATCGCGCGCATCGCGCGTGCGCCGTCGGCACCCATGCCGGTGAGCATCACGCCCAGCGCATTGCGCGCGACCACGCGTGCGGCCGACTCGAACAGCACCTCGACCGAAGGCCTGTGGCGGTTGACCGGCTCGCCGTCGCGCACGCGCGCGATGTAGTTGGCGCCCGAGCGCTCGACCGACAGATGCAGTCCGCCGGGCGCGATGTAGGCGTGGCCGGGCAGCACGCGCTCGCCGTCGGCGGCTTCGCGCACGCGGATGCGGCACAGGCCGTCCAGCCGCGCCGCGTAGCTCTTCGTGAAGCCCGGCGGCATGTGCTGCGTGATCATGACGCCCGGCGCATCGGGCGGCAGTTGCATCAGCACCTCGCGCGTGGCCTCGGTGCCGCCCGTGGACGCGCCGATGAAGATCAGCTTTTCGGTCGACAGGCGCCCGAGCAGCGGCGTGGCGGCGGCCGGGGCACCAGGGGCCGAGGCGGCGGCTGCAGCCACCGTGCGGCCCGCCGGCGCGGCCAGCCGGTGCACGCGCGCCTGGGCGGCGATGCGGATCTTCTCGGTGATCTCGTCGCCCAGGCGCCTGAGGCCGTCGGCGACGCCGATCTTCGGTTTGGCGACGAAGTCCACCGCGCCCAGTTCGAGCGCCTTCAACGTGACGTCGGCGCCGCGCTCGGTGAGCGTGGAGACCATCACCACCGGCATCGGACGCAGGCGCATCAGGCGGGCGAGGAAGTCCAGGCCGTCCATGCGCGGCATCTCGACGTCGAGCGTGATCACGTCGGGGTCGAGGTTGCGGATCATCTCGCGCGCCACCAGCGGGTCGGATGCGGCGCCGATGCAGCTCATGTCGGGCTGCCGGTTGATGATCTCGGCCAGCAGGCTGCGCACCAGGGCCGAGTCGTCGACGACGATGACGCGCGTCTTCATGGGCGGTGCGGCGGGTTTCAGAACAGGTCGACGCTGCCGCCGGCGACTGCGGGCAGCGCGCGCGCCGCGGCGGCGCGCTCCTGCGCGGCCAGCGCCTCGACGTTGGTGGTGGCCAGCCGCTTGACCATCGCCTTGCCGCTGGCGGGCAGGAAGCACACCTTGCGCGCGTGCACGTCGAGCACGTCCTTGCTGACCACGGTGATGCGCTCGGTGCGCAGGTACTCGAGCACGAAGGCGGTGTTGCGCTCGCCGACGTTGATGCTGTTCATGCCGGCGATGACCGAGCCGCCGCCGAAGACCTTGGCCTCCATCGTGCTGCGCGTGGCGCCGCGCTTGACGAGCTCGCCGATCAGCAGCTCCATCGCGTAGCTGCCGTAGCGCCCGCTGGCGTCGCCGCCGCCGCTGCCGCCCGCACCGCCCGAATCGGGCAGCAGGAAGTGGTTCATGCCGCCGATGCGCTTGTCGCGATCCCACAGGCAGGCGGCGATGCACGAGCCGAGCGTGGTCATCACCAGGATGTCCTCGTCGTGCACGAAGAACTCGCCCGGCAGCACCTTGACCGCGTCGTTGCGAAAGTGCGCGTCCCAGTAGAAGAACGAGGCCTCGCCGGGCTTGCGCGGCGCGGCCTTGAGACGCTCGAGTCGCGCCGGCACGGCGCCGCTGCCCGGCGCCGCCGCGGCAGCGGCAGCGGGCGTAGCAGGGGAGGCGTTGGCGGATCGCATGGGCTGGCCTGTGGCCTTATCGGCGCGTGCGCCGAGCGGCTTGAGCCGGCGCGCGTCACAGGCGCTCGTAGATCGTCTTGCCGCGCAGGCGGAACAGCTGGCGCGCGTCGGTGAAGTTCTCCGAGTGGCCCACATACAGCAGGCCGCCGGCGCGCATGACGCCGTGGATGTGCTCGAGCACGCGCCGCTGCGTGGCGTGGTCGAAGTAGATCATCACGTTGCGGCAGAACACGATGTCGAACGGCTCGCCCAGGCTGGCCCAGTTCGGGCTCGTCAGGTTGAAGGTGCGAAACTCGATCGGGCGCGCGATTTCGGGGCGCACGCGGATGGTGCCTTCGTTGGCGCCGGTGCCGCGCATGAAGTGGCGCTTGAGGCGCTCGGCCGTGAGCCCGCGCGCGTCGGCCGGGTAGATGCCGCGCTGCGCGCTCGCGAGCACGCGGGTGTCGATGTCGCTGGCCACGATGCGGACGGCAGCCGCTGCGCCCAGCGCCTCGAGCGCCGTCATCGCCAGCGAGTACGGCTCCTCGCCGGTGCTGGCGGCGTTGCACCACAGGCGCAGCGCCCGGCCCGGCTGCTGCACGGCGCGCGCGCGCAGGTCGTCGACGAGGGCGTGGAAGTGGTGCTCCTCGCGGAAGAAGGCGGTGAGGTTGGTGGTCAGGCAGTTGACGAACTCCTGCCATTCGCGCTCGCTGCCGCCGCGCTCGAGCGCGTGCAGGTACTCGGCGAAGCCGCGATGGCCGCTCTCGCGCAGGCGCCGCGTGAGCCGGCTGTAGACCATCGCCTGCTTGCCCGCATGCAGGCTGATGCCGGCACGCTCGTGGATGAGCCGGCGCACGCGCTCGAAGTCCGCGCTCGACATCGTGAACTCGGATTCGACGACGGGGGTCGCGGCGGCAAATTCGGTCATGACGGTGCGGCCGATGCGGCAGGTGTGGCGAAGACGGGCGGGTGCGACAGGTGCGGCGAGTGCGGCGGGTGCGGCGAAGACAGATGCGGCCGCGTCCGCGAGCGGCCGGGGCGGGCTCGGGCGGCGGCGCTGACGCGCCGCCCCGCAGCGCGCGCGCAGTGTCGATGCAGCCGCCGCGGCGCAGGCGTGGAAATGGACCGCGTCGCGAGCCTTTTTCGCATGGGGTGCGTGGTGGCGCGCTGCTAGACTGCCCGCCACCTTGTCCGGCCGAGGCGCCACGCTGCGCACGCTGCCCCCCGGTGAACCCCGCCTCGCCCCCGTCGCCCGCTTGCGCGCTGCACTACGAGCAGGCGCTGCAACTGCTCGCGCAGTCCGGTCGCGAGGCGCCCGGCGGCGAACCGGGCAGCGCGGCGTGGCTGCAGGGGCTGATCGACGCGCTGGTCGAGCTGTCCTCGCGCGATGCGCTCACGGGGCTGGCCAATCGCCGCGCCTTCGAGCTGGCGCTGGCGCGCGAGGTCGACCGCGTGGCGCGCAGCGGCGAGCCGGCGCTGCTGCTCGCGCTCGATCTCGACCATTTCAAGCGCGTCAACGACAGCTGGGGCCACGCCGCCGGCGACGAGGTGCTCGAGACGGTGGCCGCGGCGCTCGTCGAATGCGTGCGGCCGATGGACCTGGTGGCGCGCATCGGGGGCGAGGAGTTTGCGATCATCCTGCCCAACTGCGGTGTCGCCTTCGGCCACACCGTGGCCGAGCGGCTGCGCCGGCGCATCGAGACGACGCCGGTGGCGATCGCGCCGCGCCAGACGCTGGGCGTGACGATCAGCATCGGGGGCGCCTTCGCGCCGCAATGGGTGCGCTCGACGCCCGAGCTGTGGCTCGAGCGCGCCGACCAGCAGCTCTACCGCGCCAAGACGCTGGGGCGCAACCTGGTTCAGATCGAGCCGGCTGCGGCACCGATCGTGAGTGCCGACGAAAAGCAGCTGCTCTTCGAATCCTCCCAATTCCTGGACCACGAATGACCGACTCCGGCCCGCCTGTTGTCGCGCCCGGTGCGCCCGGTGCACGCGCCGCCGCGGCCTCGCCCGCCGGCGCGGCGGCTGCGGCGCCGTCACGCCGCATCACCGCGGTCACGAGCGGCAAGGGCGGCGTCGGCAAGACGTTCGTGTCGACCAACCTCGCCGCGGCGCTGGCGCGCGCCGGGCGGCGCGTGCTCGTGCTCGACGCCGACCTGGGCCTGGCCAACCTCGACGTCGTGCTCAACCTGTGGCCGAAGATCACGCTGCACGAGGTGTTCACGGGCAAGGCGGCATTGGCCGACGCGATCCTGCCGGCGCCCGGCGGCTTCAGCGTGCTGCTGGCCGGTTCGGGCATGGTCGAGTATTCGCGCATGACGCCCGAGGTGCGGTTGCAACTGCAGCGCGTGATCGACGAGGTGGCGCCGCGCTACGACCACGTGCTGCTCGACACCGGCGCCGGCATCTCCGATCTCGTGCTGTACACGGTCTCGCTCGCCGCCCACGTGCTGGTGACGGCGACACCGGAGCCGACCTCGCTCACCGATGCCTACGCGACGATCAAGGTGCTGGCCGCGACGCAAGGGCGTCGGCACATCCATCTGGTCGTCAACCAGGTGCGCCGTCCGGGCGAAGGCCGCTCGGTGCGCGCGCAACTGCAGCAGGTCGTGGACCGCTACGTCAGCCCGACGCTGGAGGCACCCGTGCGCATCGAGCTGCTCGGCGAGGTGCCGACCGACCCGGCGGTGCGCGAGGCGGTCCTGCGTCGCCAGTTGCTGCTCGAGACGCTGCCCGGCACCGCGGCGTCGCTGGCGGTGGTGGCGATGGCCGCTCGCTGGCCGCAGTAGCCCGACACCGCACGAGGCGCCGCATCGCAGGTGCGGCGCCGGCGCCACGGGCCGCGTCTTCGGGCGTCGGGCCGCCCGGCCTGCGACGCGCCTTTCGTCCCGTGCGCGTCTGCACTGCGGCTTTGCCGTCGTCGCCTTCAGTCCGGGGCACTGCGCCTGGCCGGCGCGCCGGCCAGCAGCACCACCAGCGCCCCGGCACCGCCGTGCGGCGCACTGGCCTGCGCAAAGGCGATCACCGTGTCGCTCTGCGTGAGCCAGCGCTGCACCTTGGCCTTGAGCACCGGCTCGCGCCCGGGCGAACCCAGCCCCTTGCCGTGCACGATGCGCACGCAGCGCCAGCCGCGGCGTGCCGCGACGGCGATGAACTCGACCAGCGCTGCGCGGGCCTCGTCGCGCCTGAGGCCGTGCAGATCGAGCTGGCCCTGGATCGACCAGCGGCCGCGCCGCAGGCGCGCCACGACGTCCGGGCCGACGCCGGGGCGGCGAAACGACAGCTCCTCGTCGGTGTGCAGCAAGGACTCGACGTCCACGATGTCGGACCACGCCTGGCGCAGCGCGGCCTGCTCGTCGAGCGCGCGCTGCTGCGCCAGCGGCGGCGGTGGCCGCCGCCGGTGCTCGCTGCGCGCCGACGGCCCCAGCCGCGTCACCGGCCCCACCGCATCGGCGAAGGCGCGGCGCTCGGCTTCGAGCCCTGCACGCTCCGCGGCCTCGCGCTCGGCGCGCTGGGGGGCTTCGCGCTGGCGCGTGCGCAGCGCCTCACGCAGCGGACCCAACGCGTGCAGGCCACTCGCCTTCACACCAGCCCCCGCTCGGCCATCGACACCACCTGCCCCTGGCCGACGACGATGTGGTCGAGCACGCGCACGTCGACCAGCGCGAGCGCGCTCTCGAGCGTCTGCGTCAGGTACTCGTCGGCGCGCGAGGGCTCGGCCAGCCCCGAAGGGTGGTTGTGTGCCAGCACGACGGCGCCGGCGTTGAGCGCGAGCGCGCGGCGCACGACCTCGCGCGGGTGGACGCTGGTCTGGGCGAGCGTGCCCTGGAACATGCGCTCGAGCGCGAGCAGTCGGTGCTGGGCGTCGAGGAAGAGCACGGCGAAGACTTCCTGCGCCAGGCCGCCGAGCTGCAAGGCGAGGTAGTCCTTGACGCGTGCGGGGCTCTCGAACACCGGCGCCTCGCGCAGACCCTCGGCGAGCGCGCGACGCGCCATCTCCATCACCGCCAGCAGTTCGGCGCGCTTGGCCGGACCCAGGCCCTTGACGCCTTCGAGCGCAGCGAGCTGTGCGGGCTCGGCGTTGAGCAGCCCGCTGAAGCCGCGGCACTGCCGCAGCAGCGCGTCGGCCAGCGCGAGCACGCCCTGGCCGCGCGTGCCGGTGCGCAGCAGCAAGGCGAGCAGCTCGGCATCGGCCAGCGCCGCGGCGCCGCGCGCGAGGAGCTTTTCGCGCGGGCGCTGGTCGGCGGGCAGTTGCTTGAGCATGGCGGCGGCAGGGTCGTGCAAAGGAGGATGTGCAGGGCCTCTCGGTAGAATCGAGCCCAGTCTATGCGAGGCCCCGGCGGGTCGCATCGCCCGAGCGGCGGCCCGCCGATGGCGGCCCCCCTTGTGATCCTTGCCATGTCTGCCATCCCCACCGTCCGGCCGGACTCGTTCCTGACGCTGCACTACCGTCTGGCCGGCCCCGACGGCGCGACCATCCTCGACACCTTCGTCGACAAGCCGGCGACGCTGTCGCTGGGCAGCGGCCAGCTCGCACCCGCGATCGAGGCCCTGCTCGTCGGGCTGCACGAAGGCGCCGAGGCCTCGTTCGAGCTGCCGCCCGGCGCGGCGTTCGGCGAGCGCAACGCGGCGCTCGTGCAGCGCGTGTCGCTGGCGCTGCTCGAGGCGCACGGCGAGCCCGAGGCCGAGTACGCGGTGGGCGAGGTGGTCGAGTTCCCCACCCCCGACGGCGAGGGCCGCTACGCGGGTGTCGTGCGTGAACTGGGGCCCGGGTGGGTGCTGTTCGACTTCAACCACCCGCTGGCCGGGCGGGCCGTGCGCTTCGACGTCAAGCTGCTGGGAGTGATGTGAGATGTCCATCGAGGAGGTCGTCCTCGCCGAGCCGCGGGGCTTCTGCGCCGGCGTCGACCGCGCGATCGAGATCGTCGAGCGCGCGCTGCTCAAGTTCGGTGCCCCGATCTACGTGCGCCACGAGATCGTGCACAACACCTTCGTCGTCGACAGCCTGAAGGCCAAGGGTGCCGTCTTCATCGAGAACCTGGACGAGGTGCCTGCGGGCGCGACGCTCGTCTTCAGCGCGCACGGCGTGAGCAAGTCCGTGCGCGACGAGGCCCAGCGGCGCGGCTTTCGCATCTTCGACGCCACCTGCCCGCTGGTGACCAAGGTGCACGTCGAGGTCGCCAAGCTGGCCCGCGAAGGCTACGAGTTCGTCATGATCGGCCACAAGGGGCACCCCGAGGTCGAGGGCACGATGGGCCAGCTCGGCGCCGGCATCTACCTCGTCGAGACCGTCGACGACGTGGCGCGCGTGCAGCCGCGCGGCGAGCGCATCGCCGTGGTGACGCAGACCACGCTGTCGGTCGACGACGCAGCGCAGATCCTGGCCGCGGTCAAGGTGCGCTTTCCCGAGGTGCGCGAGCCCAAGAAGCAGGACATCTGCTACGCGACGCAGAACCGCCAGGACGCCGTCAAGGCGATGGCGCGCGCGGTCGACGTCGTGATCGTCGTCGGCAGCCCCACCAGCAGCAACAGCAACCGGCTGCGCGAGGTCGCCGAGCGCCTGGGCACGCCTGCGTACATGGTCGACAGCGCCGACGATCTCCAGGCCGCGTGGTTCGCCGCCGGACGACGCGTCGGCCTCACCGCGGGCGCCTCGGCGCCCGAGGTCCTCGTGCAGCAGGTCGTCGCGCGCCTGCGCGAGTTGGGCGTGGCCGCAGTGCGCAAGCTCGACGGCGTGCGCGAATCGGTGCAGTTCCCCTTGCCGCTGGGCCTCGGCGACCGCAGCATGGGTGACCTCAAAGGACCGGTGAGCCCGCTGCACTCGTCGCGCTCCTGAATGGCGCTTCGATCGGCGCCTCGCGTCGTGCCTCGATCCGCGCCGGTGCCGACGCCGGTTTCCACGCCTCGAACGATGCGCCGCTCGGCGCCTCGAGTGACGCCGCCTGCGCCGTGCCTTGCACGAACGTGCCGACGAACGTGCCGACGAACGTGCCGACGAACGTGCCGACGAACGTGCCGACGAACGTGCCGACGAACGTGCCGACGAACGTGCCGACGAACGTGCCGAC
>JAFECX010000014.1 GCA_018241895.1 Pseudomonadota bacterium
GACCGGGCTCATCGCGATGATCGGCAAGGCCGAGCGCGGGCCGCTCGCCGTCGAGGCGATCCGCAAGCACCGCAGCGCCTACCTGATGGCAGTGGGCGGCGCCGCCTATCTGGTGGCCAAGGCGATCAAGGCAGCGAAGGTGGTGGGCTTCGCCGACCTCGGCATGGAAGCGATCTACGAGTTCGACGTGCGCGACATGCCGGTCACGGTGGCGGTGGACGCCAGCGGCACCAGCGTGCACGAGAGCGGACCGCGCGAATGGCGCGCCGGCATCGCCCAGGGCACGGCCATCGCCTGGTCGGCGGGCACCTGAACACCCGGGCGAGCGCGACCGCGCTCGTACTGCCCGCAGCCGCGCACTTCGGCAAGAGGCAGGAGGCAGGAGGGCAAGCAGCAAAAGGCATCGGGACGCGGCAGCGATCCACCGCTTTGCCGCTTTGCCGCTTTGCCGCGTTGCCGAGTCGGCCGCGGCGGCCATGCGCGTGACAATGCGTGCGTGACGCAACGTTTCGAAGTCCACCCGCGCAACCCGCAGCCGCGCCTGCTGCAGCAGGCCGCCCGGCTCCTGCAGGCGGGCGAGGTGCTGGCCGTGCCCACCGACTCGAGCTACGCGCTCGTGTGCCGTCTCGAGGACAAGGCCGCGGCCGAGGCGCTCAGGCGGCTGCGTCAGGTCGACCAGAAACACCACCTGACGCTGCTGTGCCGCGACCTGAGCGAACTGGCCACCTATGCGCGCGTCGACAACCGCCAGTACCGGCTGCTCAAGCTCGGCACGCCGGGTCCGTACACGTTCATTCTCGAGGCCACGAAGGAAGTGCCGCGGCGGCTTTCGCACCCGTCGCGGCGCACGATCGGGCTGCGCGTGCCGGACCATCGCGTCACGCAGGACCTGCTCGCCGCCTTCGGCGAGCCGCTGCTGGCGACGACGCTGATCCCGCCCGGGGAGAGCGAGCCGCTCAACGACCCCGACGAGATCAGCGCGCGCTACGAGGCGCTGCTGGCTGCCGTGGTGGACGCGGGCGCATGCCCGGCGCAGCCCACCACCGTGATCGACCTCAGCGGGAGCGAGCCGGTCCTGACGCGCCAGGGCCGCGGCGATCCGGCCCGCCTCGGCCTTTAGCCGGGCCGCCCTGCGTGCGACCATCGCCGCGGCCCGTTCCGGGCCCGGGGCGTGAGCGCGCGTCGCCGCCGGCGTGGGCCGCCACGGCGTCGCGCCGCGGCGCCGGACCGGCTTTGTCGCCCGCTCGGTGGCGGGTGTCGCGCCGCGCGCCGCCGCGGCCCGTCCCACCGCCACCGCCCAGCGTCATGCGTCGGCCGAGAACGATCGGCTCGGCGCGCTCGCCCGCTGCCGGTTCGAAGCCGGCGATCACGCGCCGGGCAATGGGGTGCCGCACGAGCTTCTCGATGTCGTGCAGGAAGCCCTCCTCGTCCAGGCACACGAGCGAGATCGCCTCGCCGCTGGCGCCGGCGCGGCCGGTGCGGCCGATGCGGTGCACATAGTCCTCGGGCACGTTGGGCAGTTCGAAGTTGACGACGTGCGGCAACTGGTCGATGTCGATGCCGCGCGCGGCGATGTCGGTGGCCACCAGCACGCGCAGCTCGCCGCTCTTGAAGTCGGCCAGCGCCTTGGTGCGCGCGCTCTGGCTCTTGTTGCCGTGGATCGCCATCGCCGTGACGCCGTGTTCGTTGAGCCACTCGGTGAGCCGATTGGCACCGTGCTTGGTGCGCATGAAGACGAGCACCTGATGCCAGTCGCCCTCGAGGATCAGATGGCGCAGCAGTTCCTTCTTCTTGTCGCGGCCCACCGGATGCACGGTCTGCGCCACGGTATCGGCGTCGGCATTGCGGCGCGCCACTTCGATGAGCGCCGGGCGCTCGAGCAGCCGGTCGGCGAGCGCCTTGATGTCGTCGCTGAAGGTGGCGCTGAACAGCAGGTTCTGGCGCCTGGGCGGCAGGATCGCCAGCACCTTCTTGATGTCGTGGATGAAGCCCATGTCGAGCATGCGGTCGGCCTCGTCGAGCACGAAGATCTCGACGCGCGACAGGTCCAGCGTGCCCTGCTGGTGATGGTCGAGCAGCCGCCCGGGCGTCGCCACGAGGATGTCGACGCCGCGGCGCAGCGCGTCGAGCTGCGGCTGCATGCCGACGCCGCCGAACATCACCATGCTCTTGAGCGGCAGGTACTTGCCGTAGCTGCGCACGCTCTCCTCGACCTGCGCCGCGAGTTCGCGCGTGGGCGTGAGGATGAGCGCGCGGATCATGATGCGCGAACGGGCGTCGCGCGGCGCCGCGCGGCCCATCAGCAACTGCAGCAGCGGCAGCGTGAAGCCGGCCGTCTTGCCGGTGCCGGTCTGCGCGCCGCCCATCAGGTCGCCGCCGCGCAGCACGGCGGGAATGGCCTGCGCCTGGATCGGCGTCGGCGTCTCGTAGCCCTGGTCGCGCACGGCGCGCAGGAGCGGCTCGGCCAGGCCGAGGTCTGAAAAATTCATCGTTGTGGGCCCGTCCGGGGCCGGCATCCGCTGCCTGCGGTCGCCCGGGCGGGCGCACCAGTCTCGAAGGCGCGAAGGAATGGGAAGTCGGAATCGACTGCGCCGCGACGACCGGATGCTGCGGCGCAAGGCGCAGTATATGCGCGCTGGCGCACACGCGCCGGGCCATGTCCGGCGTGCCGCGGCGACGCGCCACGGCAGCGCCCGTGCACGCATCGGCGGCCACGCCGACAACCACGGCGTCGACGGGCACGCTGCGCACGCAGCACAATGTTCGTCCGCTCCGGACAGGCGCGCGGCACGCGCGAGCAGCTTCGCCGTCGCGGCGTGCCGTCGCACATCATCGAGCCGCAGCGTCATCGCACCAGTGCAGGGAATCCACACGATGAAACCGAAATCCAAGGTCGCGGTCCTCGTCGGCAGTCTGCGTCGAGGGTCGTTCGCGCTCATGACGGCCAAGGCCGCGGTCGCGCTGGCGCCGCCCGCGTTCGACTGCGAGTTCGTCGGCGTCGGCGACCTGCCGCTGTACAACCAGGACCTCGAAGGCGAGATGCTTCCCGCAGCGTGGCGGCGCTTTCGCGACGCCGTGCGCGGCGCCGATGCGCTGCTGTTCGTCACGCCCGAGTACAACCGCTCGGTGCCCGGCGGGCTCAAGAACGCCATCGACGTCGGCTCGCGCCCCTACGGCCAGAGCGTGTGGAGCGGCAAGCCGGGAGCAGTGATCAGCGTCTCGCCGGGCGCGCTGGCCGCCTTCGGCGCGAACCATCATCTGCGCCAGTCGCTGGTCTTTCTGGACGTGCTGCCGCTGCAGCAGCCCGAGGCCTACATCGGCGGCGCGGCGAGCCTGTTCGACGCCGACGGTGCCCTCGTCAACGACGCCACGCGCGAGTTCCTGACCAAGTTCATGGCCGCGTTTGCCGCCTGGATCGAGCGCGTGCGGCGCGACGTCGCGCCGGGCTGAGCGCCGCCGCGCCCACTTGTGCGTCAGGCCGGCGCCGCGCACGCGCCGGCAGCGCGCGCGCCGGCCGCGGTAGCGCGCGCTACCTCATCATCCCCAGCGCCTTGGGCAGCACCAGCGACAGCGGCGGCCAGTAGGTCACGAGGACGAGGAAGATCAGCATCGTCACGAGCCACGGCCACACGGCCACGGTCAGCTCGGTGATGCCCATCTTCGTGATGCCGGAGGCGACGTAGAGGTTGAGGCCGACCGGCGGGTGGCACATGCCGACCTCCATGTTGACCACCATCAGCACGCCGAAGTGGATCGGGTCGATGCCCAGCTTGACGGCGATCGGGAACAGGATCGGCGCCAGGATCAACACGATCGACGACGGCTCCATGAAGTTGCCCGCGATCAGCATCAGCACGTTGGCCATCAGCAGGAAGCCGATCACGCCCACGCCGGTGCCGAGCATCGCGTCGGCCATCGCCTGCGGGATGTTCTCGTGCGTCATCAGGAACGAGAACAGCGCCGCGTTGGTGATGATGTACAGCAGCATCGCGCTCATGTTGGCCGATGCCAGCAGCACGCGCGGCACGTCGCGCAGGCGCATGTCCTTGTAGATGAAGACGGCGGCGACGAAGGCCCACACCGCACTCATCGCGGCCGCTTCGGTGGGCGTGAACATGCCGCTGTAGATGCCGCCCATGACGATGACGATGAGCAGCAGGCCCCAGATCGAGTCGCGCAGCGCCCTGGCGCGTTCACCCCAGCTCGCGCGCGGCAGCCGCGGGTAGTTGTTGGCGCGCGCGCGCCACCAGGTCGTGAAGCCCAGCATCGTCGCGAGCACGATGCCCGGCAGCACGCCGGCCATGAACAGCGTGCCCACCGAGGTGTTGGTCGACACCGAGTACATCACCATCACGATCGACGGCGGAATCAGGATGCCCAGGGCACCCGAGGTGGTGATGACGCCGGCACCGAAGCGCTTGGGGAAGCCCGCCTTGACCATCGCCGGCAGCAGGATCGAGCCGATCGCCACCACCGTGGCGGGCGACGAGCCCGAGACCGCCGCGAACAGCGCGCACGCCAGCACGCCGCCCAGCCCGAGGCCACCGTGCCAGTGGCCGACCATCGCGGTGGCGAAGCGGATCATGCGCTTGGCCACCCCGCCGTGCGTCAGGAAGTTGCCCGCCAGGATGAAGAACGGGATCGCCATGATCTCGAACTTCTCGATGCCGGTGAACAGCTTGAGCGCCACCGACTCGATCGGCACCTGCGTGAGCGCGAACAGGAAGGTGAGCACCGTGAGGCCGAGCGAGATCGATATCGGCATGCCGGTGAGCATCAGCACCACCAGCAAGATGAAGATGATCGCCGTGTTCATCGCCGCGCGCTCCCGTCCTTGCCGTCGCTGCCGTCGCCGAAATCGCGCGGATGCAACTCGTCTTCCATGCGGTAGACCAGGTCCTCCTCACCGGGCCGCGGCGGCCCCTCCCCGGCCTCCTCGTCGAGACCCTCGACGTGGCCGTGGTCGTGGTGCGGCAGTTCGCCCGTGCGCCAGAATGCCCAGGCCACCTGCAGGAAGCGAAAGCACATCAACCCCGAGCCGAGCGGGATCGCCGAGTACACGATCCAGGTCGGCGCCTCGAGGTCGGGCGTGGTCGGGCCTTCGGGCAGATCGCCGGTGGGCAGGCCGAGGGCGTGGAAGATCCCGTAATGCGCGCCGTTCTCCCACACGAAGGTGCCGCCGAGCACGGCCACGATGCCGGTGAACAGCGCGCCGGCCAGCAGCCCGAAGATGATGAGCACGCCGCGCTTGCGCTCGTCGAGCCGGTTGATCAGGACATCGACGCCGACGTGGATGCCCGTGCGCACGCCGTACGCGGCACCGAACTTGGCCATCCACACGAAGAGGATGATGCACAGCTCCTGCGCCCAGCTCACGTTCAGGCCGAGCAGCCAGTCCTGCAGCACCGGAATGTCGAAGCCGGCCAGGTAGCGGTGCAGCACCGCGAGGAAGATGACGATCGTCGCCGCGCCCATGAGGAAGGTGATCAGCCATTCCTCCAGGTGATCGAGCACTTTCGTCATCGGGCAGACTCCCTCGATTGGCCCGCGCGGCCGGCGCGTCGGCGGCCGCCGGCCGGGGCCGCTGTCTTTCTGCGGCGCGGCGGCGCGGCGCGCCGCCCGTCACGGCCCTACAGCTTGTTCGGGTCGAACCCGGTCTCCTTGTAGATGGCCTCGATCGTCTCCTTGCCGATGCGCGACTCCATCTCCTTGTGCACCTTGAGCATCGCCTTCTTGAGCGCCATGCGCTCGGCGGGCGTGGGCGTGTAGATCTCGGTCTTGCCCGCCTGGCGCACGCCTTCGAGCGCGCGGTCGTTCTCCTCCTTGGCGATCTTGTTGGCAAACTCGGTCGACTCCTTCATCGCCTGGTCGAGCTGCGACTGCACGTCGGCGGGCAGGCCATCCCAGAACTTCTTGTTCGTGATCACGGCGTAGCCGAGGTAGCCGTGGTCGGTGAGCGACAGGTGCTTTTGCACCTCGTACATCTTCTGCGTGTAGAAGTTCGACGGCGGGTTCTCGGTGCCGTCGACGACGCCCGTCTGCAGCGCCTGGTAGACCTCGGAAAACGCCATCACCTGCGGAATGGCACCCACCGCGCGCATCTGCGCCTAGAGCACCTTCGACGACTGGATGCGCATCTTCAGGCCCTTGTAGTCGGCCGGCATCTTCAGCGGCCGGTTGGCCGACATGTCCTTGAAGCCGTTGTCCCAGTACGCCAGGCCGCGGATGCCCTTGGGCTCGAGCTTGGCCAGCAACTGCTTGCCGATCGGCCCGGCGGTGACCTTGTGCAGCTCGGCGTAGTTGTCGAAGATGAACGGCAGGTCGAAGGCCTCGAACTCCTTGACGCCGATCGGTCCGAACTTGGCGAGCGACGGCGCCAGCAACTGCACCGCGCCGAGCTGCAGCGCCTCGAGCTCCTCCTTGTCCTTGTAGAGCGTGGAGTTGGCGTAGACCTCGACCTTGACCCTGCCGTTCGTCAGCTCGCCGGCACGCTTGGCGAAGAATTCCGACGCCCTGCCCTTGGGCGTGTCGTGCGCGACGACGTGGCTGAACTTGATCACGATCGGCGCCTGCGCCCGCGACGCGGGGGCGCCCAGCGCGGCAACGGCGGCAGCACCGGCCAGGATCAGGGGGCGGCGGGCAATGGTCATGCGTGTCTCCTGCGAGCAAGGTTGTAGCGGGGCCGAACGGACGGATGAGGCGATTCTGTGCCAGGCGCCGCGCGACTTGCACTTGTGGAATCCCGCACTGGCGGCGGCACCGCGGCACCGCGGCGGCGGCGGCGGCCGGGCGGCGGGCGCTGCGACGAGGTCGCCCCCCGGCGCGCC
>JAFECX010000150.1 GCA_018241895.1 Pseudomonadota bacterium
CAGCCGCGCCCGCGCCGCGCCCGGCGCTGCCGGCGTCGCTGCCGGGCCGATCGACGTCGCGGGCGCCGGCGGCGCGGCCGTCCTTGGCGGCGCGGTGCCGGCCGGCGCCTTGCGGCAGGACGGCCATGGTCGAAGCGCTTGCGCTCGCGTGCCGGCGCACTCAGGCGCTGAGCGCGAGCGCCGGCGTGCCGAATCCGGCCGTCGCGAACACCGGTGGCGGCGGGCTGCCGGCCGAGACCGTGAGCACCTCGTAGCCGCCGTCGGTGACGAGCACGCTGTGCTCCCACTGCGCCGACAGCGAGCGGTCGCGCGTGACGATGGTCCAGCCGTCGTACGGGCGGTTGCCGCGCCGGTCTTCCTTGATGTCGCGCCGCCCGGCGTTGATCATCGGTTCGATCGTGAAGATCATGCCGGGCACCAGTTCCTCGAGCGTGCCCGGGCGGCCGTAGTGCAGCACCTGCGGCTCCTCGTGAAAGCGCGCGCCGACGCCATGGCCGCAGAACTCGCGCACCACCGAGAAACCCGCCGCTTCGGCGTAGGTCTGGATCGCGTGCCCGATGTCGCCCAGCCGCGCGCCCGGGCGCACCTTGACGATGCCCTTCCACATCGCCTCGAACGTGACCTGCACGAGACGGCGCGCCGCGATCGAGCCTTCGCCGACGATGTACATGCGGCTGTTGTCGCCGTGCCAGCCGTCCTTGATGACGGTGACGTCGACGTTGACGATGTCGCCGTTCTTGAGCGGCCGGTCGTCGGGGATGCCGTGGCAGACGACCTCGTTGACCGAGGTGCACAGCGAGGCCGGATAGGCCGGATAGCCCGGCGGCGCGTAGCCCAGGGTCGCCGGCACGCTCTTCTGGACGTTGACCATGTGCTCGTGCGCGATGCGGTCGATCTCGCGCGTCGTCACGCCCGGTGCGATGACCGGCGTGAGCAGGTCCAGCACCTCGGACGCCAGGCGCCCGGCCAGGCGCATCGCATCGATCTCGGCGCCGCTCTTGATGGCGATAGGCATGCCCAAATTATCCCATCGCATCGCCAACGATGCTCGCTGCGTGCCCGGGTGCGGCCGGGCGGCGGCTCGGGGCGCCCGGGCGCCGGGGCGACCGGAATGCGCGGCAGAGGCCCGGCCGGTGCGCCCGCGGGCGTGCGCGTGGCTCACAATCGCGCCATGGTGGACTCCTTTTCCTACGACCAGCTCATCGCCTCGGGCGAAGGGCGACTGTTCGGGCCCGACGCCGGCCGCCTGCCGCTGCCGCCGATGCTGATGTTCGACCGCGTGACGCGCATCGACGACGACGGCGGAGCGCACGGGCTCGGGCGCATCGAGGCCGAACTGGACATCAGGCCCGAGCTCTGGTTCTTCGCCTGCCACTTCAAGGACGACCCGGTGATGCCGGGCTGCCTCGGACTGGACGCGATGTGGCAGCTGATCGGCTTCTATCTCACCTGGCTGCGGCTGCCCGGGCGCGGGCGTGCGCTGGGCGCGGGGGAGATCAAGTTCACCGGCGAGGTCGGCACCGACGTGAAGCTGGTGCGCTACGAGATCGACATCAAGCGCGTCATCAAGCGCAAGCTCGTCATGGCGATCGGGGACGCACGGCTGCTGGCCGACGGCACGGAGATCTACGTTGCGCGCGACCTGCGCGTCGGCCTGTTCTCGCGCGCTGGAGAGCCGACATGAAACGTCGCGTGGTCATCACGGGTGCGGGCATCGTCTCGTGCATCGGCAACGACCTGGCGGGTGTGGAGCAGTCGCTGCGCGCGGGCCGCAGCGGCATCCGCGCGATGCCCGAGTTCACCGAGCACGGCCTGCGCAGCCAGGTTGCCGGCCGGGTGCACATCGACCTCGAGGCGCGCATCGACCGCAAGCAGCTGCGCTTCATGGGCGACGCGGCCGCCTTCGCGCAGGTTGCGCTGGCCGACGCGATCGCGCAGTCGGGCCTCGGGCGCGCCGAGGTGTCGCACCCGCGCACCGGGCTCGTCATGGGCTCGGGCGGCGGCTCGCCGGCGCACCAGATCGAGGCCGCCGACACGCTGCGCAGCAAGGGCATCCGCCGCGTCGGCCCGTACCAGGTCACGCGCTGCATGAGCAGCACGGTCTCGGCCTGCCTGGCCACGCACTTCGGCATCAAGGGCATCAACTATTCGATCACGTCGGCGTGCAGCACGTCGGCGCACTGCATCGGCGCCGCGGCGCAGCAGATCGCCTGGGGCCTGCAGGACGTGGTGTTCGCCGGCGGCGGCGAGGAGCTGTCCTGGGGCATGGCGGTGCTGTTCGACGGCATGGGCGCGATGTCCAGCCGCTACAACGACCGGCCCGAGCGCGCCTCGCGCGCCTACGACGCGAACCGCGACGGCTTCGTCATCGCCGGCGGCGGCGGGGCGCTGGTGCTCGAGAGCCTCGAGCATGCCCGGGCGCGCGGTGCCGCGATCCTCGGCGAGATCGCGGGCTTCGGCGCCACGAGCGACGGCGTGGACATGGTCGCGCCCTCGGGCGACGGCGCGGTGGCGTGCATGCGCCAGGCGATCGACGGGCTCGACGCGCCGATCGACTACATCAACACCCACGGCACGTCGACGCCGGTGGGCGACGTGCCCGAGCTCAACGCCATGCGCGCGGTCTTCGGCGACGCGGGCGTGCCGCCGTTCTCGTCGACCAAGTCGCTCACCGGCCATTCGCTCGGCGCCACCGGCGTGCAGGAGGCGATCTACTGCCTGCTGATGCTGCGCGGGGGCTTCATCGCCGGCTCGATCAACGTCGAGACGCCCGACCCGGCGCTGGGCACGCTGCCGCTGGTGACGACGACGCGCGACGCCGAGCTGCGCCAGGCGCTGTCCAACAGCTTCGGCTTCGGCGGCACCAACGCCTGCCTCGTGCTGCGGCGCTGGGACTGAGCGCGCAGGGACTGCATGCGCGCGACGCCTGCGAACCTGATTCACCTGGAGGGCGGCAACGCCCTGACGCCGTTGCGTGCCGCCGCCCTGCTGGCGCGCCTGCAGGCCGCCGTGCCGCGCGTCGCCGGCGTCACCGCACGCCACGTGCACTGGGTGGCGTTCGACGCGCCGCCCGCGCGCGCGCAACTCGACGCCGTGGCCGGCCTGCTCGACTACGGTCCACCCTGCATCGCTGCGCACGACGGCGAGCGGGTCGTCGTCATGCCGCGCCTGGGCACGGTGTCGCCGTGGGCGAGCAAGGCCAGCGACATCGCGCACAACTGCGGCATCGCCGTGCGCCGCATCGAGCGCGTCGTCGAATACCGGCTCGCGCTCGGGCGCGGCGCCGCCACGCGCGCCGGGCCGCTCGCGGCCGACGAGCGCGCCGCCGTGGCCGCGCTGCTGGCCGATCGCATGACCGAGAGTGTGGCCTTCGAGCGCGAGGCCGCGGCGCAGCTCTTCGAGGTGCAGGCGGCGCCGCCGCTCGCGCACGTGGACGTCCTCGGTCGCGGCCGCGCGGCGCTCGCCGCGGCCAACGCCGAGTTCGGGCTCGCGCTCTCCGACGACGAGATCGACTATCTCGTCGATGCCTTCGGCAAGCTCGGCCGCAACCCGAGCGACGTCGAGCTGACGATGTTCGCGCAGGCCAACAGCGAGCACTGCCGGCACAAGATCTTCAACGCCCGCTTCACGATCGACGGCGTCGCGATGCCGCACTCGATGTTCGGCATGATCCGCCACACCGAGCAGGTCTCGCCGCAGCACACGGTCGTCGCCTACAGCGACAACGCGGCGGTGATGGAGGGCACTCGCGTGCGGCGCTGGCTGCCCGAAGGCTTCACCAATGCGCCCAAGTACGGCGTGCGCGAGGAGCTCGCGCACGTGCTGATGAAGGTCGAGACGCATAACCACCCGACCGCGATCTCGCCCTTTGCGGGTGCGGCCACCGGCGCCGGCGGCGAGATCCGCGACGAGGGCGCCACCGGCCGCGGCGCGCGGCCCAAGGCCGGGCTGACGGGCTTTTCGGTCAGTGCGCTCAGGCTGCCCGGGACCGACGAGCCCTGGGAGCGCGGCGGCCTCGGCCGGCCGGCACACATCGCGGGCGCGCTGCAGATCATGATCGAGGGGCCGCTGGGCGGCGCCGCGTTCAACAACGAGTTCGGCCGCCCCAACCTCGGCGGCTATTTCCGCGTCTTCGAGCAGCAGGTGGGGGGCGTCTGGCGCGGCTACCACAAGCCGATCATGATCGCCGGCGGCCTGGGTGCGATCAGCGCGACGCAGACGCACAAGCTCGCCTTCGCGCCCGGCACGCTGCTCGTGCAGCTCGGCGGCCCGGGCATGCGCATCGGCATGGGCGGCGGCGCCGCGAGCTCGATGGCGGCCGGCACCAATGCCGCCGCGCTCGACTTCGACTCGGTGCAGCGCGGCAACCCCGAGATCCAGCGCCGCGCGCAGGAGGTCATCGATGCCTGCTGGGCGCTCGGGGAGGCGAATCCGATCCTCGCGATCCACGACGTCGGCGCCGGCGGGCTGTCCAACGCCTTGCCCGAGCTGGTCGACGGCGCGGGCCTGGGCGCACGCTTGGACCTGACGCAGGTGCCGCTCGAGGAGAGCGGCCTCGCGCCCAAGGAGATCTGGTGCAACGAGAGCCAGGAGCGCTACGTGCTTGCGCTCGATCCGGCGCTGCGGCCGGTGTTCGAGCAGATCTGCGCGCGCGAACGCTGCCCGTACGCGGTGGTGGGGGTGGCGAGCGCCGAGCGCGAGCTCGTCGTCGAGCAGGGCGCGGGCGGCGAGCGCGTCATCGACATGCCGATGGAGGTGCTGCTCGGCAAGCCGCCGAAGATGCATCGCGTGGTCGAACGCGTGGCGCGCCGCGAGGCGGCGCTCGACCTCACCGGCGTCGAGCTGGCGCGCGTGGCGCGTGACGTGCTGCGCCACCCGACGGTGGCCAGCAAGCGCTTCCTCGTGACGATCGGCGACCGCACCGTCGGCGGCCTGAATCACCGCGACCCGATGGTCGGCCCCTGGCAGGTGCCGGTGGCCGATTGCGCGGTCACGCTGGCCGACTTCGAAGGCTTTGCCGGCGAGGCGATGAGCATGGGCGAGCGCACGCCGCTGGCCGCGCTCGACGCCCCGGCGTCGGGGCGCATGGCGGTGGCCGAGGCGATCCTCAACCTGCTGGCCGCGCCGATCGAGCTGATGCGCGTCAAGCTGAGCGCCAACTGGATGGCCGCCTGCGGCGAGCCGGGCGAGGACGCGGCGCTGTACGACACGGTGCAGGCGGTCGCGCTCGGGCTGTGCCCGGCGCTGGGCATCGGCATTCCGGTGGGCAAGGATTCGCTGTCGATGCGCACGCGCTGGAGCGAGGCGGGCGAGGCGGGCGAGGCGGGCGGCACCCGGCAGGTGACGGCGCCGGTGTCGCTGGTGGTGAGCGCCTTCGCGACGCTGGCCGACGTGCGCGGCACGCTGACGCCCGAGTTGCGCCGCATCGAGCCGGCCGCGGGCGGCGTCGCCTGCGGCGACACGACGCTCGTGCTCGTCGACCTCGGTGCGGGGCGCATGCGCATGGGCGGCTCGATGCTGGCGCAGGTGCTGGGCCGCTTCGGCCACGAGGTGCCCGATCTGGACGAGCCGCAGCGGCTCGTCGCGCTGGTGGCCGCCGTCAACGAACTGCGCGCGCAGGGCCGGCTGCTCGCCTACCACGACCGCAGCGACGGCGGCCTGTGGGCCTGCGTGTGCGAGATGGCGTTCGCCGGGCGCCTGGGCGTGAGCCTGAACGTCGACATCCTCGTCACCGAAGGCGACGGCATCGGCGACAGCCGCGCCGAGTTCGGCGACTCGAAGAACTGGGCGGCGCAGGTCGGCGCGCGGCGCGACGAGCTGACGTTGAAGGCCCTGTTCAACGAGGAGCCGGGCGTCGTGCTGCAGGTGGCCACCGCGCACCGCGACGAGGTGATGGCCACGCTGCGCCGCCACGGCCTGGCGCGCCACGCGCACGCCGTCGGCAAGACCAACGAGCGCGGCGTGATCGAGGTCTGGCGCGACACGAAGTGCTGCTTCTCGGCGCCGCTGGCCGAGTTGCAGCAGCAGTGGGACGAGGTGAGCTGGCGCATCGCCAGGCTGCGCGACGACCCCGAGTGCGCCGACGCCGAGCACGCCGCGGCCGGCGCGCTGGACGACCCGGGGCTGCACCTGCACCTGAGCTTCGACCCGCTGGCCGCGCCTGCCGTGCTCGCCACGCGGCCCAGGGTTGCCATCCTGCGCGAGCAGGGCGTGAACTCGCATGTCGAGATGAGCCGGGCCCTGGCCGCGGCGGGCTTCGACACCTACGACGTGCACATGACCGACCTGCAGCAAGGCCGGGCGCGCCTGGACATGTTCCAGGGCCTGGTGGCCGGCGGCGGCTTCAGCTACGGCGACACGCTGGGCGCCGGCGAGGGCTGGGCGCGCTCGATCCGCTTCAACCGAGCGCTGGCCGAGCAGTTCGCGGCGTTCTTCGCGCGCGCCGACGTGTTCGCGCTCGGCGTGTGCAACGGCTGCCAGATGATGGCCGCACTCGCGCCGCTGATCCCCGGCGCGGCGCACTGGCCGAAGTTCACGCGCAACAGGAGCGAGCAGTTCGAGGGCCGTCTTGCGATGGTCGAGGTGCTGGCGAGCCCGAGCCTGTTCTTCGCCGGCATGGCGGGCAGCCGCATGCCGATCGCGGTGGCGCACGGCGAGGGCTGTGCCGACTTCTCGCAGCGCGGCGACGCGGCGCAGGTCGAGCGCGCACTGCGCTTCGTCGACCATCACGGCCGCGCGACCGAGGCCTACCCGTTCAACCCCAACGGCAGCCCCGGCGGCCTGGCCGGCGTGACCACCGCCGACGGCCGCTTCACCGCGCTCATGCCGCACCCCGAGCGCGTGGTGCGCAACGTGCAGCTGAGCTGGAGCGGTGCCGACGTGTCGGCGCC
>JAFECX010000151.1 GCA_018241895.1 Pseudomonadota bacterium
CCAGCGGCCGGGCGGCACCGCCTTCCGATGCACAATGGCCGACCACTGCCGCAGCAGTCCAAGACCCGCCGCTACGTGCCCCTCATGATCGAGCTACACGCTGCCGTGGATGCGGGGCGCGCGCGCAGCAACAACGAGGATTCGGCGCTCATCGACGCCGACGTCGCGCTCGCGGTGCTCGCCGACGGCATGGGCGGCTACAACGCCGGCGAAGTGGCGAGCAACATGGCCACCTCGTTCATCAAGACCGAGCTCGGCCGCTGGCTGCGCGAGGCCAACAGCCAGGCCAGCGACGCCGACGTGCGCCGCGCGATGGACATCTGCGTCGACAACGCCAACCGCGCCATCTACAACGCCGCCAACTCCAACCCGCAGTACGCCGGCATGGGCACGACGCTGGTGGTGGCGGTGTTCCGCGACGCGCACCTGCTGCTCGGCCACGTCGGCGACTCGCGCTGCTACCGGCTGCGCGGCGGGCGCATGCAGCAGATCACGCGCGACCATTCGCTGCTGCAGGAACAGATCGATGCCGGCCTCATCACGCCCGAGCAGGCGGCGTTCTCGGCCAACAAGAACCTCGTCACGCGCGCCGTCGGCGTCGAGGACACGGTGCTGCTCGAGACGCACCAGCACGACGTGCAGCCGGGCGACGTCTACGTGCTGTGCAGCGACGGCCTGTCGGACATGGTCGACGAGACCGGCATGACGCAACTGATCCAGACGCACGCCATGCTGTCCGAATGCGCACAGGCGCTCGTCGATGCGGCCAACGACGCGGGGGGAAAGGATAATATCTCCGTGATCCTGGCGCGCGCGTCGGCGGGCACGAACACGTCGGCGCGGCACTGGTGGCGCTTCAAGCGCTGAGGCGGCGGCGGCGTACGCGACGCGGCCTCGATACGGCAAGAACAAGGCAAGCGCCAGGCCGCACGGGCCGGCGGCGCATGGCACGAGGACATCGGGAGCACTCATGGGCAAGCTGGTCGTTTCGCTCGACGGTGTGGTCATCAAGGAAGTCCAGCTCACGAAGGACAAGACCACGCTCGGCCGGCGCCCGTACAACGACATCGTCATCGACAACCTCGCCGTCAGCGGCGAGCACGCCGTGCTGCAGATGGTGGGCGCCGACGTCTTCATCGAAGACCTGAACAGCACCAACGGCACCTACATCAACGGCAAGGCGATCAAGAAGCAGCTGCTGTCGCACAACGACACGGTCGAGATCGGCAAGTACAAGATCAAGTACCTGGTCGACGACTCGGGCGAGTACGAAAAGACCATGATCATGCGCCCGGGCGGCGGCGCACCGCCGCCGTACGTCTCGGGCGGCCCGCTGTCGTCGGGCCGCCCGGGCGGCGGCAGCTCGGGCTTCGGCGGGCTCGGCCAGGCGCCGGCCACCGCCGGCGCGCCAGGCGCCGCCGCCGCCGCAGCGCCGGCCGCGGTCATCAAGGTGCTCAACGGCGCAGCAGCCGGGCGCGAGGTCACGCTCACCAAGGTCGTCACCACGGTCGGCAAGCCCGGCGTGCAGGTGGCCTCGATCACGCGCCGGCCCACCGGCTACGCGTTCGCGCACGTCGAGGGCGCGCAGCGCCCCAGCGTCAACGGCGTGCCGCTGGCCGGCGACTCGGTGCCGCTGCGCAACGGCGACGTGATCGAGCTCGCCGGCACGCAGATGCAGTTCATCTTCCGCTAGGAAGGCGCGCCGCGCACGAGCGGCGCCACGGCGCCACGGTGCCGACGTCGCGCCCGAGTTCCTGCGCGGCGCCTCGAGCGTCGCCGCCGGGCGATCCGGCCGCGGCTTGCGGCGACACCGCCCCGGGCGGGCATTTTTCACGAACCCGCCCGCCATCGGTGCCGCCGATCCACGATCTGCACAGCGCTGCCTTGCCGGCGCGGCACGCCTCGCGCAGCATGCGCGCTCACGCCTTCGGCACCCGGTGCCGGGCGCCGCGTCCTCCCCTTCCCCCTCCCCACGCATGCAGATCCGCGTCCTCGGCTGCTCGGGCTCGATTGCCGCCGGCAGCCGAACCACGGCCTTTCTCCTCGACGACGACGTGCTCGTCGATGCCGGCACCGGCACGGGCGACCTGGCGCTCGACGAGCTGGTGCGCATCGACCACGTGCTGCTCAGCCACTCGCACCTGGACCACGTGCTGGCCGTCGCGCTGCTGGCCGACAGCGTGGCGCGCCGGCGCCGCGCGCTCGGGCGCCCGCCGGTGCAGGTGCACGCGCTCGCGGCCACCCTCGCGGCGCTGAAGAACCACGTCTTCAACGGCATCATCTGGCCCGACTTCACGCGTCTGCCCAGCGAAAGTCAGCCGGCGCTCGCTTTCAACGCCATCGAGGTCGGCCAGGTGCTCGAGCTGTCGGGTCGGCGCATCGAGGTGCTTTGCGCCGCGCACACCGTGCCGGCGGTGGGCTTTGCCGTGCTGCACCCGGGGGGCGCCTGGGTCTACAGCGGCGACACCGGCCCCAACGCGGCGCTGTGGCGGCGCCTGGCGACGCTGCCGCCGGCCGCGCTCGTGATCGAGACCGCGTTTGGCAACGACGAGTGCGCGCTCGCCGCGGCCAGCGGCCACCTGTGCCCGAGGCAGCTCGCGCGCGAGCTGGCGCAGCTCGCGGCGCCGGCCGACGTCTACATCACGCACATCAAGCCGGGCGACGTCGACGCCGTGATGGCCGAGATCGCGGCGCTGGCGCTGCCGCACCGCGTGCGCGCGCTGGCCAGCGGCCAGACGATGGTGATCGGCGGCGGCGCGCAAAGTGACGCAATCCGTCACCCCTGGCCGCCCGCGGCCGCGCTGCGCGCGGCCGACTGACGCGCCGCGTCACAAGGCACCAACAAAGTCACGCGCGCAGGCGTCCCACGGGCTGGCACGGCGGCTGCATACCCGAAGGGCGTCCCCTCCCCCACCTCACGAAGGAGCTCACTCCATGAAACGTGTCCAGCAAGGCTTCACCCTCATCGAACTGATGATCGTCGTCGCGATCATCGGCATCCTGGCGGCGGTGGCGCTGCCGGCGTATCAGTCGTACACGATCAAGGCGAAGGTTTCGGAAATGCTGTTGGCGGCCAGCCAGTGCCGCACGACAATCTCCGAGGTCTATCAGTCGGGCAACAGCGCAAGCCCCCCGGGCGCAAATAAGTGGGGCTGCGAGGCGAACGCCGATGGTTCCGGCACTGCCCCGAGCAAGTATGTGAAGAGCGTCGCGACGGATAAGGACGGCGTGATCACGGTGACTGCGTCCGCCGATAGCTCGCTGGGCGAAGCTGCGAGCAAGACGATCGTGCTCACGCCGTATGTCGGTAGCAGCGCGTTGATCGAGGCCTCCATTGGCGGAACGCAGGTTGGCGAATGGAAGTGCGGACCGGGACTAGGAGCCACCGGCGTGGATAAGAAGTACCTGCCGGGTTCGTGCAAGGGCTGATGCCGTCTCGCGGCAAGTCTCTGGAGGCGCTGCGGCGCCTCTTTTCGTTCCCGGCGACAGGGGCGGCCGGCATCGCGCCCGTCGCCGGCGCCGCGTTGCTGGCGGCCGCCTTGCTGCTGCCCATCGGCGACGCGCCCTGGTTCAGCTTCTGGCGCGAATGGGTGGCGTCCGCAGCGGCCTTGCTGATCGTGTTGGGCGCACTGCAGATACTGCAACGCCAAGGCCTTGCGCTGCGACTGCGCCTGCTCTCGGCGCCCGGACTGGCGCTCGTGCTCGCGGCATGGTGCTGGCTGCAATTCGCAGCCGGGCTCGTGCCGTACCTCAGCGATGCGCTGCTCGCCTCGCTGTATCTCGCCGGATTCGGGCTGTGCTGGGCGGCTTCGGCCGCACTGCCTGAACCGGAGCGCGCCGCGCTGGCCGACCGTGTGGCCGCCGCCTGGCTGGCCGCCGCCATGCTGTCGGTGCCCATCGCCGTGGGGCAGTGGTTGGGGTGGCTGACGCTGGACATGGGCTTGCGCCCGGCCGGCGGCCGGCCGGTTGCGCATATGGAGCAGGCGAACCTGCTCTGTTCGCTGCTCGTGCAGGGCGCGATTGGCCTTTGGCGCTTGCATGTGCGTGCCTACCTCGGACGCCGGCTGAGTGTGCTGGGGCTGGTGGCGCTCTTGGCGGTGATCGTGCTCACGCAGTCACGTGTGGCGTGGCTGGTCGGTGCTGTGGCGACGGGGATCGTCGTCTGGCGACCTCAACTCGCCCCGCTTCGCTCCACAGGCAAGGTGATGCTGGCCAGTACGGTCGCGGTGTTCGCTGGGGCCATCCTGCTGCCCGGGCTGGACGCAACCTTGGGTCTCGAAGGCGCATCGCTGGCCGACCGCACATCACAGGGCCGACGCCCAGCCATCTGGGCCCTGTTTGCCGATGCCGCGACCGAGAAGCCACTGCTGGGCTGGGGCGTACTGCAGAACGGGGCCGCGCAGTTCGCATTGGCCGAACGGCATTCGTCCATGGGCTGGTACTTCTCGAGCGCGCATAACATCGCACTCGATCTGATGGTCTGGTTCGGCATTCCATTGGGCTTACTGGCCGCAGGCACGCTGTATCTGGGGGCGCTGCGGCGGCTGGCGACCGCAACCACGTCCGCAGAGCTTGCAACCGCTTTTGGTGCCACTGCACTGCTGCTCCATGGGCTCGTTGAACTGCCGCTGCAGTACGCGTACTTTCTGCTGCCGCTCGGGTTGATGCTCGGTGCAGGCACATCGGTGCACGCCGCGTCGGCTGCGCCCGGGCCGATGGCAGTTTGGCGGCATCGCGGCGTGCCGATCGCTATCGCCGCATTCGCGACCGGCCTCATGGCCATGCTGGCGCACGAGTACATCCGTATCACCGACGTGCGGCCGGGCATGGCCATCGACAAGAGCATCGGGTATCTGGTGCTGGAGGCCGACGGCCCTGCACCCGATGTCGTGCTGCTCGATCGACTACGAGCCTTTCACGATTTCGCGGCCATCCCGCTGGGCAGCGCAGCCCCCCCCGGCAAGCTCGCTGCAGCAAGAACAGTTCTGCTGCGAAGCCCGTTCGCGCCGGTGATCGAGCGTGCGGCGGTGATTGCCGCGGTCAGCGACGACCCCGCTCGAGCCGCCGAGGCACTCGCCCGAGTGTGCCGCTTCGAGACTGCCGACGCTTGCGAAGAAAGCCGACGCGTGTGGGGGCTGTGGCGTGACCGCTGGGCACAACTGCCCCCGTGGCCTGAACCGAACCGTGCACTGCCGTAGCTTGCAACCCTGGCCAGAGAGTGACGTGGCGCGTTGCAGGTGAAAACTCACTCGCCATCGCGACCGGCCATCACATGGTTGCTCTGACACCAGCCATCAGAAGTGGCTCGCCACGCGCTTCGCGGGCTCCCATTCTGCTGCCACGCCGCTCGCCGGCATCGCGGTCCGGGTCGAGAGCCTCACCACAGCCGCCGCCGGCCGCCGCCCGCATCGGCGCGCACCTGCTCGCCGTTGGTAGCATCCGCCGCCGCCCTCGCCGCCGATGCCCGAACCCCCTGCGCCGCGCCCGCTCGCACTCGATGCGCGTGTGGCCGCCGCCGTGGCGGCGGCGGCGCTGCCGTCGCTGCTGGCCTACAACGTCGCGCCCTCGCCGACCTTCCTGAACCAGGCGCTGGCGCTGGCGCTGTGGGGCTGGTTCGTGCTCGTCGCGGCGCCGGCGCGGCCCGATCGTGCGGCATGGCCGCTGTGGGCGGCGCTGGGCGGCGTCGCGCTCGGCGTGCTGTGGTCGTGGGGGCCAGGGGCGCTGCCGGCCGGCCTGGCGCTGTCGGCGCTGGGCATGCTCGCGGCGGCGGCGCTGCTCGCGGCGGCGGGGGCGGGCGCGCGGCGGCGCGACGACGCGGTGGCGCTGTTCACGGCGTTTGGCGCCGGCTGGGTGGCGGCCGCGCTGGCCAATGTCGCGATCGCGCTCGTGCAGGTGTTCCGCCCCGAGTGGGCCGACGGCGGCTGGATCGCCACCAGCACCCTGCCCGGGCGCGCGGTGGGCAACCTGCGCCAGCCCAACCACCTGAGCAGCCTGCTGATGTGGGGCCTGATCGGCACGGTCGCACTGCTCGAGCTGCGGCGCATCGCGCGGCGCAGCGCGGCGCTGGTGGCGGTGCTGCTCGTCTGCGGCGTCGTGCTGTCGGCCTCGCGCACGGGGCTGGTCGGCGTGCTGCTGCTGGCGCTGTGGGGGCTCGTCGACCGCCGGCTGGCGCGGCCGACGCGCGCGCTGCTGCTGGCCACGCCGCTCGTCTACGCCGCGGCGTGGCTGGGCATGGCCGAATGGGCGCGGCTGTCGGCGCACACCTTCGGCGGCGAGGAGCGGCTGCAGGCGGGCGACATCTCGAGCTCGCGCTTCGGCATCTGGGCCAACACGCTGGCGCTGATGCGCGCCCAGCCGCTGGCCGGCGTGGGCTACGGCGAGTTCAACTTCGCGTGGACGCTGACGCCGTTCGCGCACCGGCCGACGGCGTTCTTCGACCACACGCACAACCTGCCGCTGCAGCTGCTGGTCGAGCTGGGGCTGCCGCTGGGCGGCGCCGTGCTGGCGCTGCTGGCCTGGGCGCTCGTGCGCGCCTGGCGCGACGCGTGGCGCCCTGCGGTGGCGGCGGGCGGCCCGGGCGATGCGGGCGATGCGGGCGATGCGCGCGATGCGCGCGATGCGCGCGATGCGCGCGATGCGGGCATCGCGCAGCGCGCGGCGGTGATGTTCGTGCTGATGATCGGCCTGCACAGCCAGCTCGAATATCCGCTGTGGTACGCGTACTTCCTGCTGCCGGCGGCCTGGGCCTGGGGCTATGCGCTGGGGCGCGGCCGTGGCGCCGAGGTGGCCCACGCTGAGGTGGCCCGCGCTGAGGCGGTCCACGCCGAGGCGGCCGGCGCCGAGGCGGCAGGCGCCGGGGTGGCCGGTGGTGAGGTGGCCGGCCGTGCCGATGCGGCGCGGCAGCGGCCCTCGCCGGTGCTGGCGGCGGGCGGCGCGGCACTGGTCGTGCTCGCGGCGCTGTCGGTGCTCGACTATCTGCGCGTCGCGGCCATCTTCGACGCCCGCGAGGGTGCGCCGCCGCTGGCCGCGCGCATCGCCGCCGGCGAGCGCAGCGTGCTGTTCGCACACCATGCCGACTACGCGGCGGTGACGGCCGGCGTGCCGATGCCCGATGCGGCGCGCTCGTTCGCCTCGAGCACGCACTACCTGCTCGACACGCGCCTCATGATGGCCTGGGCCGAATGGCTGGCCGCCCGCGGCGACGAAGACCGCGCGCGCTACGTCGCCGCACGCCTGGCCGAGTTCCGCAAGCCCGAGGCGGCGGCGTTCTTCGCCGGCTGCGGGGCGCCGGGGGTGGGGGTGCAGAGCGACTCGCGGGCGGCATCGGCATCGGCATCGGCATCGGCATCGGCATCGGCATCGGCATCCGCATCGGCATCGGCATCGGCATCGGCATCGGCATCGGCATCGCCGACGCCGGGCAGCGCAGCGGGGCAGGACGCGCCGGACGATGACGACGAGGACGCATCGGCGGCCTTCCCCTTCGCCTGCGAGGCGCCGCGGCACGCGCACGACTGGCGCGAGTTCCTCGCGCGCTGACGCTGCCGCAGGCCCGCTACGTCGGCGCCAGCCACGTGCCCGACTTGCCGCCGCGCTTTTCGAGCAGCCGCACGCCGTCGATCACCATGCCGCGGTCGGCGGCCTTGCACATGTCGTAGACCGTGAGCAGGCCCACCTGCACGGCCGTGAGCGCTTCCATCTCGACGCCGGTGGGGCCCACCGTCTCCACCTGCGCGGTGCAGCGCACGAGGCTGGCGGCGCGGTCGAGCTCGAACTCGACCGCCACGCGCGTGAGCGCGAGCGGATGGCACAGCGGCACCAGGTCGGCGGTGCGCTTGGCGCCCTGGATCGCGGCCACGCGCGCCACGCCGAGCACGTCGCCCTTGCTCGCGCAGCCGCCGGCCACCCGATCGAGGGTGGCCGGCTGCATGCGGATCACGCCTTCGGCGCGCGCCGCGCGGTGCGTGGCCGGCTTGGCCGCGACGTCGACCATGTGCGCCCGGCCCTGGGCGTCGAAGTGGGTGAGCGGGGAGTTCATCGTGCAGCAACGTTGCGCAACGTCGGGGTGTCATCATTGTGCGCGGGGAACGCGGCGGCCGCTGTCGCGCTCCAACCGGGCCCGATCGGGCCTCGTCCGTTCCCCCTCGCCTTCACCTGCCCGGCCCCGGCCGACCTTGCCTTGATGCCGAACCGTACGCCCCCAGGCGGCGCCGCCCGCCGCCACCCGCCGCCGCGCCGCAGCGGCGTGCGCGCCGTGCTCGTCACGCTTGCCTTCGCGCTCGGCCTGGGCGCGCCGGCCCACCCCCAGGTGCGGCTGCCCGCGCTGGGCGAGAGCGCGAGCCAGGATCTTTCGGTCAGCGACGAGCGGCGCCTGGGCGACCAGATCATGCGCGAGGCGCGGCGCGACCCCGACTTCCTCGACGATGCGGTGCTGCTCGAGTACGTGCAGTCGGTCTGGCAGCCGCTGGTGGCCGCCGGGCGCGAGCTGGGCAACATCGACCCCGAGCTGCAGCGCATGTTCGCGTGGGAGGTCTTCCTCGTGCGCGACCGCACCGTCAATGCCTTCGCCTGGCCGGGCGGCTACGTCGGCGTGCACCTGGGCCTGATCGCGCTCACCACGAACCGCGACCAGCTCGCCTCGGTGCTGGCGCACGAGATGTCGCACGTCACGCAGCGCCACATCGCGCGCGGCGTCGGCGCGTCGAGCCGGGCGTCGATGACCAGCCTGGCGGCGATCCTGCTCGGCATCCTCGTGGCCAGCCGCAGCAACAACCCCGACGTGGCCAACGCCGCGATCTCGGGCGGGCAGGCCGCGGGCATCCAGCAGCAGCTGAACTACTCGCGCGAGATGGAGCGCGAGGCCGACCGCATCGGCTACGCCGTGCTCGCCGACGCCGGCTACGCGCCGGCGGGGATGGCGCAGATGTTCGAGCGCATGGAAAGTGCCGCGCGCGTCAACGACGGCGGCGGCTTTCCGTACCTGCGCTCGCACCCGCTGACCAGCGAGCGCATCAGCGAGGCGCGCAACCGCGTGCTGCTCGGCCACGCCGCGCCGCCGCAGCCGAGCGCGCTGCACGCGATGATGCGCGAGCGCGCGCGCGTGCTGATGGACCCCGACCCGCAGGCGCTGGCGCGCCTGGCCGAAGGCCAGGGCAGCTCGGGCGCGCCCACCGACCGCCAGGGCGCGCTGTACGGCGGCGCGATGGCACAGCTGCGGCTGGGCCACGCCGCGCGCGCCGATGCGATGGCCGCCGACGGCCTGCGTGCGGCCGAACAGCTCACGCCGCGCGAGCCGATGGCCGAGCAGGCATGGCGGCTGCTGCAGTCGCAGGCGCGGCTGGCGCGCGGCGACGCCGCCGGCGCGCTGGCGCTGCTCGAACCGCTGTCGGCGGCCGACCGCGCGGTGCTGCTGCAGCGCGCGCGCATCGCCGTCGAGTGGCATGCGCGTGATGCCGCGGCCGCGGCCGCGCAGGCGCGGCGCAGCACCGAGGCGCTGCAGGCCTGGGTGGCCGAGCACCCGCAGGACGCGGCGGCGTGGGAGGCACTCGAAGGCAGCTCGGCCGCGCTCGGCCAGCGCCTGCGCTCGATGCGCGCCGGCGCCGAGGCGCGCGCCGCGCTGGGCGACCTGCAAGGCGCCATCGACCGCCTGCGCACGGCGCAGGCCAGCGCGCGCGGTGCCGCCGGGCAGGAGTTCATCGAGGTCTCGGTGATCGACGCGCGGCTGCGCCAGATCGAGCACGAGCGCCGCCAGATCGCGCTCGAGATGCGCGGCAACGGGCAGCGCGGCGACGGCGACCGCGCGCCCTCGCCGTGGCGCTGATCGCGTGCGCGCCACTCACGCCGTGGCGCTGACACCGTGGCGCTGACACCGTGGCGCTGACACCGTGGCGCTGACATCGGGCGTTGACATCGGGCGCTGACATCGGGCGCTGACATCGGGCGCTGACATCGGGCGCTGACATCGGGCGCTGACGTCGAGCGCTGGCGTCGGCGGCGGCGGCCGTCGCGGGCGCCGGCATGGCGCGCTCTGGCCGCAGTGACGTCGCAGAATCCGCCGCCATGCGGGCAGTGCGGGAGCGCAGCGGATGGATGGCACCGAGGCAACGACGACAGGCCCGACGCCGCCGCGCCGGTTGCAATGGCCGCAGGGGTTGCCATGGCCGCGCTGGCGCACGCGGCTGCCGGCACG
>JAFECX010000152.1 GCA_018241895.1 Pseudomonadota bacterium
CCGCGCCGCCGCCGGGTGCCCGCGTCCGGCGCCACCCCCGGGCGTCCGGCATCACCGCAACGGCGCGCCGGCGGCACGTGCCGGAGCGCCGGCGCCCTCCAGCCGCCAGCGGCCGTCGGCCTGCAGCAGCAGCCGGTGGGTGTGGAAGGCGGCAAGCGTGCTGCGGTGGCCGACGCTGACCAGCATGCACTGCGGCAACTCGCGGCGCAGCAGCTCGTACAGCGCGTGCTCGAGGCCCTCGTCGGTGGCCGAGGTGGCCTCGTCCAGGAAGGCGATCTTCGGGCGCTGCAGCAGCACGCGCGCGAACGCCAGGCGCTGCTGCTCGCCGAGCGAGAGGATGCGCGACCAGTCGGCCTCGCGGTCGAGCTGGCCGGCCAGCGGGGCGAGCTGCACGCGCGCCAGCGCATCGTGCAGGCGCGCGGCATCGACGTCGGCCGCCGGATACGCCAGCGCCTCGCGCAGCGTGCCCAGCGGCAGATACGGTCGCTGCGGCAGGAACAGCGAATCGGCCGCCGCCGGCCGCCTGACGCTGCCGCTGACATACGGCCACAGCCCCGCCAGCGCGCGCAGCAGCGTCGTCTTGCCGACCCCCGAAGGCCCCTGCACCAGCAGCGCCTGCCCCGGCGCCAGGCGCAACTGCAGCGCGTGCAGCAGCGGCGCGCCGTCGGGCCGGCGCAGCTCGAGCGCGCTGATCTCGAGCGCATCGGCCTGCGGCCCGACGGCCAGCGCCGGCAGCGCGCGCGCCGCGTCGTTGGCGGCGACGAAGCCGCTCAGGCGGTCGAGCACGGCGCGGTACTGCGCGAAGCCGTCGTACGACAGGCGGAAGAACGACAGCGCGCTCTGCACCTGGTCGAAGGCCTGGGCGGTCTGCGTGACGTCGCCCAGCCTGATCGCGCCGGCGAAGTAGCGCTGCGCCTGCAGCAGCGTCGGGAACACCACCGCCGCCTGGTTGACGGCGAAGTTGAAGCCGTCGAACTTCATGCTGCGAAAGACGATGGCCCACAGGTTGGCGATGAAGGCGGCGAAACGCTGCGCCAGCCCGCGGCGCTCGACAGCCTCGCCGCCGTAGAAGGCGATGTTCTCGGCGTATTCGCGCACCCGGATCAGCGCGTAGCGGAAGTCGGCGGCGAACTTCTCGCTCATGAAGTTCAGGCGGATCAGCGGCCGGCCGAGCCTGAAGGCGATCGCGCTGGCGACGACGACGTAGACGAAGACGATGAACACCATCGCGCGCGGCAGTTCGAGGCCGCCGACGACGAGCGGTCCCGACAGGTGCCACAGGATGACGCTGAACTCGACCAGCGACACCGCCGCTTCGATGGCGCCGACGGCCAGCGAGCGCGAGAAGGCGACGAAGCTGCCGATGTCGACCTGGATGCGCTGGTCGGGGTTGTCGCCCGGCGCGGCGACGAACTGGGTGCGGTAGTAGGCGCTGCCGGCCAGCCAGTCGTCCATCAGGCGGTCGTTCATCCAGGTGCGCCAGTGGATCTCGAACGCCTGCGCCACCAGGTACGCCACCAGCACGCGCACCACGTGCACGACGGCCAGCAGCACGAACAGGCGCATGAAGAACCAGAAGCGGCCGGCGTCCAGCGCCTGCATGCTGTCGAAGAAGCCGTTGTTCCAGAACGAGAACAGCACGTTCATGCGCACGCCGGCGATCGACAGCAGCAGGATCAGCGCCGCCGTCGCCAGCGGCCGCGTGCTGCGCCGCGGCGTGAAGTACGGCCACGCGAGCCGCGTGAACTGGCGGCCCCAGTGCGTGAAGCGCGCCAGCAGCGCCGCCAGCGCGACGAAGGCGAGCGCCGTGAACAGCCACGCTCTGGCGATCCACAGCAGGCTGGCGGCCCATTCGACAGACCACTGCATGGCGGTTCGAGCGGGCCGGCGGCGCTGGCTCCGTGGGCGTGCGGCGGGGTGCGGCGGCGGCGGGCCTGCGCGCCCCTCAGGGCCGGATGCCCAGCCCCTGCACGAAGCGCGTCGTGTAGGTCTTGCGCAGGTCGACCTTGGCCGGGTCGACGAGCTTCAGCGCCACCAGCAGATCGTAGGTCTTCTTCATGCGCTCGTCGCTGACGATGCCGATGCCCAGCGTGGCCGCGTCGCCGCCCTGCACCAGGCCGCGCGTCACGATCTGCTCGACGCCGTAGGCGAGCAGGTCGTCGGTCATCGCCGGGTTGTCGCGCTTGATGAGGGCGTCGGCCGCCGCGCGCGCCGCGCGGCCGCCTGGGCCGCGCTGCAGGTACGCCTTCCAGCCCAGCATCGAGGCCTTCACGAACGCCGCCACCTGGGCCGGCCTGCGCTCGAGCGTCTGCCGCATGCACACCACCGTCATCGCATACGGCGGCCAGCCATGGTCGGCCAGCAGCAGCACGGTGGGCTCGAAGCCGGCGGCCTTGCGGATCGCGTACGGCTCGCTGGTGACATAGCCCTGCTGCACCGTGTTGCGGTCGGCCAGGAAGGGCTGGATGCTGAAGGTGTAGGGGCGCAGCTGCGCGTCGTCGAGCCCGTAGGTCGAGCGCAGCCAGGGCCAGTAATTGGTGTGCGCGTCCGACGAGATGAGGATCGTCTTGCCCGCCAGGTCCTGCATGCGCCGCACGGTCTCGGGGTGGCCGATCATCGCCAGCGGGTCCTTCTGGAACGCCGCCGCGACGGTGACGGCGTCGATGCCGCGCTCGTGCGCCTTGATGATCTGCACGTCGTAGCCCATCAGGCAGTCGGCCTGCCCGGCGGCCAGCAGCTGCAGCCCGTTGACCTGCGGGCCGCCCATGCGGATCGTGACGTCGAGCCCGGCCCGGGCATACAGCCCCGAGGCCAGCGCCTGATAGAAGCCGCCGTGCTCGGCCTCGGCGTACCAGTTGGTGAGAAAGCTGAACTTCTCGGCCGCGTGCGCCCGGTTCGGGACGGCAAGCGCGATCGCGGCCATCAGTGCGACGGCGAGCGTGCCGATGGCAACGGCCAGGCGCGGGCGGGAGTCGATCTCGATCTTCATGCGGCAGTTTCCGACGACGAACGGGGCGCCAGGCCTCGCGGCCTTGCGCCCCGTGCGCGGATTGTGGACTCGACGCGCCGCGCTGCGTGTCGCCCGCGCTGCGCAGGCGGCACGCGCAGCGCGAACGCAGCCTTACTTGACGACCAGCGACTCGGCGCTGGACGACGGCGCCTTCGGCAGCTTGAGCGTCAGCACGCCGTCGGCGTACTTGGCCTCGGCCTTGTTGCGCTCGACGTCGTGGCCGAGCGTGAAGGTGCGGCTCGCGAAGCCGAAGCTGCGTTCGCTGCGCACGATGCGGCCTTCCTTCTTCTCGTCGGCATCCTTCTTGACCTCGGCCGACAAGGTCACGCGCGCGCCCTCGATCTCGACGCGGATGTCCTCCTTGCGTACGCCGGGAATCTCGGCCTTCACGGTGTACGCGCCGTCGGTTTCACTCACGTCCAACTTGATCTCGGGCGCCTGGGCGGCGCCTTCCCAGCGCCCCGGGCGCAGGAAGTTGCGGAACGCGTCCTCCAGCGAAAACGAATCGCGTTCGAACAGGCTCGGCAGGCGGGTACTCGGCATGTCACTACCTCCTTGATGAATGAGACAAGATTCCAGAATCGACAGCGGACCACTTGGCGAGCCCGCAGCCGGGACGTTAGCTCGGGTCGCGGCGCGATGAATCGAGCGCGGCCGCCTATGATGGCCCGGTGTTGACCACGCTCACGTCGCGGCCGCGGCGATGGGGGCAAAAAGCGTCATCGGCCGCCCGCACGGCATGGCGGGCCGGGCCGCAGGTCATGCCGGCACTGCATCGAATCGATACGCACCCGCATCGCCGCAGCGCGGTGAGGCCATGAGTGCGGCGCTCGCGCTGCCCGCCATGGCGGCGGCGCTGGCCGCGCTGGCGCTCGGCCTTGCGGCGCTGGCGGCTTGCGGCGCGGCGCGCTGGCGTGCGGCCACGACGGCCCTGGTAGCGCGCCTGGACGCACTCGCCGCGCCGTCGGCGCCGGCCCACTATGCCGCGAACGAGCTCGTCGCGCTGCCCGCGCCGGTGCAACGCTACTTGCAGCGCGTGCTGCCCGAGGGGGCACCGATCGTGCGCTCGGCACGGCTCGTGCACGCGGGCGAATTCAACCTCGCCGCCGACGGCGAGCGCTGGAAGGCCTTCGTCTCGACGCAGGAGGTGCGCTGCGCACGGCCGGGCTTCGTGTGGCACGCCCGCGTGCGCGCCGTGCCCGGCGTCACGGTGCAGGTGCACGACGCCTATGTCGGCGGCGAGGGGCTGCTGCATGCGGCCTTGCTCGGGCTGCTGCCGCTGGCCCGCCAGCAGGGCACGGGCGCTTTCGCGCGCGACGAGCTGATGCGCTGGTTGGCCGAGGCGGCGTGGTACCCGACGGCGCTGCTGCCGAGCCAGGGCGTGCGCTGGGAGCCGATCGACGCGCATCGTGCGCGCGCGACGCTGCGCGACGGCGACGTCGAGGCCACGCTCGAGTTCGAGTTCGGGGCCGACGACCTGATCGCCGCCGTGCGCGCGCCGGCACGCGGGCGCCTGGTGGGCGGCCGGAGCGTCGGCACGCCCTGGGAAGGCCGCTGGAGCCGCTACGGGCAGCGCGGCGGCATGTGGATCCCGACCGCCGGCGAAGTGGCGTGGCTGCCGCCCGAGGGGCGCCGGCCGTACTGGCGCGGCACGCTCACCGCGGTGGCCTACGACGGTGCCCCTTCGGCGCGCTAGGCGATGCCGGGCCGGCGCGCGGGCGGCACATCACGCCGCTGTCGCGCGACGCGCGGGGCCGCGGGCCATCGCGGTGGCGAGGCCGTCCCGAAGCGGCGCTTCGACGCCGCGGTCTTTGACGTTTTGCGCGATCGGGCGTAGCTTTCAGGCGTGGCGCCGGCACCGCGTCGCGTCCGTGCCGCGTCGCCACGACGCCCGCACCACGCCCGCACCGCGCCCGCACCATCTGCTGCGCCACCTCCCACGCCACCCCCGCGCGGCCCCCGGCCGCACGCATGGAGGCCTCGACATGAACGCCCCCGAAGACCTCGCCCCGCACCGCCTGTTCCTCGCCGAGACGCACGAGGTCGTCAACGCCGGCCACGAACTGCTCGACTACGACATGTACCGCCAGGACAGCGCACTGGTCGAGGCCGTGCAGCGCGAGGGCGCCGGCTGGGCCGACGCGATGCTGGGTGAATTCGGGCGCCTGGCCGGATCGGCCGCATACCTCGAGCTCGGCGTGCAGGCCAACCAGAACCCGCCCGTGCTCGACACGCACGACCGCTTCGGGCGCCGCATCGACCTCGTGCGCTACCACCCCGCGTATCACCAGCTCATGCGCACGGCGATCGAACAGGGGCTGCACGCGTCGCCGTGGAGCGATCCGCGCCCGGGTGCGCACGTCGCGCGCGCGGCCCGCTTCTACCTGCAGACGCAGGCCGAACCGGGCCACTGCTGCCCCGTCACGATGACCTTCGCGTCGGTGCCGGCGCTGCGCACGACGCCCGCGCTCGCCGCGGCCTGGGCGCCGAAGATCACGGCGCGCCACTACGACGCGCGCAACGTGCCCGATGGCGCCAAGGCGGGCCTGACGATCGGCATGGCGATGACGGAGAAGCAGGGCGGCTCGGACGTGCGTGCCAACACGACGCGCGCCTACGCGCTCGGCGCGGCCGACGGTGCGGGCGCCGCCTACGAGCTGGTCGGCCACAAGTACTTCGTCTCGGCGCCGATGTGCGACGCCTTCCTCACGCTGGCGCAGGCGCCGCGCGGCCTGTCGTGCTTCCTGCTGCCGCGCTGGCGCCCCGACGGCACGAAGAACCCGATGCAGGTGCTGCGCTTGAAGCGCAAGATGGGCAACCTCTCCAACGCCAGCAGCGAGACCGAGCTGCGCGGCGCGCTGGCCTGGATGGTGGGCGACGAGGGCCGCGGCGTGCGCACCATCATCGAGATGGTGGCGATGACGCGCTTCGACTGCATGATCGGATCGAGCGGCGGCCAGCGCGCCGCCGTCGCGCAGGCGCTGCACCACTGCCGCATCCGCTCGGCCTTCGGGCGCGTGCTCAACGCGCAGCCGCTGATGCGCAACGTGCTCGCCGACCTCGTGCTCGAGCACGAGGGCTCGCTGGCGCTCGCGATGCGCGTGGCGCGCGCGCTCGACCAGCGCGACGATGCCCACGAGGACGCGCTGGTGCGCCTGCTCACGGGCGTCGGCAAGTACTGGATCTGCAAGCGCACGCCGCAGCACGCCTACGAGGCGATGGAGTGCATCGGCGGCAGCGGCTACATGGAGGACAGCCCGTTCCCGCGCCTGTACCGCGAGGCGCCGGTGAACGCGATCTGGGAAGGCAGCGGCAACGTGCAGTGCCTGGACGTGCTGCGCGCGATGCACAAGACGCCGGACGTCGTGGACGCCCTCTTCACCGAGCTGGCGCGCGCACGCGGCGCCAATGCGCACCTCGAGCGCTTCGTCGCAGCACTGCAGGCCGAGTTCGGCGACCGCGCCGAGCTGGAATACCGCGCACGCGACCTCGTCGATCGCATGGCGCTGGCGATGCAGGCCGCCTTGCTGGTGCAGCATGCGCCCGCCGCCGTGGCCGACGCATTCTGTGCCTCGCGCCTCGACGGCCACGGGCAGCGGCAGTACGGCACGCTGCCGCGCGGCGTCGACTGCGCGGCGATCGTCGAGCGCGCGACACCGCGGGCGACGGCGGGCTGAGCGCGGCGCACCAGCGCAACGCGGCACTGCGTGCGGCCGATTGCGCACGACGAGCGCCCCAGGACATGCGCATGACGATCGCGCAAGCGCTGCGCGCTTCGGTTCGCCCTATGCTCGCCGCGGTGAACGTCGGCAAGCCGGACCATGTCACAGCCCTTCTTGAATGCGGACCCCGCACCCGACCAGCTGCGCGCGCTCGTCAAGTACTTGAGCACGTACCGCGACGGCAGCGGCAACCTCAGGGAAGCCGACCCCGACAAGACCACGCGCGCCGACTCACGGCAGATCGAGCGATGCTTCGCTGAACTGTTCGGCGTGAAGCCGCCGGAGAGCAAGTCGTACTATGACTTCGCGGTCGAGGTCAACCAGGGTGGGGGTGTCGTGATCAGCGCCGCATCGGTGAAGTCGAAGGAGGCGGAGAACCTGCGCGACTTCCGCGACCCCACGAAGCGCAAGACGCTGCGCGCGTACCTGGAAATCGCCAACGCGAACGCCAAGGACTGGCGGCTGTGCCGTGTCATGGGCCTGAGCGAGGACGACTTCAGGGCGCACCGGCACGCCGACGGGTTCGGTGCGGCGATCCTGCGCCGTCAGGCCGACGAGCGCGCCGCCGCGGAGGCAAAGATCCGAAAGCAGCGCAAGCACTCGGCATCGCGCGTCGTCGACGCGAACGCCAGCGTCTTCTTGTCGGTGATGTACTCGCCGATGGACAAGGATTACCAGCGCGACTATCTCGTATCTTCGTATCCGATCGTCTTGCCAGCGCCGCGGCGCTGGGAATTCAGGGGCAAGGCCCTGGTGGGTTTCGACGGCAGCGGCGTGCTCTACGAGTGGTATGCGCTCTCAGGCAGCCAGTTCAAGTACTACCCGTTGATCGGCGCACGCCGCCATGGCTCCGGCTTGTTCCAGCTGCTGAAGCCGGCGCAGGAGTCGCTGCACCAGAAGGCCGTTCGCATGTTCGGCCACGTCTAGGGACGCGGGCGGCCGTCCTTTGCGCAGCACGGCTCACGCCTTGAACCACAGAACTTCGATCCGAGGGGCCTGCTTCTCCACTTTGGGCGGCTTGACAAGGACCTTCTTCCAGCCGCGCAGGTGCTGCTCGTAGATCGGATTGTGATAGCCAGAGACCACCGCCGGCCCGGGATGAGACGTGAGGACCTCGAGCATCTCGAGGTGCTCGTCCACGCTCATCTCGTGCGCATACATCTTCTGCGTTCGCGTCTGCATGAGATAGGGCGGATCGGCGTAGATCAGCGTGTCGCGGGTCGCAAAACGACGCATGACCTCCAGCGCGGGCCGGTTCTCGATCTCGGCATCCTTCAGCCGCGCGGCCATTTCGGCCAGTTCGGAGGGTACGCGCTGCCAGCGCACCGACATGCCGCGCGCCGGCTGCTTCGCGCCTCGATTCTTCCAGCCCGTCTTCTTGGCCAGATCGGAGGCGTGCGCCTGCCAGATGCGGGTCACGAATCGGCGCGCGTCCTCGAGTGCATCTCCGGTCACGATGTGGCTCTGGTCGTACTCGTCGCGGCTCCATGGCGTGGCCTCGAGCGCGAAAAGCAGATCGTCGGTCCGGTCGCGCAGGACGCGAAAGAAGTTGACCACCAGGCCGTTCATGTCGTTGATCAGCTCGTGCGGGCTGACCGGCTTGGCGAAGAACACCGCGCCCGAGCCGAAGTAGGGTTCGACGTAGTGATGGTGGTCACCGAACAGGCTCACGATCTCCTGCGCGATAGACCACTTGCTGCCGGGGTACCTCAAGGCCGCCGAGCGGCGCTTGGACGGCTCCACCTGTTGCCCGCCTTCGAAGAGATCGACGGCGACGGTCATCGCGTCTGGGGCCAATCCGGCACCTCTAACTGTGTAAACGTCCAGTAGTCTGTGCGCTTTCGCCGCGCTTGTCAATGCAGCCGCAAGCCCTGCGGCAGGCGGCGGGCGCCGGGCGGGCGGAACACCTCCGCCCGCCGGCCACGCACACTCAATCCGCCTGCTTGCGCAGGAACGCCGGAATCTCGATCTCGTCCATGCCGTTGGAGGCCAGCGCCTCGACCTTGGCCGCCGCCTGATCGGCACGCGGGCGGCGCCACACGCTCGGCGTGTTCAGGCCCTCGTAGTTGTGCGACACGGCGGCCTGCGCACCGGCCCCCATGCCCGACGGCGTCAGCACCGGCAGCCCGTCGGTGCCGGTGCGCAGCGCCGCTTGCACCGCGGCCTGCGGCGTGATCACGGTGAGCGGCGGCGCGGCGTGCGTGGTCGGCGCCGCGGCCTTGCGCGCGCTGGACAGGCCGGTGGCGATCACCGTCACCCGCATCTGGTCGCCCAGGGCCTCGTCGTAGGCGGTGCCGTAGATCACGTGCGCCTCGTCGGCCGCATAGCGGCGGATGGTGTTCATCGCGTTGCGGCTTTCGGCCAGGCGGAAAGTCGCCTTGCTCGCCGCCAGCAGCACCAGCACGCCGCGCGCGCCCGACAGGTCGATGCCCTCGAGCAGCGGGCACGCCACCGCCTGGTCCGCGGCCTTGGTGGCGCGGTCCGGGCCGCCGGCGGTCGCCGTGCCCATCATCGCCTTGCCCGGCTCGCTCATCACCGTCTTCACGTCCTCGAAGTCGACGTTGACGAGGCCGGGGATGTGGATGATGTCGCTGATGCCGCCGACGGCGTTCTTCAGCACGTCGTTGGCGTGCGCGAAGGCCTGCTCCTGCGTCACGTCGTCGCCCATCACCTCGAGCAGCTTCTCGTTGAGCACGACGATCAGGCTGTCGACGTTGGCCTCGAGCTCGGCCGCGCCCTCGTCGGCCTGCTTGCCGCGCTTCCTGCCTTCGAACTCGAACGGCTTGGTGACGACGCCCACCGTGAGGATGCCCATCTCCTTGGCCACGCGCGCGATCACGGGCGCGGCTCCGGTGCCGGTGCCGCCACCCATGCCGGCGGTGATGAAGAGCATGTGCGCGCCTTCGATGGCCGTGCGGATGCGTTCCTCGGCCTCCTGCGCCGCGTCGCGCCCGACCTGCGGCTTGCTGCCCGCGCCCAGGCCCGAGTCGCCCAGCTGCACCAGCGTGCCGGCGGCCGAGCGGTTGAGCGCCTGCGCGTCGGTGTTGGCGCAGATGAACTCGACGCCCTGCACGCCGCACGAGATCATGTGCTCGACGGCGTTGCCGCCGCCGCCGCCGACGCCGATCACCTTGATCTGCGTGCCTTGGTCGAATTCGTCGATCATTTCGATGGGCATGTGAGCCTCCATGGTTCAGTCGGTTGCAGTTGCCGGTAAGAAGAAGACGAGCCTCTTGGCCCCCGCCGGTGGCCGTCGAGACCTCTTGTTGGATGTCCCCTAGAAATTCCCCAGGAACCAGTCCTTGGCGCGGCCGAGCACGGTCTTCACCGAGCCGGCCTGCGCCGCCGCCTTGAGCCCGCGCGCGCGCGCCAGGCGCGCCTCCTCGAGCAGCCCCATCACGGTGGCCGAGCGCGGGTTGGCGACCATGTCGAACAGCGGCCCGCTGTAGGTCGGGCTGCCGCGGCGCACGGGCTTCAGAAAGATGTCCTCGCCCAGCTCCACCAGGCCCGGCATGACGGCGCTGCCGCCGCAGATGACGACGCCGCTGGAGAGCAGTTCCTCGTAGCCGCTTTCGCGGATCACCTGGTGCACGAGCGAGAAGATCTCCTCGATGCGCGGCTCGATCACGCCGGCCAGCGCCTGGCGCGACAGCAGCCGCGGCTGGCGGTCGCCCAGCCCCGGCACCTCGAGCTGGTCGGACGGGTCGGCGAGCAGCTGCTTGGCCACGCCGTGCTCGACCTTGATCTGCTCGGCGTCCTTGGTCGGCGTGCGCAGCGCCATCGCGATGTCGCTCGTGATCAGGTCGCCGGCGATCGGGATCACCGCCGTGTGGCGCACGCTGCCGTCGGTGTAGATCTGCACGTCGGTGGTGCCGGCGCCGATGTCGACCACCGCCACGCCCAGGCTCTTCTCGTCGTCGGTCAGCACGGCGGCGGCGCTGGCGCTCGGGTTGAGCACGAGGCGCTCGACCTCGAGCCCGCAGCGGCGCACGCACTTGAGGATGTTCTCGGCCGCGCTGCCGGCGCCGGTGACGATGTGCACCTTGACCTCGAGGCGGCTGCCGCTCATGCCGATCGGCTCCTTGACCTCGTGGCCGTCGATCACGAACTCCTGCGGCTCCACCAGCAGCAGCCGCTGGTCGTTCGGGATGTTGATCGCCTTGGCGGTTTCGACGACGCGCGCCACGTCGGTCGGCGTGACCTCGCGGTTGTCGCGCACGATCACCATGCCGGTCGAGTTCTGGCCGCGGATGTGGCTGCCGGTGATGCCGGTGTAGACGCTGCCGATCTTGCAGGCGGCCATCATCTCGGCCTCTTTCAGCGCCTGCTGGATGCTCTGCACGGTGGCGTCGATGTTGACGACCACGCCGCGCTTGAGGCCATGCGTGGGCGCCACGCCGAGGCCGGCGACGCGCAGCCCGCCTTCGGGCAGCACCTCGGCCGCCACCACCATGACCTTGATGGTGCCGATGTCCAGCCCGAAGACCATGTCCTTGTATTCCCTGGCCATCGTCCGCTCCCTCAGTTCACCCCGTTCGTTGCGCCCGCCGCCTTCGTCGCCGCGGCCGTGGTCACGCCGCGCAGCCTGAGCGCGTAGCCGTCGGCGTGGCGCAGGTCGGCGTACCGCAGCGGCGCGCCGAAGCGCGAGCGCACCTGCGCCAGCGTGCCGAGGAAGCGCTCGGCGCGCGCCACCACCTCGTCCTCGCTGCCGCGGCCCAGTTCGACCGTGGCGTCGTCTGCGGTCTGCACGCGCCACGAGCCGCGCCCGGACAGCGTGAGGCGATCGAGCTCGAGATCGCGCGCGGCGAAGACCGGCTCGAGGCGCTGCCACATGGACAGCATCTGCGCCGAGTTCGCCGCCGGGCCCGAGAACACGGGCAGCGCGTCGTCCTCGACGTCGCCGACGTTGGCCTCGAACACCTCACCGTGGCTGTTGACGAGCTTGTCGGCCCCCTCGGCGCCGTCGGCGTCCTCCCACAGCGCGACGGCGCGGTGCTCCTCCAGCCGCACCGCCAGCACGCCGGGGAAGACGCGGCGCACGACGGCGTGGCGCACCCACGGCACCTGCTCGAAGGCGCGCTGCGCCCGTGCCAGGTCGATGCTGAAGAAGTTGCCGGCCAGCGACGGCAGCGCGTTGGCGCGGATCGTCGGCACGCTGTTGCGCGTGAGCTCGCCGTCGAGGCGGATGCTGCGGATGTCGAACACGTGGGCGCGCGCCAGCCACAGCACGGCGGCCGCGGCCAGGCCGACACCGACGAGCACGAACACCGCCGCGGCCACCGCGTTCATCAGCCGCACGTCGCCCGGCAGCGCGACGTCGGGGACGCGCTCGCGCAGGTGCGCGCCGGCACTGCGGGCGGACCTCGTCTTCACGCGGCGCGCTCCAGGCCGGCGTCGGCCAGCAGCTCGAGGCACAGCTCCTCGTACCCGATGCCGGCCGCGCGCGCCGCCATCGGCACCAGCGAGTGGCTGGTCATGCCGGGGCTGGTGTTCATCTCGAGCAGGAAGATCGCGCGATCGTTGCGCGCGGGGTCGGTGCGCAGCATCAGGTCGGCACGGCCCCAGCCGCGGCAGCCGAGCGTGCGGTAGGCGGCCAGCGTCAGCCGCTGCACCTCGGCCTCCTCGGCCGCCGCGAGGCCGCTCGGGCAGCGGTAGCCGGTGTCCTCGCTGTAGTACTTGTGCTCGAAGTCGTAGTTGCCCCCGGGCGCGTCGATGCGCACCACCGGCAGCGCGCGCGCCGCGGCACCGCTGCCGAGCACCGCGCAGGTGAGCTCGATGCCGTCGATGAACTCCTCGCACAGCACGTCGGCGTCGTACTGCGCGGCCAGCGCCACCGCCTCCTGCATCTCGGAGTAGCCGCTTACCTTGGTCACGCCGATCGAGCTGCCTTCGTGCGGCGGCTTGACGATGAGCGGCAGGCCGAGCTCGTCGGGCACCGTGCGCAGCCGCTCGCGCGAGCGCTCGTCCGGGCCCAGGCAGACCCAGCGCGGCGTCGGCAGGCCCTCGGCACGCCAGACGCGCTTCGTCATCACCTTGTCGAGCGCGATCGCGCTGGCCAGCACGCCGCTGCCGGTGTAGGGGATGCCGAGCAGCTCGAGCGCACCCTGCACCGTGCCGTCCTCGCCGTGGCGGCCGTGCAGCGCGATGAAGACGCGCGCGTAGCCCTCGCGCTTCAACTCGCCGAGCTCGCGCTCGGCCGGGTCGAAGGCGTGCGCGTCGACGCCGCGCGCGACGAGCGCGGCCAGCACGCCGCGGCCCGACATCAGCGAGACCTCGCGCTCGGCGCTGGTGCCGCCCATCAGCACGGCGACCTTGCCGAAGGACTTCGGATCGGGCCTCATGCGCCACCTCCGCTCGTCTGCACCAGGCGCTGCGGCAGCTCGCCGATCGAGCCGGCACCCATCACGATCACGACGTCGTGCGCGCGCACCGTCTCGGCGACGGCCTGCGCCAGCGCGGCGACGTCGGCGACGAAGCGCGCGCCCGGCACGGCGGCGGCCAGCGCGCGGCCGTCGGCGCCCGCGATCGGCGCCTCGCCGGCCGGGTAGACCTCGGTCAGCAGCGCGACATCGAAGCGGCCGATGACGTCGACGAAGGCGGCGAAGCAGTCGCGCGTGCGCGTGTAGCGGTGCGGCTGGAACGCGAGCACGAGGCGCCGCCCCGGGAACGCGCCGCGCGCCGCGGCCAGCACCGCGGCCATCTCCACCGGGTGGTGGCCGTAGTCGTCGACGAGCGTGTAGCGGCCGCCCGGGGCGCCGCCCGGCACGTGCAGTTCGCCCCAGCGCTGGAATCGCCGGCCGACGCCGGCGAACTTCTCGAGCGCCGCCGCGAGCGCGGCATCGGCGATGCCGAGTGCCATCGCGACGGCGACGGCGGCGAGCGCGTTGCGCACGTTGTGTTCGCCGGCGAGGTTGAGCGTGAGCGGCAGCGGCGGCCGTGTGGCCCGGCCCGCATCCGGCCCGTGCGGGTCGCGGCGCAGCACCACGAAGCGCATGCGTGCACCGGGCAGCGCCTCGACGGCGGTGGCGCGCACGTCGGCACCTTCGCCGAAGCCGTAGCCGATGACCGGCCGCGTCAGGCGCGGCACGATGGCCTGCACGCCGGGGTCGTCGACGCACAGCACGGCACGGCCGTAGAACGGCAGCCGCTCGCAGAAGGCGACGAAGGCATCGTGCAGCCGCACCACGTCGTGCCCGTAGGTCTCCATGTGGTCGCGGTCGATGTTGGTGACGACGCACACCACCGGCGCCAGCTGCAGGAAGCTGGCGTCGCTCTCGTCGGCCTCGACGACGACGAATTCGCCCGCACCCAGGCGCGCGTTGGCGCCGGCCGCGACGAGCTGGCCGCCGATGACGAAGGTCGGATCGAGCCCGGCCTCGGCGAGCACGCTGGCCACCAGCGAGGTGGTCGTCGTCTTGCCGTGCGTGCCGGCGACGGCGATGCCCTGCTTGAGGCGCAGCAGCTCGGCCAGCAGCTGGGCGCGCGCCACCACCGGGACGCGGCGCGCGCGCGCGGCAGCGACCTCGGGGTTGTCGGCGGCGATCGCGCTGGACGTGACCACCGCCTGCGCGCCCGCGATCTGCGCTGCGGCGTGGCCGATGAAGACGCGCACGCCGAGTGCGGCCAGCCGCTCGGTGACGGCGCTGGCCTGGGCATCGCTGCCGCTCACCTCGTAGCCCAGGCGCTGGAAGATCTCGGCCAGCGCGCTCATGCCGGCGCCGCCGACGCCGACGAAGTGCAGGTGCCGGACGACGTGCCTCATCGCGCCGCCCTCCGCGCCGCCCGGCTCGTCGCCAGACGCTCGATCTCGTCGGCCACCCGCGCCGACGCGCGCGGCTGCGCCAGGGTGCGCGCCTTCGCGGCCATCTCGAGCAGCCGTTCGCGCGTCAGCCCGCGCAGCATCTGGGCCAGGCGTGCCGGCGTCAGTTCGCCTTGCGGCAAATGGATCGCGGCGCCCTGCTGCTGCATCCACGCCGCGTTGTCGCGCTGGTGGGCGGTCGTGCTCACGACCAGCGGCACCAGCACCGCCGGCACCCCGGCCGCGCACAACTCGCTCACGGTGATGGCGCCGGCGCGGCAGACCATCAGGTCGCAGGCGGCCAGACGGGCCGCCATGTCGTCGACGAAGGGCAGCACCTCGGCCTCGACGCCGGCCGCGGCGTACGCGGCGCGCACGCGCTCGAGCATCGCGCTGCCGCTCTGGTGCGTGACGCGCGGGCGCGCGGCCGGCGCCAGCGCGGCGAGCGCCGCGGGCACCGTCTCGTTGAGCACCTGCGCGCCCAGGCTGCCGCCGACGACGAGCAGCCCGAGCGCACCGCTGCGTCCGGCGTAGCGCGCGGCCGGTGGCGCGATGGCCTCGATCTCGGCGCGCACCGGATTGCCGGTGACGACGGCGTTCTTCGTGCGCGCGGCGGCGTCGCCGGCGAAGCCGAAGGCGACACGGTCGGCCACCGGCAGCAGCGCCTTGTTCGACATCAGCAGCGCGGCGTCGGCGTTCACCAGCACGAGCGGCTTGTTCAGCAGCGCGGCCATCAGCCCGCCGGGAAAGCACACGTAGCCGCCCATGCCGAGCACGGCATCGGCGCCGCGCCGGCGCAGGATGCGCAGGCACTGCCAGAAGGCGGCGAGCAGCCGCAGCCCGCCGCCGAGCGCGTGCGCGAGGCCCTTGCCGCGCAGGCCGGAAAAGCCGATCGTGTCGAGCGCGAGATCGGGCCCGCCGAGCTGCGGCACGAGCCGGTTCTCCATGCCCTGGCGGGTGCCGAGCCAGCTCACGCTCCAGCCGCGGCGCTGCATCTCGCGCGCCACCGCCAGCCCGGGGATGATGTGCCCGCCGGTGCCCGCCGCCATGACGACGAGGTGCGGCATCACGCGCGTCCCCCCCGCATCAATGCACGATTCTCCGAATCGACGCGCAGCACCATCGCCAGCGCGACGAAGTTCATCACGATCGCCGAGCCGCCGTAGCTCATCAGCGGCAGCGTCAGGCCCTTGGTCGGCAGCACGCCGAGGTTGACGCCCATGTTGATGAAGGTCTGGAAGCCGAACCACACGCCCACGCCCTGCACCATCAGCCCGGCGTAGATGCGGTCCAGCGCCACCGCCTGGCGGCCGATGACGAAGATGCGGCGCACGAGCCAGAAGAAGAGCACGATGACCGCGGCCACGCCGGCAAAGCCCAGCTCCTCGCCGATCACCGCGAGCAGGAAGTCGGTGTGCGCCTCGGGCAGGTAGTGCAGCTTCTCGACGCTGTCGCCCAGCCCCTGGCCGAAGAAGCCGCCGCGCCCGAAGGCGATCAGCGAGTGCGTGAGCTGGTAGCCCTTGCCCTGCGCGTACTTCGGGTTCCAGGGGTCGAGGTAGGCGAGGATGCGCTCGCGGCGCAGGTCGTCGAAGGCGATGATGGTGCCGAAGGTGAGCAGCACCACCGCCGCGATGAGGAAGAACATGCGCGCGTTCACGCCGCCCAGGAACAGGATGCCCATCGCGATCGTCGCGATGACGATGAAGGCGCCCATGTCGGGCTGGCGCAGCAGCAGCACGCCGACGACGCCCACGGCCACCGCCATCGGCCAGACGGCGCGGAAGAACTTCTCGCGCGCGTCCATCTTGCGCACCATGTAGCTGGCCGCATACATCGCGATCGCCAGCTTGGCGAGCTCGCTCGGCTGGAAGTTCATGACGCCCAGCGGGATCCAGCGGCGCGAGTAGTTCACGACCTTGCCGATGCCCGGCACGAGCACGATCACCAGCAGCGCGAGCGTGACGACGAACACCCCCGCGGCGCGCTTTTCCCACACCGCGACCGGCACCTGCAGCACGGCGAGCGCGGCCACGAAGCCGATGCCGATCGCCACCAGGTGGCGCACGAGGAAGTGGCTCTGCGCGTAGCTGGCGAACTTCGGGTTGTCGGGCAGCGCGACCGAGGCCGAATAGACCATCACGATGCCCAGCACCACCAGGGCCGCGGCCACCGCCACCAGCGACTGGTCGAACGAGCGCAGCGCCACCGGGCGGCTGCCGGCCACGCTGACGTGCTCGCGCACCGGCAGTTGCGGCGCGCCGGCGCGCGGCCCGCGCAGCCGCGCCAGCCCGTCGCGCCAGCCGCGCCGGCCTTGCACGTGTGCCTCGGTGGCGCTCATCTTGCCCCCTCGGCCCTGCGGCCCGTCCCCCCGAGGGGGAGCGAGCGCCTTCGGAGCGGCCGTGCGGCGCTCATCTTGCCCCCTCGGGCCTGCGGCCCGTCCCCCCGAGGGGGAGCGAGCGCCTTCGGAGCGGCCGTGCGGCGCTCATGTCACGGCTCCCCGCTCGTGCGCCAGCGCCTGCACGGCGGCGACGAAGACCTCGGCGCGGTGGCCGTAGTTGCGGAACATGTCCAGGCTCGCGCAGGCCGGCGACAGCAGCACGGCGTCGCCCGGACGCGCCTGCGCGAAGCACCAGGCGACGGCGGCTTCGAGCGTCGCATGGCGCGCCAGCGGCAGGCCCTGGGCCACGACGTCGGCCAGGGCGGCCTCGATCGCCGGTGCATCGCGCCCGATCGTCGCCACTGCGCGCGCGTGGCGGCGCAGCGGCGCGGCCAGCGGCGCGAAATCCTGGCCCTTGCCGTCGCCGCCGAGGATGACGACGAGCCGCGCCGGGTGCCTGTCGGCGCCCAGGCCCTGCAGCGCCGCGACGGTGGCGCCGACGTTGGTGCCCTTGCTGTCGTCGTACGCCTCGACGCCGTCGACGGCGGCGACGAACTGCACGCGGTGCGGCTCGCCGGCGTATTCGCGCAGGCCGTGCAGCAGCGGTGCCAGCGGGCAGCCGATGGCCGTCGCCAGCGCCAGCGCCGCCAGCGCGTTGGCCGCGTTGTGGCGCCCGCGCACGCGCAGCGCGTCGGCCGGCATCAGACGCTGCAGGTGGATCTCGGGCGCCTCGGCGCCGCGGCGCCTGGCCGCGCCTTCGTCGGGCCGCGCGCGCACCAGCCAGGCCATGCCGGCCTCGTCGACGAGGCCCCAGTCGCCCGGATGGCGTGGCGCCCCGAGGCCGAAGCGCACCACCTGCCGCGCCACGGGCTTGGCCTTGGCGCGGCCGCCGGAGCGGCCCTTGCCCGGCACCGGCGCGGGCGGCGACGCCGCCGCCATCGCCTCGACGCGCGCGTCGTCGGCGTTGACCACCATCACCGTGCGTGCGTCGCTCGCGCCGTACACGTGCGCCTTGGCGCGCGCATAGGCGTCGATCGAGCCGTGCCAGTCGAGATGATCGTCGCTCACGTTGAGCACCACCGCCGCGTCGGGCTCGAAGCCGGCGACGCCGCTGCCGCCGCCTTCGAGCTGGAAGCTCGACAGCTCGAGCACCCAGACCTCGGGCAGCTCGGCGCGCGCCAGGGCCTGCGCCAGCGTGTCGAGCAGCGTCGGCCCGACGTTGCCGGCCATCGCGACGCGCCGCCCGGCACGCCCGATCAGCAGCGCCGTCATCGCGGTCGTCGTCGTCTTGCCGTTGGTGCCCGTGATGGCCACGAGCTGCGGCCGGTACGCGCGTGCCTGGCGCAGATCGGCGAGCGCGCGCACGAACAGATCGAGCTCGCCGAGCACGGCCAGGCCGCGCGCGCGCGCCGCGTGCACGAGCGGCGCGATGCGCCCGTCGTCGGGTGCAAGGCCGGGGCTCTTGAGCACCAGTGCCACGCCGTCGGGTGCGCCGCCGCGTGCGCCGCCCCGTGCGCCGTCCAGCGCGCCGGCGTCGAGCGCGCCCCTGAGCCGTTCGGCCTGCGGCAGCTCGCGCGCCAGCGTGGCATCGTGCGGCGCCTCGTCGCGCGAGTCCCACACGCGCACGCGCGCGCCGTGGCCGCTGCACCAGCGCACCATCGCCAGCCCCGAGTCACCGAGGCCGAGCACGAGGACGCAGCGATCCGCGAGCCAGTTCATCGCGCCCTCACCGCAGCTTCAGGCTCGCCAGCCCGACGAGGCACAGCAGCATCGTGACGATCCAGAAGCGCACCACCACCTGGTTCTCGGTCCAGCCCTTCTTCTCGTAGTGGTGGTGCAGCGGCGCCATCAGGAAGATGCGGCGGCCTTCGCCGAAGCGGCGTTTGGTGAACTTGAAGTACGCCACCTGCAGCATCACCGACAGCGTCTCGGCGACGAACACGCCGCCCATCACGCCGAGCACGATCTCCTGGCGCGTGATGACGGCGATCGTGCCCAGGGCGCCGCCGAGTGCCAGCGCGCCGACGTCGCCCATGAAGACCTGCGCCGGGTTGGCGTTGAACCACAGGAAGGCCAGCCCCGCGCCGGACAGCGCGGCGCAGAACACGAGCAGTTCGCCGGCGCCCGGGATGTACGGGAACAGCAGGTAGCGCGAGAAGTTGGCGTTGCCCACGACGTAGGCGAAGACGCCGAGCGCGGCGCCGACCATGACCACCGGCATGATCGCCAGGCCGTCCAGCCCGTCGGTCATGTTGACAGCGTTGCTCGCGCCGACGATGACGAACCAGCTCAGGCCGATGAAGCCCCACACGCCCAGCGGATAGCTCACCGCCTTGGAAAACGGCACCAGCAGGTCGGCGCGCGGCGGCAGCGAGGTCGACAGGCCGCTGGCCACCCAGCGCGTGAACAGCTCCACCACGCGCACGTTGCTCGTCTCGGCGACGCTGAAGGCGAGGTAGGTGGCGGCGACGAGCCCGATCAGCGCCTGCCAGAAGAACTTCTCGCGCGAGCGCATGCCCTCGGGGTCCTTGCGCACCACCTTGCGCCAGTCGTCGACCCAGCCGATGGCGCCGAAGCCGAAGGTCACGAGCATCACCACCCAGACGAAGCGGTTGCTCCAGTCGAACCACAGGATGGTCGAGACGGCGATGCCGATCAGCACCAGCACGCCGCCCATCGTCGGCGTGCCGCGCTTGCCCAGGTGCGTGTGCATCGCGTACTCGCGGATCGGCTGGCCGATCTTCATCTCGGCGAGCCTGCGGATCACCCACGGCCCGAACGCCAGGCCGATCAGCAGCGAGGTCATCGCCGCCAGCACGGCACGAAACGTGAGGTACTGGAACACGCGCAGGAAGCTCAGCTCCTGCGGGTACCAGGCCAGCAGCAGCTCGGAGAGGCTAAGCAGCATGCGGGTCCTCCGGGCGCGCCTGCGGCTGCAGTGCCTGCAGCGCGGCCACCGCCCGCTCCATGCCCATGAAGCGCGAGCCCTTGACGAGCACGCTGGCCGCATCCGGGCCCGCGTGCAGTGCGCCGACGAGCGCCGCGGTGTCGGCAAAGTGCCGATCGGCGCCGACCTGTGCGGCCAGCGTGCCGCAGGCCCAGACGGTGTCGATGCCGCTGGCGCGCGCATGGGCGCCGATCTCGGCATGGAACTGCGGCCCCTGCGCGCCGACCTCGCCCATGTCGCCGAGCAGCAGCCAGCGCGGGCCCGGCAGGTCGGCCAGCAGCTCGATGGCGGCGCGCACCGAGTCGGGGTTGGCGTTGTAGCTGTCGTCGACCAGCGTCGCGGCGTGGCCGCGCCAGCGCAGCGCCAGCGTGCGCGAGCGTCCGGCCACCGGTTCGAAGGCCGCCAGGCCGCTGGCCACGGCATGCAGCGGTGCGCCGGCGGCCAGCGCCGCGGCCGCGGCCGCCGCCGCGTTGTGCAGGTTGTGGCGGCCCGCCTGGTGCAGCGTGGTCTCGACGCGACCCATCGGCGTGGCGAGCATCACCTGCCACGCGCCAAGCCCGGGCTGCCAGCGGCCCGCGGCGACGACATCGACATCGGCGTCGGCGTCGGCGTCGGCGTCGGCGTCGGCGTCGGTACCGGCGGCGGCGGCGAAGGCGACGACGCGACGTGCGCCGGCCATCTGCCGCCACAGCGGCGCGTACGCATCACCGGCCGGGATGACGACGGTGCCGTCGGCGCCGAGCGCGTCGATGACGCTGCCGTTCTCGCGCGCCACCGCCTCGACGCCGGCCATGAACTCCTGGTGCTCGCGCTGCGCGTTGTTGACGACGGCGACGGTCGGCTGCGCCAGCCGCGCCAGCCGCGCGATCTCGCCGGCGTGGTTCATGCCCAGCTCGAGCACGGCGGCGCGGTGATGCCGCGCGACGTCCTGCCGCAGCCGCAGCAGCATCAGCGGCACGCCGATGTGGTTGTTGAGGTTGCCCTGCGTCGCGAACGCGGCGTCGCCGAGCCAGGCGCGCAGCATCGCCGCCGCCATCTGCGTCACCGTGGTCTTGCCGTTGCTGCCGGTGACGGCGATGAGCGCCAGCGCCATGCGCGCCCGCCATGCCGCGGCGAGCTGCTGCAGCGCGAGCAGCGCATCGCCCACCTCGAGGCCCGGCACGGCGTCGGCCGACAGGCCGCGCTCGGCCAGCGCGGCGACGGCGCCGGCGGCCCGCGCTCGCGCCAGGAAGTCGTGGCCGTCGTAGCGCTCGCCGCGCAACGCGACGAACAGATCGCCGGCGCGCAGCGTGCGGGTGTCGCTGTGCACGCGCTCGAAGCGGATCGACGCGTCGCCGACCACCCGGCTGGCCGGCAGCAACGCATGGGCCTGGGCGAGGGTCAGCATGTCGATCCTCCCCTTCCTCCCGGCGACAGCACAGCGGCCGAACCGGGCGCGCTGGCCGCAGCGCCCGCAGCACCCGCAGCACCCGCAGAGCCCGCAGCACCCGCAGCGCCCGCAGCGCCGGCGTCACCGGTGCCTTGTGCGCCGGCGCATTGCGCGCCACTGCTCTGCGCGCCACTGCTCTGGGCGCCACTGCTCTGGGCGCCACTGCTCTGGGCGCCACTGCTCTGGGCGCCGCTGCTCTGCGCGCCGCTGCCTTGCGCGCCGGCGCGGCGCGCCAGCGCGGCGCGCGCGTGCTCGAGGTCGGAGAACGGCCGCCACGCGCCTGCCGCCTCCTGGTACGCCTCGTGGCCCTTGCCGGCGAGCAGCACGACGTCGCCCGGCCGCGCCTCGCCGATCGCGGCGGCGATGGCCTCGGCGCGGTCCTCGATCACCGCGACATCGTCGCGTCCGGCGACGCCGGCCAGGATCTGCGCCAGGATCGCCGCCGGCGGCTCGTCGCGCGGGTTGTCGCTGGTGACAAAGACGCGATCGGCGTCGCGCCCGGCGATCGCGCCCATCAACGGGCGCTTGGTCGCATCGCGGTTGCCGCCGCAGCCGAACAGGCACAGCAGCCTGCCGCCGCGCGCGCGCGCGAGCGGCCGCAGCGCCGCCAGCACCTTGGCCAGCGCGTCGGGCGTGTGCGCGTAGTCGACCACCACGTCCACATCGCCACCGCTCACGCGCTGCATGCGGCCGGGCACCGGGCTGGCGTGCGCGAGCGCGGCGCAGGCATCGGCCAGCGACACGCCGAGCGCGCGCAACGCGCCGACCACGACCAGCAGGTTGCCGACGTTGAACTCGCCGACGATCGCCGTCGCCAGCGTCGCCGTCCGGCTGCCCTCGCACACCTCGAACGCGAGGCCGCAGGGCGTGTAGCGCAGCTCCCGCGCCACCAGGCGCGGTGCGTCGCCCGCCGCCAGGCGCGCTTCGTCGCCCGCCGTCCGGCGCGCCGCCCGGCTGGCCGCAGCCGAGACGGTCCACAGCTCGAGCGCACCGCCGCGCAGCTCGGCCGCGAGGGCGGCGCCGTGCTCGTCGTCGACATCGATCACCGCGGCGCGCAGACCCGGCCACGCGAACAGGCGCCGCTTGGCGGCCCAGTACGCGTCCATCGTGCCGTGGTAGTCGAGGTGATCGCGCGTGAAGTTGGTGTACAGGGCGACGTCGATGCGCACGCCGTCGAGCCGGTGCTCGACGAGGCCGATCGACGACGCCTCGAGCGCGCACGCCGTGACGCCTTGCGCCACGAAGCCGGCCAGCACGCGGTGCAGCGTCAGCGGATCGGGCGTCGTCAGGCCGGTCGGCACGATGCCCCCGGCGCTGCCGAGCTCGCCGGCACCGAGCGTGCCGATGACGCCCGCACGCCGCCCGCAGCGCGCCAGCGCCTCGGCGGTCCAGCAGCTGGTCGAGGTCTTGCCGTTGGTGCCGGTGGCGGCGACGATGTCCAGGTGTGCGCTCGGGCGGTCGAACCAGGCGTCGGCCAGCGGCCCGCACGCGGCCTTCAGGCCCGCGACGCTGGCCACGCGCGCGTCGTCGAAGCCGAAGGCCTCGACGCCCTCGTCCTCGACCAGGCAGGCCACCGCACCCGCGGCCAGGGCGTCGTGCACGTAGCGCCGGCCGTCGCTGGCCCAGCCCGGCCAGGCGACGAAGGCCTCGCCGGGGCGGACCTCGCGGCTGTCGGTGCGCAGCGCGCCGGCGCCGCGCGCGCGCAGCCAGGCCTCGGCAGCGGCGACGCTGGGCAGGCATTGCGGCGTTGCCATCAGAAGCTCTCGATCTCGGCCGGCACCGGCTTGCCGACGATCTGCGGCCTGACCTCGAGGTCGGGCGGCACGCCGAGCATGCGCAGCGTCTGCTGCACCACCTGGCTGAACACGGGCGCGGCGACCTCGCCGCCGAAGTAGCTGCCCTTGCCGGGCTCGTCGACCATCACGGCGACGACGATGCGCGGATCGCTCACCGGCGCCAGGCCGACGAACCAGGCGCGGTACTTGTTGCCGTAGCCGCGTCCTTCCTGCTTGCGCGCGGTGCCGGTCTTGCCGCCGACCGAGTAGCCCAGCGTCTGCGCCTTCGGCGCCGTGCCGCCGGGCCCGGCGGCCAGTTGCAGCATCTGGCGCACCTCGCGCGCGGTGCGCGCCGACATCACGCGCTGGCCGGCCACCGGCTGCTCGCTCGCGCGCTTGACGATCGTCACCGGGACCACCTCGCCATCGCGCGCGAACGCGGTGTAGGCGCGCGCGAGCTGCATCAGGCTCACCGACAGGCCGTAGCCGTAGCTCATCGTCGCCTGCTCGATCGGGCGCCAGCTCTTCCAGGGCCGCAGCCGCCCGGTGACGGCACCGGGAAAGTCGATGCGCGGCTTCTGGCCCAGGCCGACCGAGGTGAACATCTCCCACATCTCGCGCCGGTCCATCTGCAGCGCGATCTTCGTGGTGCCGACGTTGCTCGACTTCTGGATCACCTCGGCCACCGTGAGCACGCCGTGCGGGTGCGAGTCGCGGATCGTCGAGCCGGTGACGGTGATGCTGCCCGGCGCCGTCTGGATCGGCGTGGTCGGCTTGACGCGGCCGGTCTCGAGCGCGAGCGCGATCGTGAACGGCTTCATCGTCGAGCCCGGCTCGAAGGTGTCGGTCAGCGCGCGATTGCGCAGCTGCTCGCCGCCGACGCGCCTGCGCTGGCCGGGGTCGAAGCTCGGGTAGTTGGCCAGCGCCAGCAGTTCGCCCGTCTTCGCGTCGAGCACGACCACGCTGCCGCCGCGCGCCTGGTGCGCGCGCACCGCGTCGCGCACGCACTGCCAGGCGAAGAACTGGACCTTGCTGTCGATGGCCAGCGTGACGTCGTCGCCGTTGAGCGGATCGAGCGGCTCGCCGACGTCCTCGACCACGCGCCCGAGCCGATCGCGCACCACGGTGCGCTGCCCGGCGCGGCCCTCGAGCTGCGACTCGAAACCGAGTTCGATGCCCTCCTGGCCCTTGTCGTCGACGTCGGTGAAGCCCACCACGTGCGCCGCCGCCTCACCCTCGGGGTAGCGGCGGCGGTACTCGCGCGTCTCCGACACGCCCTCCAGGCCGAGCGCCTTGACCGCCAGCCACACCGGTTCCTCGATGTGGCGGCGCAGCGTCACGGTGCCGCTGGCGCCCTCGAGCCGCTCGGCGACGTCCTTCTTCGGCACGTCGAGTGCACGCGCGAGCGCCGCGATGCGCGCCTTGCGGTCGGCCGTGTCGGCGGCGAAGGCCTTCAGATCGACCTGCACCGTCGGCATCGCGACGCTGGTGGCCAGCACGAGGCCGTTGCGATCGAGGATGCGGCCGCGGCTGGCGGGCACCCGCTCGCGGTGCACGAAGCGCTTTGCGCCCTGTGCCTGATAGAAGCCCGCGGCGGCGATCTGCACGTAGACGGCGCGCCCGAGCAGCAGCGCGAACGCCGCGCCGACCAGCAGCACGACGAAGCGCGAGCGCCAGGGGGGCGTCCGGCTGGCCAGCAGCGGGCTGGTCGCGTAGTTCACGCTGCGCGCACCGGCGGCGCGCGCAGCGCCCGCAGAACGTGCACCGACGCTCACGGTGTCGCCCCCTTGCCGGCGCCCTCGTCGACGAAGGTGGTGATGCCGGGCGTGGCAGCGCGCATCGCCAGCTTGTCGCGCGCCATGCGCTCGACGCGCAGGTGCGTGGCCTGCGCCTGGCGCTCCGCGTCCAGGCGCTTGTATTCGCCGTCCAGGCGGCGCTGCTCGGCGCGCACGCGGTCGAGTTCGGCGAACAGGCGCCGCGCTTCGTACGACGTGCGCACCAACGCCAGCGCGCTGGCCAGCAGCACGGCCACGAGCAGCAGGTCGAGCTTGCTCACCCGGTCGTCCTGCACAGTCCGTGCTGCGCAATGTGCGCATCGAAGCGGGCGCCCGCGTTCATGCGGCCTCGGACGTACGCTCGACCACGCGCATCACCGCCGAGCGGGCGCGCGGGTTGGCGGCCACTTCGGCCGCCGAGGGCTTGACGCGCGCCAGCGCCCTCAGCCGCAGGGGGCGCGGCGGGGCGAACGGCACGCGGCGGTCCGGCTCGTCGCGGCTTTCGGCGGCGATGAAGCGCTTGACGATGCGGTCCTCCAGCGAGTGGAAAGCGATGACCACGAGTCGTCCCCCGGCAGCGAGCAGCGCCAACGCGGCCTTCAGCCCTTGGCCGAGCGCCTCGAGCTCGGCATTGACGTGAATCCGTAAAGCCTGAAACGTGCGCGTTGCAGGGTCCTGGCCCGCCTCGCGGGACTTGACGGCGCGAGCCACGAGCGCGGCCAGCTCACCGGTGCGGCGCACGGGGGAGCCGCCTTCGCGGCGAGCCACAAGCGCCTTTGCAATCGGTACAGCAGCCCGTTCTTCGCCATAGTCACGCAGCACCTCCACGATTTCGCGCGCGCTGGCGCGGGCCAGGAATTCGGCCGCCGTCTCGCCGCGCGTGGTGTCCATGCGCATGTCCAGCGGCGCGTCGTGCCGAAAGCTGAAGCCGCGCTCGGGGTTGTCGAGCTGCGGCGAGCTCACGCCCAGGTCCAGCAGCACGCCTTGCACCTGCGCCACGCCGAGCGCGGCCAGCCGGACGTCCATCTCGGCGAAGCTGGCGTGCAGCACGGCGAGGCGCGGGTCGGCCATCGCCTGCGCAGCGGCCACCGCCTCGGGATCCTTGTCGAAGGCATACAGGCGCCCGGCGGGCGCGAGACGCGCGAGGATCGCGCGCGCATGCCCGCCGCGGCCGAAGGTGCCGTCGACGTACACGCCCTCGGGCTGCGTGACGAGCGCCGCCACGGCCTCGTCGAGCAGCACGGTGCGGTGCAGCCATCGGTTTGCGTCGTTCACGCCAGCCTGAGGTTGCGCAGCGCCTCGGGCTTGCCCCTGGCGATGGCCTGCGCTTCGTGGACTTCGTAACGGCCGAGATCCCACAATTCGAAATAGGTACCCAGGCCCATGAACTTCACCTCGCGTTCGAGCCCCGCCCAGCGCCTGAGATCGGGCGGAATCAGCACGCGCGAGGCGCTGTCGATCTCTACCTCCTCCGAGTTGCCGGCCAGGATGCGCCGCCACGGGTCGTCGTCCGCGGTCAGCTCGAGCACGACGCGCTCGAGCTGCTCCCACACCGGCGGCGGATACAGCGACAGGCCGCCGTCGGCGTTCTTCGTGACGATGAGCCTGCCACCCACGCTGGCCATGAGCTGCTCGCGCCAGCGCGCAGGCACGGTGATGCGCCCCTTCTGGTCGAGAGTCAGCACTGGACCGCCGCGATAGGGCGCTTGAGACACTATTCAACACTCATCTGCACGAATCCCCACTCTAATCGAGAGTACTCTCCAGGTCAACGCGACGGCCAAGGAAAAATCAAGGAAATCAATCACTTACGGATCGATTCGAAAGCGATCCGCTGGGCTGGAAAGCGCTGAATAATGAAGGACTTGGCTACGGCACTGAAAGCGCTTCTTGAACTGGAGGGCCGCACGGCCTTCCTCGTTTGCCCCGATCCGTGCGCACCGCGGCGATTCGTGCACAAGTTCTCGTTGTCGGCGCCGGCGTGATCGGCCGGGCGGCGGAGGGGCGGGCGCTCGGTTGAGGCGGGCGCGCCACCGCCGCACGCGCGCACGCGGCAAACTGGAGGCGATGCACAACGATCCCCTGTGGAACCTGCGCCACGCGATCGCCGGCGTGGCGCTGGCGCTGCTGCTGGCCGTGCTGCTGGCGGCGGCGCTCGGGCGCGTCGTCGGCGACTGGCTCGGCGGCGGCTACGGCGTGCGCGTGTCGATCTACGGCGGCCTGCTGCTGTACGTGGTGCTGGGCGCCGCCGTGCTGTTCTTGCGTGTGGCGCAGCACGAGACGCGCGCGCTATCGCCGGCTCGCGTGGCCCTGTGGCTGGCGAGCCTGTGGGCCTGGCCGCTGCTGTTCGCGGCGCGGCGCGCGCGCTGAAGCGCTCGAGCCCACGTGGCTGTGCCACTGCGCTCGACCTCGGGCGGGGCGCGCAGCGGGCGCAGCCCGGCCCCGGCGGTGCTCAGAAACTGTGAGTGAATCGGTCGTGCCCGAGCGGCGCGACAGGGCGGCCACGATCAAGGCGCAAAGCGCAGCCCGATCGCGCGATAGGGCGGGCATCCGCAGCGCCGGGCGCGGGCGTCAGGGCGCGCCGAGCGGGCGTGAGTGGTTCGTTCACAGGTTGCTCAGTTCGACTGCAGGATCCGCCGCCCCGCGCCCGCCTGCAGCGGCCGCGCGTTCATCGGATAGATCCGGGCGAACAGCTCGATCTGCTCGGCGGCGGCCGTCACCGGCGCGCGCATCACCACCCACTGCACGCCCTCGCTGCACGGCGGCGTCGTGAGCGAGCCCATGTACGTGTAGTAGCGGCGATCGCCCGGCAGCAGGCCGGCCGGATCGAGCGTCGTGCGCGCCTGCACTTGCACGTTCCTTTCCAGCGGCAGGTGGTTCCACACCGTCTGCACGACCGGCTGTGCCGGCCCCTTGTCGAGCAGCACGGCGATCACCGCGAGCCGGCCGCCGGCCTCCTTGTGCACGAGGTGCACCGACATCTCGAACTGGCGGCCGTCGATGCGCTCCTCCGACGGCCGGTGGAAGTGGAACTGCACGAGCTCGAAGCGTCGCCCGCCGATCTCGACCGCATTGCCCGGCGCGACGTTCACCTGCACCGTGTGACCGTTGTCGACGACGGCGAAGCGGCTGGCCTGGTAGTCGAAGCGCACCGGCTCGAGATCGACCGCCAGGCCGTCGCGGATGTCGATCGGGCTTTGCCGCTCGCCCGACGCGCACAGGGCATAGTCCGGCTGCAGGCTGCCCCAGGCCGCGGGGCCGCCCGCGCCTTCGTAACCCCAGTGCGCCGCCTCCGCCTGGGCCGGTGCCGCGGCGGCGGTGCGCTCGGCGGCCGCACGCGGCGCCTTTGCCGCGTAGATGGCGCCTGCCGGCGCCGCGGCGGCACGAGGACGCACGGCACTGCGGGCCTTCGCCACGGCCTTCGGCGCTTCGGCGGCCACGGCGCTCGACGCCCCGGCGGCGCTGTGCACATCGACCTTGCCCGACAGCGCTGCGCCGCCTCCGCCGCCCAGCCGTTCGGCGAGCCGCCGGCGCAGCCGCTCCATCGGATCGACGATCGGCGCCGCCGGCGCCGCCGCCGCGGCCGATGCCGCGCCCTGGGCGGCCGAGCCCGGCCCCGCACGCTGCGCCTGTACATCGGCCGCCGACGCGCTCGGCGCGCCCGGCAGGAAGGCCAGCAGCAGCAGCGCGCGCAGCAGGGCCGCGCGGCGCGCTGGCACGGGATCGGACAGGCGCGAAATCATGCGTGGGGCTCCGCGCAGGCTATCGGCCGCGCGGGCGCTCACTTGAGCCGGAGCGCGGCACGCCCGACGGCCTGAGGTGGGAAGCGCGAGCCGCGCCGCTCAGAACCTGTGGACGAACCGGTCGCGCCCGAGCGGCGCGACAGGACGGCCCTGATCAAGGCACAAAGCGCAGCCATAGCGCGCGATATGGCGAGCATTTGCAACGCCGAGCGGGGGCGTCAGGGTGCGTCGAGCGGGCGTGCGTGGTTCGTTCACAGGGTCTCAGGTGACCTGCCGCTTGACCCAGGTCCAGGACACGAGCCCGGCGGCCATCAGCACGAGCGCGGCCAGCGCCAGGTCGCGCGGCGAGTTCATCACCAGCGGCGTGAGCGCGCCCGCCACCAGCGCGTTGGCCGCGCTCGAGATGCTCGAGTGCACCGACGAGGCCATGCCGCGGCGCTCGGGCACCTGGTCGAGCACGAGCAGCGTGACCACCGGCGTCATCAGCGACCAGCCGAGCGCGTACAGCCCGATCGGCCACATCGACCACCATGCGTTGGGCTCGAAGACGAGGTTGAGCACCACGTTGAGCACCGACACCACGCTCATGACGACGAAGCCCCAGCGGATCTGCCGGCGCCACGGCACCCGCCCCGCCAGCCGCCCCGACAGCCAGGCACCGGCCATGATGCCGCTGACGTTGATGGCGAAGAACCAGAAGAACTGCGTCGGCGCCAGCCCCAGGTGCTCGCCGACGAAGGCCGGCGCCGCGAGCACATACAGGAACATGCCGTTGAACGGGATGCCGCTGGCCACGACCAGCGCGAGGAACTGCGGGCTGCGCACGAGCCCGGCGTAGCCGCGCAGCAGGTGCAGCAGATGCAAGGGCTGACGCTCGGAGTGGTGCAGCGTCTCGGGCAGCCGGCGCCAGATCACGATCCACAGCAGCAGGCCCAAGAGCGCGAGCATCCAGAAGATCGCATGCCAGCCCAGGCCCGCGAACACCCAGCCGCCCAGCAGCGGCGCCACCGCGGGCGCGACGGCGAAGTACAGCGTCACCTGCGACATCGCGCGCTGCGCGTCGGCCGCGCCGTACAGGTCGCGGATGATGGCGCGCGAGACCACCATGCCGGTGCCCGCCGACAGGCCCTGCAGCGCGCGAAAGGCCACCAGCCAGCCGATCGAGTTCGACAGTGCGCAGCCGATCGAGGCGAGCGTGAAGACGGCCGCACCGACGAGGACCACCGGGCGGCGGCCGAAGCTGTCCGACAGCGCGCCGTGGAACAGGTTCATCACCGCGAAGCCGAGCAGGTAGCTCGACAGCGTCTGCTGCATCTCGGCCGGCGAGGCGCCGATCGACGCGCCGATGCCGCTGAAGGCCGGCAGGTAGGTGTCGATCGAGAACGGCCCGAGCATGCTCAGGCAGGCGATGAGCAGCGTCAGCGTCCAGCGCGAGCCGCGCCAGAGCGTTTGCGCGTCGGGGTGCATGGTGCAGGGGAAAGAGGCGCAGTCTACGGGCACGGCGCACGCGCTGCTGCTCGTGCGCACCCGGCGCCGGCGTTGCACCCGCCCGCGGCACCCCGGCGACGGCAAGAATGTGAAGCAGGCCGATAGGCCGGATTCTGTGCGGCGCCCCGCCTCGCGACGAGGCGCCGTGACCGCCATTCCTCTGGGCCGGGGGTCGCCCACCCGGCTCGGTGCCACCTACCCGCCGGCTCCGCGGGCCGCATCAAAGCCGGCCTACTTGGTGTTGCTGCGCGTAGAGATTGCCCGTTTCACCCGATGCGCGGCCTGGCCTCGCACCGACTCGTCTCTGTTGCTCTGATCCTCGGCTCACGCCGGACAGGTGTTACCTGCTACGCCGCCCTGTGCAGTCCGGACCTTCCTCCAGTGCCGGGTTTCCCCGCTCGCACCAGCGGCGGTCTGGCCTGCTTCACGGTCGGCATTATCGGGCCTCGTGCCTGCGGCACGCGCGCCGCACGCTGCGGCACGTGCGCTGGCGCACGAGCGCCGCGCCCCGGCGCATTCGACATGGCGCTGCGGGCAGACGCCGGCATCGACGCACTGGGGTGATTGCTCCAGCGATGCCGGCTAGCATTGCCGATTCACAACGCAAGCAAAGGAAGGAGTGAAGCCATGGGATTGATGTCGTTCATCAAGGACGCTGGCGAGAAGCTGTTCGGCAAGGGCGAGGCCAAGGCCGCCGCTCCCGCGCAGGCGGCGCCGGACGCGGCCGCGCTGTCCAAGGCGGCGAGCGACGCGATCGTCGCCTACGTGCGCGCGCAGGGGTTGCCGGCCGACAAGCTCGACGTGAGCTTCGATGCCGCGAGCTCCACCGTCACCGTCGCCGGCGTGATGCCCGATCAGGCCACCAAGGAGAAGGTGCTGCTGTGCTGCGGCAACGTCTCCGGCGTGGCGGCGGTCAACGACCAGCTCACCGTGGAGCAGGCGCACCCCGAGGCGCAATGGCACGTCGTCGTCAGCGGCGACAACCTGAGCAAGATTGCCAAGAAGTTCTACGGCGATGCGAACAAGTATCCGGTGATCTTCGAGGCCAACAAGCCGATGCTCGTGCACCCGGACAAGATCTACCCGGGGCAGACGCTGCGCATCCCGCCGCTGTAATCGCGCCCACGTCGGCCGCAGGCCGTGCCCGGCACGGCTGCGGTCGACGCACCGACAGGCGGCGCGCCCGCCGCGCCCCGCTTCGGCGCCGCACGCGATCGGCGCCACCCGCCCGATCGCGTCAGGTGGCGCCGGTGGCGCCACGAGTACGCCCGCGTCTTCAGCCGATCACCTCCGGCCACTCGGTGTGGAACATCTGCCCGGCCGGCCGGTCGACGCGCTCGTAGGTGTGCGCGCCGAAGAAGTCGCGCTGCGCCTGCAGCAGGTTGGCCGGCAGCCGCGCACTGCGGTAGGCGTCGTAGTAGGCGAGCGAGGCACTCGTCGCCGGCACCGCAATGCCCGCCGACACCGCCAGCGCGACGACCTCGCGCCACGCCTGCTGCGCGCCGTTGAGCGCGGCTTCGAAGAACGGCGCGAGCATCAGGTTGGACAGCGCCGGATCGGCGCGATAGGCCTCGGTGATGCGGCCCAGGAAGCGGGCGCGGATGATGCAGCCGCCGCGCCAGATGCCGGCGATGCCGCCCAAGTCGAGCTGCCAGCCCTTCTTCTCGCTCATCGTGCGCATCAGGTCCAGGCCCTGCGCGTAGCTGACGATCTTGCTCGCGTACAGCGCCGCGTGCAGGCGTTCGACGAGCTCGGCTGCCGGCATCGCCAGGCGCGGCGCCGGCCCGTGCAGGCGCGCGCTCGCCGCCACGCGCGCCGCCTTCATCGAGCTGAGCACGCGCGCCTCGACGGCGGCGTTGATGGTGCTCACCACCACCGCACAATCGGCGGCGCTGACGAGCGTCCACTGCCCGGTGCCCTTCTGCCCGGCGCGGTCCTGGATGACGTCGACGATGGGCGAGCCGGTCTCGGGGTCGCGCGTGGCCAGGATGCGCGCCGTGATCTCGATCAGGTAGCTCTGCAGCTCGCCCGCGTTCCAGCGCTCGAACACGGCCGCCATGTCCTCGGCGCTCATGCCCGCGGCCTGCATCAGCGCGTAGGCCTCGCAGATGAGCTGCATGTCGCCGTACTCGATGCCGTTGTGCACCATCTTCACGTAGTGGCCGGCGCCGCCCGGGCCGATGTGCATCACGCACGGCTGGCCGTCGACACGCGCGGCGATGGCCTCGAAGATCGGCCTCAGCTCGGCCCACGAGCTGGCGGGGCCGCCGGGCATGATCGAGGGCCCCTTGCGCGCGCCCTCCTCGCCGCCGGAGACGCCGGCGCCGACGAAGCGCAGGCCCTGTGCGCCGAGCTGTGCATCGCGCCGCTCGGTGTCGCTCCACAGGCTGTTGCCGCCGTCGATGACGATGTCGCCCTTGTCGAGCAGCGGCGCGAGTTGCCCGAGCACCGCATCCACGGGGGCCCCGGCCTTGACCATCAGCATGATGCGGCGCGGCACGGCCAGGCTGCCGACGAATTCGGCGAGGGTACGGCAGCCGGTGATGCGCCGGCCCGGATGCGCCGCCACGAAGGCGTCGGTGACGTCGGCCGAGCGGTTGTAGACGCTCACCGAGAAGCCGCGGCTCTCGACGTTGAGCACCAGGTTCTGGCCCATCACCGCCAGGCCGATGAGTCCGAAGTCGTTGTCGCTCGCCATTGCTCGTCTCCGCTGCGCCGCGACGCTGCAGTGCGCCGCCGCTGGTCTCGTCATCGCGCATTCGCTGCCGCGGCGCGGCCTGCTTCGCCGGGTGCGGCCCGCGCGCCGCCCGGCGTGTGCACTCTAGCGGGAATGCAAGACCGCGTCTGCGCCATTGCGGTCGTGGCACCGGCCGCGCCGCCCGCGCTGGGCCAGACGGGCTTCAGCGCGCCAGCGGACGCTGCAGCAGGCCGAGCAGCGCGCCCAGAGCCAGCGCCGCGGCGCTCCAGACGAAGCCGCGTTCGAGGCCGCCCGGGCCGTCGGCGATCGCGCCGACCAGGCTGGGGCCGAGGATCTGCCCGAAGGCGAAGACGATCGTGAAGGCGGCAATGCCGGCCGGCCACGCGGCGCTCGCGCAGTTGTGACGCACCAGCGCCGTCGTCGAGGCGACGACCGACAGGAACACGCCGCCGAACAGCAGCCCCGAGGCAAACACCGCGGGCCGCGTCGGCCACAGCACCGGCAGCGCCGTGGCCAGCGCGAGCAGGCCGTTGAGCAGCGCCAGCGGCAACCCCGAGCGGTGGCGCTGCAGCAAGCCCGACCACAACCACGACGAGGCGACGACACCGCAGCCGAGCAGGATGTAGAACGCCGTCACGACGCCCGTGCCCTGCCCCTGCTCGCGCAGCAGCGTGACGACGAAGGTCATGTACCCGATGTAGCCTATGCCGAACATCGTGTACCCGCCCAGCGCAAAGAGGAAGCGGCGCAGGGGGAACGCCGCGAGCCGCCGGCCGGCGACCGGCGGCGCGTGCAGCGCGCGCGTCGTCGACGCCGTGAGCCAGGTCGCCGCCAGCGCCGACACGCCCAGCGCCGCCCACGCTGCGGGCCAGCGCGCCACCGCATCGGGCGGCCCCGAGGCCGCCGGCACCAGCGCCGGGACGATCAGCGTCGAGGCCACGATGCCCATGCCGACGCCGCCATAGTAGATGCCGAGCATCAACCCCGAGCGCGCCGGATGCACGCCGGCCAGCCGCGCCGCGAGCACGCCGCCGCCGACGAAGCTCGCCGCGCTGGCGATGCCGGTGAGCGCGCGCAGCAGCGCGAGCGCCGCATCGGTACGCGCCGCGGCGTGCGCGGCGAGCACGAGCGCGGCGCCGAGACCGCCGGCCAGCATCACCGCGCGCGCATCGAAGCGCGCCAGCATGCGCGGCGCCAGCAGCGCGCCGACCAGGTAGCCGGCTGCATTGACCGTGTTCATCGCGCCCGCGGTGAAGTAGCTCCAGCCGAGGTCGGCACGCATCGGCGGCAGCAGCAGCGCGTACGAAAAACGCGCCAGCCCGAGCGAGACGGCGGCGGCCAGCGCGAGGCCGAAAGCCGCAACCAGCCCCGGCACCGGGCGCGCGGGAGCAGCGCCGCCCGACTCACTCACGGCGCACCTGCTGCATCTGCCGCGCCCGCCGCGCCCGCCGCGCCCGCCGCATCGTCCACACCCTGCGACCGGGCCGCAAGCACGGCGTCGGCGACTTCGGCAAAGCCGGCGCCGCGCTCGCCGGCCGTGAGATAGGCCGGCCAGACCTCCAGTTCGCGGGCAAAGCGCAGCAGATTGGCCACGCCGACGCTGAGCGCGAAACGCCCGAACATCGGCTGGTCGTTGGTCGAGTCGCCGACGTAGACCCAGCGCGACACCTCGCGCTCGAGCGCACGACCGAACAGGCGCTCCGTCATCCAGCACGCGCCGCTCCACTTGCTGTGCTCGCCGTACCAGCCGTTGACGTGGATCGAGCTGACGGTGGCGTTCATGCCCTGCGCGCGCATCAGCGCGACGACACGCGCCACGTCCGCGCGTGCGAGCGCCACGAACTCGGAGTGGTCGATGGCGATGTCGGTGACGCGGCCGGCACTGTCGCGCGCGAGCGTGGCACCGGGCACCTCGCGCACGATGCGCCCGGCGGCAGCGGCGAGCCGGCGCGCGTTGGCCGTGCGCGTGGCCTCGTCCTGCGCGTACTCGACCGCGACTCCGCGCGGGCCGGGAATCAGCGCCACGGCGCCGTTCTCGGCGACGATGGCCGAAAGCGGCCAGTCGCGCGCGAAGCCTGCACTCCAGCCCATCGGCCGCCCGGTGATCGCCACCACCGGCACGCCGGCGGCGTGCAGCCGCGCGAGCGCACCGAGCGCCGGCGCCTCGATGGCGCCGTCGCGCGTGAGCGTGTCGTCGATGTCGGTCATGACGCCGAGCACGGCGCGCAGACGCTCGTGCGCTGCCTCGGCCCAGGGACGGCATTGCGCGCGCGCACGCCGGCCCGTCTCGCCCGTCGGTGCGGCGTCGGATCCGCCCGCCTGTGCCCTATTCACGTCGCCCGGGGTCCATGAGCGGGAATTCTGCCGCAGGCCCCGGGGCCGGCTGTTTGCGACGCCCCGGTTGCATGGGCGGCCGCTGTGGTGCGGGCCCCGGGATCGATACAATCGCCGGCTTTCCGAGGAGCGTTGCAACCCCCGCCCGTGCGCCGCTGCACGCCAAGGGGGCCAGGCTCGGAGCCACTGGCAACCGCGCTCACCCGCACGACGTCGTACGCGGTGAGCCCATGCTCTCGGATTCCCAGCGTCGCCGGCGTGCGGGCCCCTGTTCACCGACTGGAGCCCGATCATGAATGCCGTTCCCGCGCCGACGCCCGCCACCCCGCACGCCGTCGCCGACCCCTCGCTCGCCGGCTGGGGCCGCAAGGAGATCGCCATCGCCGAGCACGAGATGCCGGCGCTCATGCAGATCCGCCGCGAGTACGCCGCCAGCCGCCCCTTGAAGGGCGCGCGCATCGCCGGCAGCCTGCACATGACCATCCAGACCGCGGTGCTGGTCGAGACGCTGCAGGCGCTGGGCGCCGAGGTGCGCTGGGCCTCGTGCAACATCTTCAGCACGCAGGACCACGCCGCCGCCGCGCTGGCCGCCGCCGGCACGCCGGTGTTCGCCTACAAGGGCGAGACGCTGAAGGACTACTGGGACTACACGCACCGCATCTTCGAGTTCGGCGCCAAGGGCAGCGCGGGCGAAGGCCCGAACATGATCCTCGACGACGGCGGCGACGCCACGCTGCTGATGCACCTGGGCAAGCGCGCCGAGAAGGACGCCAGCGTGCTCGCCAGCCCGACGAGCGAGGAGGAGCGCGAGCTCTACGCCGCCATCCGCGCCCGCCTCGCCGCCGACCCGACGTGGTACAGCCGCAAGAGCGCCGAGATCATCGGCGTCACCGAGGAGACGACCACCGGCGTGCATCGCTTGAAGGAGATGAGCGCACGCGGCACGCTGATGTTCCGCGCCATCAACGTCAACGACAGCGTCACCAAGAGCAAGTTCGACAACCTGTACGGCTGCCGCGAGAGCCTGGTCGACGGCATCAAGCGCGCCACCGACGTGATGGTGGCCGGCAAGATCGCGCTCGTGGCCGGCTACGGCGACGTCGGCAAGGGCAGCGCGCAGGCGCTGCGCAGCCTGTCGGCACAGGTCTGGGTGACCGAGATCGACCCCATCAACGCGCTGCAGGCGGCGATGGAGGGCTACCGCGTCGTGACGATGGACTGGGCCGCCGACAAGGCCGACATCTTCGTCACCGCCACCGGCAACAAGGACGTCGTCACGCACGAGCACATGGCGCGCATGAAGCACAACGCGATCGTGTGCAACATCGGCCACTTCGACAACGAGATCCAGGTCGCGGCGCTCGAGAAGTACCGCTGGGAGGAGATCAAGCCGCAGGTCGACCACGTGATCTTCCCCGACGGCAAGCGCATCATCCTGCTGGCCAAGGGGCGCCTCGTGAACCTGGGCTGCGCCACCGGGCACCCGAGCTACGTGATGTCGAGCTCGTTCGCCAACCAGACGATCGCGCAGATCGAGCTGTACACGCACCGCGACTTCTACGAGCAGGGCAAGGTCTACGTGCTGCCCAAGCGGCTCGACGAGAAGGTGGCGCGGCTGCAGCTGGCGACGCTCAACGCCCGGCTCACCGAACTGAGCGACGAGCAGGCGGCGTACATCGGCGTGCCCAAGGCCGGGCCGTACAAGCCCGACAGCTATCGCTACTGATGCGGACCCGGCGTGCCGCGGCGGTCGTCTCCCGGCAAACCCCGCTCCACGCCTTCGGCTGCCGCCTTCGCGCTGCGGCACAACGACAGCCCGGCGCGCCGCGGTAGGCTTCGACCCCCGGGCGACCGACCCTCCACACATGAGCACACTGCCATCCCTGAGCTTCGAGTTCTTCCCGCCCAACACCTCGGTGGGAAGCGAGAAGCTGCGCGGCGTCGTGGCCGAGCTGGCGCCGCTGGCACCCGCGTACTTCAGCGTCACCTACGGCGCCGGCGGCAGCACGCGCGACAAGACGCTGTCCACCGTGCAGGACATCGCCGCGCTCGGCCATGAAGCCGCGCCGCATCTGTCGTGCATCGGCAGCACGCGCCAGGGCATCGCCGAACTGCTCGAGCTGTACCGCGGGCAGGGCATCCGCCGCCTCGTCGCACTGCGCGGTGATCTGCCCAGCGGCGTCGTCACCGCCGGCGAGTTCCGCTACGCCAGCGAGCTGGTGGCCTTCATCCGCCAGACGCAGGGCCGCGACTGGCTCGTCGAAGTCGCCGCCTACCCCGAGTACCACCCGCAGCAGCGCTACGCGCGCCGCGATCTCGAGCACTTCGCGCACAAGGTGAAGGCCGGCGCCGACGCGGCGATCACGCAGTTCTTCTTCAACCCGGACGCCTACTTCCACTTCGTCGACGAAGTGCGCAAGCTCGGCGTCACGGTGCCGATCGTGCCGGGCATCATGCCGTTCCACAACTACGCACGCATCGCGCAGTTCGCGGCGCGCGACGGCATCGAGATCCCGCGCTGGGTGGCACTGAAGATGGAAGGCTACATGGACGACGCGGCCTCGATCCGCGCCTTCGGCCTCGATGTGGTGACGCGGCTGTGCGAGCGCCTGGTGGCCGGCGGCGCGCCCGGCATCCACTTCTACACGCTCAACCAGAGCGCGTTGTCGCTGGAGATCTGCAGGCGGCTGGGGTACTGAGCCGCCGCCCGGGCGTCACATGCGCTCGTCCTTGAGCACCCCGCCGTCGAGGTTGACCATTGCCGGCGTGATCTGCTCGAAGTGCAGCACCTGGCCGCCGTGCCTGGCGGCGAAGGCCTGTGCGTCCTCGACGCGGGCGAAGGTCGCCAGCGTCGGGCCCATGCTGCCCTTGGCGTCGCTGCCGACCACGTAGATCGCGCGCCGGGCGTCGATCCAGTGATCCAGCGGCTGCGTCCAGTCGGTTGCGGCCATGTCCTGGGTGTAGGCGCCGGCGATCGCGCGCACCTGTTCGGGACGCAGCAGGATCGCCACCAGCTCGACCGTGTCGCAGAAGAAATCGGGTTCGCCTTGCGCGTAGACGATCTGGCCCTTCGGGCCGGGATAGTCCGCGAGCGTCATGCCGTCGAGCGAGCAGACGGTCTCGCGCGTGATTGCCCGCGGTTGGGTGGACGGCTCGGGCTTGGCGCAGCCGGCAGCGGTGAACACCGCAGCCAGCAGCAGCGCGCGCCGCAGCGGCGAAGGAGCAAAGCTCGACATCACTTGAACCTCCAGGCCGCGATCCCCAATGGCGCGACGATCCAGGCCGCCATCACGGCGCCCAGCAGCCGCGGGTCGGCCAGCGCCGGCGGCACGACGGTGGCCAGACCGTAGAGCACCGCGACATCGGCCATCGTGAAGATGTTGAGCACGCGAAAGACGTCTGCCGGATTGAGCAGCAGCAGGTACGGCACCACCTCGCCGACGCCGCGCCCGCCACTGAGCACGAGCGCGCCGAGCAGCAGCAGATCGAATACCAGCACGAAGAACAACCACAGCGCGATCGCCGCGCCGCTGGCGCGGGTGCGGTCGGTGGCGATCACCGACACCATCACTGCCAGCGCCAAGAACGCCATCCCCATCAGCAGCGCGCTCGCCACGAAAGCGGCGTAGTGCAAGAGAGCGCCCGGTTCGGCGCGCCACACCAGCACCGCACCGGCCAGGCCGAAGCCGACCAGCGTCGAGGCGGCGAAGGCGGCGCCCAGCCCGAGGTACTTGCCCAGCAGCAGCTCGAAGCGGGTGACCGGCAGCGAAAGCAGCAGATCGAGCGAGCCGCGCTCGCGCTCGCCGGCGATCGCGTCGTAGCCCAGCAGCAGCACGATCAGCGGCACCAGGTAGATCACGAGGCTGGTCAGGCTCGCGATCGTGACCTGGATGCCGCGAAACCCGACCGCGCCCTGCTGCGCCGCGCCGAAGTAGGCGATCAGCAGCGCGAATGCGGCGAACACCGCGGCGACCGCGACGATCCAGCGGTTGCGTCGCCGCTCGCGGAACTCCTTGGCCGCGATCGCGCCCACCTCGCGCCAGGCCAGCCCGATGCTCATCGCGGCGCGTCGGCGGTGTAGCCGACGAACACATCCTCGAGCGAAGGCTCGCGGATCTCGAGGTCGCGCAGGCGACCGAGCAGCGGCGCGAGCGCCGCCAGCAGCGCCATCTTGCGATCGCGTGGACAGACCACCTGCAGGCCGGCGTTGCCGTCGCGCGTCGGCGCGAAGCCGTCGCGGGCGAGCGCCATCGCGAGCGCATCGCCGTCGCCGCCCTCGCGCGGCGTCAGTTGCACGCGCAGCGTCAGCGCGATGCCCTGGCGCAGCGCGGCGACGCTGCCCAGGGCCGCCAGCGCCCCCTCGCGCACGATGGCGAGCCGATCGACGCGCTCCTGCATCTCGGCGAGCACGTGCGAGGTCAGCACCATCGTGACGCCGCGCTCGCGCAGGCTGCGCAGCGCGTCGTAGAAGTCGCGCCGGCTCGGCGGATCGAGCCCCGAGGTCGGCTCGTCGAGAAACAGCAGCGCCGGCTCGCCCAGCAGCGCCTGTGCGAAGCCGAGCCGCTGGCGCATGCCCTTGGAGTAGCCGCGCACCCGGCGCTGGGCGGCGTCGGCCAGGCCGACCCGCTCGAGCGCTGCGGCGCAGCCGCGCGCGTCGGCGCGTTTGAGCGCAGCGAAAAAACGCAGCGTCTCCAGCCCGGTCAGGTTGTCCCACAGCACGACGTTCTCGGGCAGGTACCCGACGCGCCGGCGGGCGTTGCGAAAGCCGGCGCCGCCCACGCGCTCGCCGGCGACGCGGATCGCCCCGGCGCTCGGTTCGATCAGCCCCAGCATCAGCTTGAACAGCGTCGTCTTGCCCGCGCCGTTGGGGCCGATCAGGCCGAAGATCTCGCCGCGCGCGACCGCGAAGCTGACGCCGTCGACCGCGCGCACGCCGGCGAAATCCTTCGTCACCGCGTCCAGCTCAACGACGTTCGACACCGATCCAGTCCTTCCAATTGCGGTGAAACGGCATCATCCGCGGCTTGACATCGACGATGCTGGGCGCACGCAGCACCGGGAACTGCTGTGCCACCAAGCGCAGCGTCTGGATCGCCGGGCTCATCAGCAGCAGCTTGACCAGCGGGTGGCACCACACCAGCCGGTCGACCGCGTCGTTGGCCACGTACGGCACGTCGCCGATGCCGTCGCCGTTGCGGTCCCAGCCGACGTAGTTGCTCCAGTAGTTGCCCTCGCGCGTTCCCCAGCGTTCGTCGCGCGTGGCGACGTAGCGCACCTGCTCGCGGTTGTCGATGAAGTCGTTGCCCTCGACCTCGTTGTGGATCGAGCCGGCCCACAGGTGCACGCCGACCCGGTTGCCGATCACCAGGTTGTCGCGGATCACGTTGTACTCGGCGTCGTAGACGAAGAAGCCGCGGTTGTTGCCGGCGACGACGTTGCCCTCGACGACCGAATCCTGGATCGTGCGCAGCATGATGCCGTGGTCGGTGTTGCCCCAGGCGCGGTTGCGGCGCACGATCTGGCGGCGCACCTCCATCAGCGCGAGGCCGCCGCGGTTGCGATACGCCTCGTTGTCCTCCCAGACGTTGTCGTTGGAGGTCATGTAATGCGTGCCGTAGCGCAGATCGTGGATCCGGTTGCCGCGAAACAGCGCGTGGTTCGAGACATCGACGTAGATGCCGTCGCGCGCGAAGCTGATGTTGTTGCCGACGATGCGCGCGCGCTGGCTGTTGTACAGCTGGATGCCGTTGCCGCGCTGCGCCGACGCCAGCTCGCGCTTGCCGGTGATGAGGTTGCCCTCGATGCGCACGTCGTCGGCCTTCTCGATCCACAGCCCGAACAGGTTGTGCGCGAGGTCGTTGCCGCGCACCGTCGCGCGGTGTGCGCCCGGCTGGAGGTAGATGCCGGCGTTCTGGGCGCCGAGATCGGCGCCGCTGTCGCGCACGATCAGCCCCTCGATCGTGACATCGGGCGAGGTGACGCGGATGACGTCGCCGTGCTCGCTGCCGCTGAGCGTCGGCCGGTCGATGCCGGTCAGCGTGAGCGGCTTGTCGATGTGCAGGTGCACCGCGTACTGGCCGCGCTCGATCGCGACCGTGTCGCCGGCGGCGGCAGCGGCCACCGCGGCTTCGATCGATCCGCCCGCCTGCACCCGCCAGACCCGCGCCTGCGCCGCGAGGGTCGCGAACGCCAGCAGGCAACCCGCCGCGAGAGCGCGCGCCGGGACTTGACGGCACCCAGGCATTCGCTCAGTGCAGCCACTGCAGTGCCGGCATCCTGGCGAGGAACCTGAGCACCCCGGTGGACTGCAGCGCCGCGAACAGCACCGCACCGATCAGCACGTTCTTGGTCGCGACATAGGCCATCAGATCGGGCAGCGTCGCCGGCCGGAAATGGCGCTGCCACCACGGCCCGTCCTTTATCCACGGCTTGCACACGCGGCGCGCCGCGACCTCGTAGACGCTCCAGCCGATCCACCAGGCCGAGACCATCGCCGGGCCGATGCGGCCGGTGCCGGCGAGCAGCCAGGCAACGGTGACCAGCACCGCGATCCCGATCTGGATGGCGCGCGCCGTGCCGGGCCGCTCGCGGAACTCCGGCCCCCATGGCACGAGGTGGAACTTCAGCTCTTCCCACAGCCAGCGCAGGCGCGGCAGCGTCGGATCGGCCACCCGCGGCAGGGGGGTCTCGGGGGTGGCTTTGCCGTTCATCGCTTCGCCTTCGACACCGATGCCGCCGCAGCGCCGCTCGAGGGCAGCGGCGTGAAGTAGCCGTCGCCGCCGATCGGCGTCAGCGGCAGCCCGGCCTTCTTGCGCCGGTTGCGCTCCTGGCCCAGCGGCGGGCACACACGGTCATCGTAGTACAGCACCTGGCAGTCCAGGCACAGCATGCATTCACGCTGGTCGATGCGGCCGGCGTCGTCGATCGACAGCGAGGTGCACCCCCGCTGGCAGGCATGGCACCAGTCGCATTCGGACTTGCGCTCGAGCGCGTAGAAGCGGAAGGTCGACGGGATCGCGAGCCCGGCGCCCAGCGGACACAGGTACTTGCAAAACGGCCGCTCGGTGAAAAGCGACAGCCCGAACAGCGCGACCCAGTACGCGACGAACGGCCACGCCCGATTCCAGAACCCGCCGACGAAGAAGGTGCTCTTGAACGGCTCGACCTCGGCGGCGCGCTCGGCCAGCCCCATCGAATAGAACGACGTGGCGACCAGGCCGACGAAGATCGCGTACTTGATCCACTTCAGGCGGTCGTGCCAGCGCAGCGGCAGCGCGAACTGCCAGCGTTCGAGGCCCAGCGCCCCGGCGATGCGAAAGGCGAGCTGGCTCATCGAGCCGTACGGGCACAGCCAGCCGCAGAAAAGCCCCCGGCCCCAGATCAGCACCGTGGCGATCGTGAACCACCAGAAGATGAAGACCAGCGGGTCGGTGAGGAACAGTTCCCACTTCCACTCGAAGAAGATCGAGTGGAACCAGGTCAACACCTGGGTGATGCTCGGCTGCGCGAGCAGGTACGCGCCGAAGAAGCCGACGCTGGTCGCCCAGATCGCGTACTTGGGCCAGTCGACCCAGCGCATGTCCTTGCGCCTGGCGCGGCGCACCAGTTTGTCGCGCGAGGCGTAGACGGCCGCAGTCACCGCGAGCACGAGCACGAACAGGCCGATCTCGACGGGGCGGGCCTTCCACGCGCGCAGCCACGGCGGATCGGGGCGCACGACGCTCGGGCGGCCGCCTTCGAGGTAGCGCGCGGGCAGCCAGTACTCGCGGTCGAAGTTGACGAAGGTCTTGGCGCCCGTCTGCTTGTCGATCGTGTTCGCCAGGAACACCAGGCTCCAGGGGTAGGCGGCGCTGAAGCTGCCGGCGCGGATCAGGAAGATTCCCGACTCCTTGTAGGCCGGCGCGCCTGCCGCCTGCACGCCGTACAGGTTGCGGTAGTCGGTGTCGCGGAAGGTGAAGGTATCGACGTCCTGCGCCACCTGGATCCGGTCGTAGATGCCGCCGCGCACGAAGCCCGACCCCTTGAACGACGCGGCGCCGCTGCCGAGGACGAAGATCGCCTGCTCGCCGGGCCCGAGGTCGCTCATCAGCCGCGCGTAGCCGGCATCGCCCAGGATGCTGCGGCCGATCGTCGGCACGTTCAGGCAGCCGAACCATAGGTCGATGTAGGGCTCGCCGGTGTCCTCGGCACCGACATCCTTCGGCCACACCGTCAGGCGGGCGACGCTGCCTTCCCGGACCAGGGCATTCCAGTCGAGCTTCTGCGCGACCGGCGTGAAGACGGCCTGCGGCTTGGGCACCGTCTCGATCAGCCCGACCTGCCGCGCGATCGCGTAGCCCGAGCGTAGGATCACCTGGTTCTCGGCGATCACGGTCACCGTGGCGCCGCTGATCGCGTCGACTCCGATGGTGCCGGCCTCGTCGCGCGTCTGGCCGACCTCGATCTTGTCGCCGACGTACTTGCCCAGGTACTGCCGCGTGAACTTGGTGAGCGCCGCCTCCGGGATGCCGACCAGCAGGATCGGCTCGCTGTGCCTCAGGATGCGCACGCCGGTGATGATCCCCTTGGCGTTCATGCCGATCAGCGTCACCACCGGCTTGCCCGAGTAGGCGGGAATATCGACGATGTCGGTGGACAGGAACACGTAGCCGACCAGCGACTTGTGGTCGCCGTCGGTCTTGTAGCCCTCGACGTACGACGGGCGCCCCAAGCGGTGCGAGAAGCTGTCGGCGCCGGGCAGCACGTCGCGGCACGGCGCGTAGGCGCACAGGTCGGGGTCGGTCGTCAGCTGCGCGGGCAGCGGCGCATCGTAGACGGTCGCGAACGCCGGCATCGGCAGCGCGAGCGCGAGCAGCAGCCAGACGGCGCGGACCCAGGCACGCCACACGCCGATCGCCGTCGTCACCTCAGCGCGCCCCCGAGCTGCCGCTCGCCGCGCCCGACGCGCGTGCGGCGGCCGGCATGGCCAGCGCCAGCCGTTCGTACAGCGAGACCAGCGTCTCGCCCGCATCGAGCATGCGCTCGCTGCGTTCGGCGATATCGGCAAGCATCGCCGACGTGAGCGGGCGGTCGAACAGCGGGCGGTAGGCCTGCCATTCGGCATCGAGCCGTTCGAGCTGCACGCCGATGGCATCGTTGCGCAGCCCGGTCGCAAGCTGGTACATCGTCGTCGAGAACTCGCTGCGCGCCAGATTCAGCTCCATGCGCGCCGCGTGCGGCTGCACACCCCAGGCGATGAACAGCGCGTACTTGGCCATGCGCTGCGCGAGCATGCGCTGACGTCCGGCGACGTTGACCAGGCGGTCGGCCGGCGTCGGTGCGGCGCGCTCGACGGCGAGCGTGAGCCGGTGCGCCGCCTCCTGCGCCGGTTCGCCGAGCAGGTACAGCTCCTGCGCACCGGCGACGCTGGGCGGCGCGGTCAGCACGGCGCGGTACTCGCGCCAGCTCAGCTGGAGCTTGCCGAGCGCCGCGCGCGCATCCGCGCTCGGCGCCAACCGGGACAGCTCGAGCAGCTGCGCCTCGAAGCGCGCGATCGAGTCGTCCAGCATCGCCCGCGCGCGCGGCGGCGCGATCTGCTGGCCGAGCATCAGGTACGCCTTGCAGGCGCGCTGGATCAGCATGCGCTGGCGCCCGGCCACGTTGAGTACGGCGACCGGCGCCGGCGCCACAGGCAGGCCGGCCGCGCTGGCACCGGCCGGCGGCGGCGCGGCGGCCGGTGCGGCGA